>CAIRBF010000271.1 GCA_903876715.1 uncultured beta proteobacterium
GGCCAATCTGCGTGAGATCGCCTTCCTCCAGGGCGTCAGCAGCAGCTACACCAGCAACCTCAGCCAGACCTCGGCCAAGATCCCGCTCGAGGCGGGCCGGAAGTACTACTTCCAGGTCCTGCACAAGGAAGGGAGTGGTCAGGACTTCTTCAAGGTCCGCTGGACGCGGCCGGACGGGGTGGTTCAGGACCCGGTCCCGTCCTCGGCCCTGCTGCCGTCGGTGATGTCCGAACCGACGGTGCCCTTCACGGTGCGCCTGAGCGTCGACCGCGGCGCGCTCACCGCCGCGGACGCCAGCGGGCTCACGATCAGCCGCAGCAACGGCCAGATCACGATCACGGGCTCCGCGGACAAGATCGACGACTACCTGAACTCGGCCACGGGCCTGAGCTACCAGGGTGCGGGCGGCAAACTCCAGGTCAATGTCGTCAAGGGCAATGCGACGGTCAACGGCAGCATCACGCTGATCGCCTCCGAGGTCAGCGCCGCGCCGGTCATCGACGCGGTCACGTTGAGTTCCTCGGTCGTCCACGGCCAGGCCGTGCCGGTGGTCGCCCAGCTCTCGGGCACGGGCCTGCTCACGCTGTCGCTGTTGCTGACGGGGCCGGCGGCCAGCCCCGCCGTCCGTGGCGAAAGCAGCACGCTCACGCTCGGCACCGGTGGCAACGGGGTGGTGGTGGCGCTCGGCGCCGACGGCGCCTCGGGCACGCTGACAGGCACGGCGCAGGCGCTCAACGCCTACCTCGCCACCCAGGCCGTCGGCCTGAAGGGGCTGTCGCCGGGCGGGTCCGCCGATGCCCAACTGCGTCTGCGCCTGACCGACGGCGCGGCGCGCAACGTCTCGCAGGCCTTGCCCTTCGAAGTGCTCGGCGCGCTGTCGGGCGATTTCTCGGGCACCCTCGCGGTGCCGCAGACCGTCGATCTGTCTGACCTGGGGCAGGGCGCGCAGGCGCAGGCCTTCCGCATGCCTGCCCAGTGGCTGTCGGGGCTCGGTGGCACGGTCTCCGTGTCGTTGACGGTTCTGATCCCGGAGGGGTTCGACGTCACCGATGAAGACAACGCCGCGGGCAGCGTGTCGGCCAACGGCCCCTTCACGGGCATGACTGTCACAGGCAACGGCGGGAACCTGCTCACGCTGACTGGGGCCCCGGCACTGATCCGCGCGGCGCTGGTGGACCAGGGCGTGTTCCTCCGCATGCCGGTGCTCGCTGGCAAGTACCTCGGGCAGGCCACGCTGCGGGTGCAGGTGAATGACACCGTCGGGCAGGTCAACACCCAGAGCGCCGATGTCGCCCTGGTGTACGACGCCTCGGGCCCGGTGGGCCGCCAGGCGGCGCCGCGCTTGACGCTGCCTTACGGCACGACCGTCGTCAGCGGCGCGCCGACGCCGCTGCGCCTGGGCACCGACCGCATCGTCTACAGCGGCAATTACCCGCTGGAGCTGACCGTGCGCGCGGAAGCCGGCGTGCTCACCGCCAAGCCGGCCGCTGGCGTCACCGTGACGCCCCAGGGTGACGACACCGCCGTGCTCCAGGTCAGTGGCAGCGCCGATGCAATCGATGCCTGGATCAACGCGGGCGGTCTGGTCCTGACCACCGACCGGGACGCCGCACTGCGCTTGACGATCCGCGAAGTCGGTGGCGTCCTGGCCACCGAAAGCAAGGCCTGGGCCACCCTGGCCCGCACCTTCCAGCGCGCACCGTTCGCGCACATCAGCTCCTTCGCGAGTGCACTGCCGGCCAAGGCGGGCAGCGCTTCGGCGCTGTTCATTCCGACGGCCAGCGGCGGGTCGGCGTTCAATATCGACAGCACCCAGGCCGAGCGCACGCACCAGTTGCGCCTGCAGGTGGACGCGGGCACGCTCGCGACCACCGGCAGCGCCCGGGTCAGCGTCGTCAGCGGCGGCGGTACTGCCGACCTCACCGTCTCGGGCAAGCCCGCAGACCTGTACGACTGGCTGCGCACGGTGACGGGCGCTTCGCTGCTCTACACGCCGGCCGACAGTGCCAGCACGTCGCGTGTGCTGAGCCTGACGCTGAGCGAGCCCGTCTCGGGCGCGCGCTCGGGTCTGACTACCGACATCACCTTCCCGGTGCCGCAGGCGGTGCCCGAGGTCCAGGATGCGCCGCGCGTCGCGCTGCCCGTCGCCGTCACGGTGGCGGCTGACGGCACGATCGGCCTCGGCGCCTCGCCGATCGGCGTGGCCAGCGCTGCCGTCGGGCCGCTGACCGTCATCCTTGAGATCCCCGCGGGCAGCGCCGGTGTCCTGGAGCGTGTCGGCGCGGCCGGCGTGACGATCGTGCCCTCCGGCCATGCCGCCACCGACGCGCGCCGTCTGGTTCTGAGCGGCGACGCGCAGACCCTGGCCCGCTTCCTGGGCCGCCCCGGCGCCCTCGCCTGGAAGGCGCCTGTGGGCTCGCCCCTGCCCACGAGCCTGACGCTGACGGTGCGCACGGCGTCGGGTCTGGGTGTAAACACCACCGTCGAGGCCACGGCATCGGCGCCGTTGGTACGCCCGAGCAGCGTTGGCGCCACGGCCACGCGCTGGCCGGGCGCGGCGCCGTTGCTGGTCTCGGGCGACCTCGTGGTCGACGACCAGCTGCTCGACCAGCTCGGCGCAGCCACAGGCGGCACGCTCAGCATCGCCGCTACCGGCCGTGTCCGCATCGAGGCGACCTCGCTGGCGCTGGCCGCGCTGTCCATCGAGGCCGGTGGCACGGTCACGGTGGCCGGGGTGCCGGCGGCAGGCATGGATCTGTCGATCACCGCTGGCGGCAACGTGCTTCTGGACCCTCGCGACGCGAACGGCGACGCCGTGCCGCTGGCGCTGGGCGCGGGCCGGCTGTCCATCGACGCCCAAGGTGCGATCACCGGCGCCGCAGGGGCGGTGGCGCTGATCGACACCTCGGGCGAGTTGCGCCTGCGCTCGCAGGGCTCGGGCGACGTCCGGGTGAAGAACCTGTCGACGGCGGCAACGCGCCTCGTGCAGGCCGGTGTCGGCGCGGGCGCGTTCGATTTCGACACCGCGGGCAACCTGCAGCTCGGCGCCTTCGACGGCGCCGCGCGCTCGACGGTGAGCCTGGTCGCGGCCTCGGGCATCGCGATGCTCGACAGCGCCGGCGTGCTTGCCGGCGGCGATCTGTGGCTCAAGGCCGGCGGCGCCATCGACCTGCGCACCGACGTGCGCAGCGTCAGCGTCGCGCAGGCGGCCGGCCCGGTGGCGCTACGCGAGCGTGCCGCAGGCGGTGACCTGTGGGTCGCCGGCATCCAGGCCGGCGCGGCCGATGTGGACGTGACGGTCGCGGGCGGGGCGCTCGCCGTCACGGCACCCATCGTCAGCACGGGTGCGGTGCGGCTGACGGCTGCCACCGACATCCGCGGCCTGCCCGTGTCGCGGGTGGTGCCGGCCGGGCCCGCGGTGTCGGCCTCGGCCGACGCCGCGGCTCGCGATGCGGCCCTCGTCCGTGCCGGGGCGCTGGTGCTGCAGGCCGGGGGCGAGGTGTCCTCGCGCTCGGTGCTGGCGTCGGGCGCCCTGCCGGCACCCGCTCTGGCCGTCGCTGCGGCGACGCTGCAGGCCCAGGCCGGCGGCGATCTGCGCGTCGACAACCTGTGGGACGGCTCGCTGACGCTGCAGGGCTTGTCGGCAACGTCCGGCGACATCGCACTGCGCACGCTGGCCAATGCCGCGACGGCCAGCGGGGTGGCCGTGCGCGTCGACGGCGCGGTCACGGCGCAGGGCGGCGGTGCGCGCGTCGAGATCGACGCCGGTGGCCGCCAGGGCACCGTCGTGCTGGGGGCGGCGATCGACGCCGCAGCCCGCGCGACGCTGTCCTCGCGCCTGGACGTGGTGCGCGACACCGCCACGGCCGCGCCCATCAGCGCCGGACAGATCGTCCTGCACACGGCCACCGGCAGTGGCGCCCGCCTGGGCGACGCCGCGACCGCGCTGCAGATCGACCTGCTGGGCGCGGGCGGCAGCCTGTCGGGCACGCTCGACGGCTCGGCCTACCTGGTCGAGACCGCCGGCGACCTGCGCCTGGGCGGTCTCGAGCTGCGCCAGGCCGATGCCACGCGCGGCCTGCGGCTGCAGACCACCTCGGGTTCGATCATCGGTACCGCCGGTGTGGGGGCCGACCTCGTCGCCGGGACGCTGTCCCTGGCGGCGCAGGGCGGCAGCATCGGCCTGGCCGCCACCGGAGCGGCGGCGCCCGATGCGCTGCGCATCGCCAGCGCCGCCGGCGGGCGCATCACGCTGGACGCCCAGGCCTCGGCCGGCGGCCTGCTGCTGCGCGCCGCAGGCTCGGTCACGGTGGCGGGCAGTGGCCTCGTCGCACGCGGCAGCGGTGACCTGCTGCTCGACGCCGGGGGTGACATCGAGGTCACGGGCGCGGGCGGCCTGAGCACCGAGGGCGGTGCCATCAGCGTCGCGGCCCGGGGTGGCTCGTTCAGCCAGGCCGCGGGGGCCGGCGCGGTGGACAGCGCCGGTGGCACGATCGACATCGTCGCCGCGCGCGACCTGACACAGGCCGCCGGCACGCGTGTGCGCAGCACCGGCACCACGGCGCCGGGCGGCGACGTGCGCCTGGCCGCCGGCCAGGGTCTGGCGGGGGGCGTGCTGCTGTCGGAGGTGCTCGCCGGGACGGGTGCCGTGGCGGTGATCGCCGCCGGCGGCTCGATCGCCGACGCCGACGGGAGCGACGACAGCGGTGGCCCGGACGTGACGGCCGCCAGCCTGCTGCTGCAGGCCAGCGAAGACATCGGCGGTGCGCTGCGTCCCGGGGGCCTGGTGGCGGTGGACGGTGCACGCGCGGCCAACGCGCTGGAGCTCGCGGTGGCCAGGCTCGCGGCGCAGGCCGGTGCCAGCATTCGCCTGGCCGAGCGCGACAGTGTGGATATCGGCCTCGTGACGGTGTCCGTGGCCTCGGCCGCGGCGCCAGCGGCGGCCTCGATCACCACCAGCCTGAACGGCCTGCGCAGCACCGGCGACGGTGATCTGTCGCTGGTGGCCGGCTCCGAGGCCACGAGCGCCACCGTGCGCAGCCTCGTGCAGGCGCCGGTGGTCACGGGCGGCGTCGGCACGGTGACGATCACCGCGCGCGGCGCGGCGTCGAAGATCGTGCTCGGCGACGACGTGCGCTCGGGCACAGGGGCGGTCATCCTGCAGTCGGCGACGACGGTCGACAAGCTCGATGCTGCCCGTTTCTTGACCAGCGGTGACGTGATCGTTCGCGCGGCCGACGGTCTGCGCATCGTCGACGCCAACGGCCAGCTCGATGCCGCCGGCACCATCGGCCGCGGCACCTCGCCGGGCTTGTTGCGCATCGAGGGCAACCAGACCGTGGCTGCGGGCCAGACGCTGGCGCTCACGCTCAGCCGGTCTGGCACCCAGGGACATGACCGGCTCGAAGTCACCGGGACGCTGAAGCTCGAGGCGGACGCCGCGCTCGACGTGCGCCTGCGCCAGCCTGTGATGGGCACCGAGATCGTCGACACCGAGACGGTCGAGGTCGTTGTCGAGCCCGGCTACCTGCCGGAGCTGGCGCAGCGCTACGCCCTGGTCAGCGCCGGCACGATCACCGGCCGCTTCACCGAGGGCCGCGGCCTGTTCGGCTTTGGCGACGGCTCGCGCCTGCTGCAGGTCGACGACGCGACCGCGGGCGTGCTCGCGGTCCAGGCCGTCACCCGGCCGCTGGCCGAGCTGGTCGACATCCAGGCCCACAGCCGGGCCGACGCCGACCGCCTGGGCATGTTCTTCAACGCCGACTACTTCGGTACCGCGCGCAGCTACTCGGTGGGCATGACGGTCACCGCAGTGGACTTCCTGACCGTCGACGGCCGCTTCGACCTGCGCAACGCCGACGCGCAGGTGCGCCTGTCCGACGGCACCACCGTGCAGGCGCGCCGCTGGCTGATCGGCGGCGAGGACCTGTTCGCCTTCGCCGGCCTGAACGGGCCCTACCGCCTGGACACCGACCACGACGGCCAGCTCGACGACGAGACGCCGAACGCCAGCGCCGCCGGCTTCGAGCTGACCGGCGTCGGCCTCGGCATGGCGATGGTGTTCGAGAAGCTGCCGCAGGGCAGCACCGCGCGCCCGCGTTCCTGGGTCAGCGTCGACGCGACGTCGAAGACGGCCGAGGACTTCGGCCTGCCGCTGATCGAGGCGCAGGCGCGGCGCCTGTCGGTGCAGGTCAACGCCGGCACGGCCGGCGACACCGTGCTCGACTACAAGAACGCCCCGCTCGCCATCGCCACCGGCGCGTCGACGTCCCGCACCATCGGGTTCGACGGCGGCCTGGGCACCCTGATCCGGGCCTCGGCCGACATCGACGTGCAGATCGCCGACTTCGTCTACGTGCGGGGCTCGGTCGGACTCGAGAAGTCCACGCGCGACGTCGTCCTGGCCGACGGCAGCGCGGTGCGCGCCGACATGCTGGCCTTCGGCGGCAAGAACCTGAACGCCTACGCCGGCCTGAACGGCCCGTACTGGATCGATGCCGACTTCGACGGCACGCCCGAGTCGACCAACCCGCGCGCCTTCGGCTTGGTGATGGAAGACGTCGACTTCGGCCTGGCGCTGTTCGCGCCGAAGCCGGGACAGACCCAGGCGGCCGACCTGAAGTGGGCCGCGGCCACCGCCACGGCCGGGCGGGTCGAGTTCGTCGGCCTGCAGGACGTCACGCTCAAGGTCACCAACCTCGGCCTCGACATCAACCTCGTCGCCGGCGTTCCCGCCGGCACCGATGCGGATGCGAAGGTCATCGACTTCGCCGGCGGCGACGGCCAGCGCAAGATCCAGGTCCTCAACGGACCGAACAGCACGATCGCGCTCGACCACGACGGCCGGCTCGGCCAGTACGTGCGCGCCACCGGCGACGTTGAACTGCGCGTGGGCGACTTCTTCGAGGTCGAGGGCTCGCTCGGCTTCGAGCGCCGCTCGCAGACCGTGACGCTGGCCGACGGCAGCAGCGTCGACACCGAGCTGATCAGCATCGGCGGCACCGACCTCAGCGCCTTCGTCGGCATCGGCCCCTACCGCAAGGACCTGAACCTCGACGGCAAGGTCGAGGACACCGAGATCAACCCCGACGCCCGCGGCCTGGGCGTCAGCGGCGTGGAGTTCGCGCTGGCGCTGTTCCAGGCGCAGGAGGACGAGACCGCCTATGCCGGCAAGCGCTGGACGGCGCTGACCGGCAGCATCGAGCGCGTCGACACGCTGATCGGCCTGCCCGACGACATCACGCTCAAGGTCCACTCGCTGGGGCTGGACATCAACCTGGCGCACGGGTTCGACGCGGAGGAGGCCGACAGCAAGGTCATCGACTTCGGCCCGCGGACCGTGAACGGCCAAGAGGTCAGCGGCGCGGTGACGGTGGCCACCGGCACCGGCAAGAGCCTGCAGCTGACGCTGGACGGCGAGCGCGGCCAGCTGATCCGCGCCGCCGGCGGCATGGAGATCGACGTCGCCGGCTTCTTCCACGCCAGCGGCACGCTGGCGGTCGAGAAGTCGGCGCCCGGGTTCAAGCTCGCCGACGGCAGCACCGTGGCCACCGAGATGCTGTCCATCGGCGGCACCGACCTGAACCTGTTCGTCGGCGTCAACGGTCCTTACCGGATCGACACCAACGGCGATGGCGTGGTCGACCTGCGCGACGAGGCGAACCCGGACGCCATCGGCCTGACCGCCAACGGCGGCGAGTTCGGCCTCGTGCTGGCCTGGGACAAGGCCAGCGACCGCGAGTGGCTGGCGCTGGAAGCCAGCGCGAGCGAGGTCGCGCTCGTCGGCGTGCCCGAGGTCACGGCCGCGGCGCGCCACATCGATGTCGGCATCAACCTCGTGAACCAGCCGCTGGCCGGCAGCGACGAGCGTCTGCAGGTCATCGACTTCAAGGCCCAGCCTTTCGAGGTCTCGACCGGCTACCGGACGACGCGCACGCTGGACCTGGACGGCCAGCGCGGCGAATCCATCCGCGCCTCGGGCGAGTTCGAGCTCGGCGTCGGCGGTTTCGTCCATGCCCGTGGCATGCTGGGTTTCGAGAAGTACAGCACGACCGTCAAGCTCGCCGACGGGCAGTCGGTGGTTGTCGACGCGCTGAGCTTCGGCGGCGACGGCTTGAACGTCTTCGCCGGTGTGGACGGGCCCTACCTCGTCGACAGCAATGCCGACGGCCGGATCACGGCCGCCGACACGCCCAACGCCGCGGCGCGCGGCTTCTCGCTCGAAGACGCCGATTTCGCGCTCGCGATCATGACGCCGCGCGGCGCGGCGCCGGCCGGGCTCGCGGGCGTGACCTGGCTCGGCCTGGAGGCCGGCGCGCAGGCGATCGAGTTCATCGGCGGACCCGAGATCGACCTCTCGGTCAAGCGCTTGCAGGTCGAGGCCAACCAGGTCTTCGGTCTGCCCGACACGCTGGACCCGGTGCGCAAGGTCATCGACTTCAAGGCCACGCCGCAGGACGTGGTCGTCGGCACGAACCCGCTCACCGGCGCCAGCTTGACCCACCGCCTGGACGTCCAGGGTGACCGCGGCGCCTTGCTGCGCGCCGTGGGCGACGTCGAGATCCGCGTCGGCGAGTTCTTCTATGTCGGCGGCTCGCTGGGCTTCGAGAAGTCCACGCGCGAACTCGCGTTGTCCGACGGCGGTACCGTCAGCCACGACGTGCTGACCGTGGGCGGCACCGACCTGCAGGCCTTCGCCGGCTTGAACGGCGGCCCGCTGGTCGACAGCGACGGCGATGGTGACATCGACAGCAACGACACCCCGGGCGACGACGCGGTGGGCTTCTCGCTCGCCGACCTGGAGTTCGCGCTTGTGCTCGCCAATGAGCGCGAGGTCGTCAAGCCGGTGCTCGAGCAGGCGCTGGCCTGGCGCGACGTGGCGGTCTCTCCCACCGTGCAGGTGGCCGTGGCCGCGCAGCAGCCCGGCTCGACCTCGGCAGGGGTCTGGCGCTCCACCGATGGAGGCGTCACCTGGGCGCCGACGACGGCGCCCAAGGGCCTGAACTACGAGGCCGTGAGCGTCTCGCCCGACGGCAAGACGATCGCAGCCACGGTCGAAGGCGGCCCGGTCGTGGTCTCGACCGACGGCGGACTGACCTGGGCCCTGTCGGGCGCGCGCAGCGACGCCTACACCGACGTGGCCGTGCTGGCCGACGGGCAGGTGGTGGCGGTGGACGTGGCCGGCCGGCGCGAGCTCGACACGCTGGTCGTCTCGGGCACCTACGCGGTCGGCTCGACCATCCTGATCTCGGGCCTGTCCGACACCGTGCTGGTCTACCGGGTGCTGGCGGCCGACCTGTCGGCCGATGGCAAGGGGTCCTTCATCCGCGCCAGCACGGAGCAGGCCCAGGCCAATATTGCGGCAAAGTTGCGTTCTTTGATTAACTCGGCGCCGGGCGGCAATGCGGCGGCCGGCGGCAGCGGCGCCATCGTCACCCTGCAGGCGAAGACGGCCGTGGAGCAGGGCGGGGGTTGGTACGGGCTCGTGACCCAGGTCATCGGCGCGGGCGCGCTGTCGAGCGTGGCCGAGGCCTCGGGCAAGAACGGCCTGGGCACGCTGGTGGTCGAGGGCCGCTTCTACAACGGCACCGAGATCCGCCTGCGCGGCCTGGCGGACCAGGACATCCGCTACACGGTGAAGCGCGCGGACTTCTATGCCGCCGGCAGTTACGCTGCATTCGGCCCCGATGGCGGTAGTCAGTATGTGCCCGCGAATGTGGCGAAGAAGCTCTCCGAGCTGATCAACAAGGCCTCGGGCTCGCGCGCCATCGCCACGGCCTCGGGCGCCACGATCGCGCTGCAGGCCCGCACGGCGGTAGCCCAGGGGGGAGGGTGGTCGACGATCACCTCGACCACCGACTCGGTCGCCAACCGCGTGCGCGTCGCCGACGCCGGCTCGCCGGCCGGTCGCCAGACCGACGCGCTCGCTGTCACCGGCAACTGGCTGGCCGGCGACACCGTCACGCTGTCGGGCATCTCGACCAAGCCGATCGTCTACACGGTGACCGCGAACGACCTGACCGTCAACGGCGACGGCACCGGCGGCACGGCCAGCGCCGAGCAGGTGCGCAGCAATGTCGCGCGCCGGCTCTTCGACCTGCTCGACCAGCCGCGTCAGCAGGCGGACAAGATCGCCGCCAAGCAGGTGGAGTACCACCGCGCCGTGCTCGCCGAGGTGCGCAAGACCGGCAAGTTCCCCTACATGGAGATCTACGACGACGGCAGCTACGACTTGACGGCCGCCTACTACACCGGGACCAACATCTTTGGCAAGGCGCTGACCGACGCGCAGATCGCCACCTGGGAGAGCACTGTCCTCTCGGCCGACGCCAAGGCCAAGTACAAGAAGGTCGCCGATGAACTGGCCAGCCTCAAGGCCGCGAAGCTGCCGGCAGATGGCCTGACCGTCGTGCCGAAGCTGTCGGGCGCGGTGCTGACGATCTACGGGCAGGCACCCGATGCGCGCTTCACGCTGGCAACCTCTGATACCGCCGCATCCGGTTCAGTCACCCTGGCCCGTGCAGCCGAGTTCGTGCCCCTGCAGGGCGCGGTGCAGGCCTCCGGCGACGCCGCGGCCAGCCCCTTCGTCAACCGCGCGTCGCAGGGCATGGTCAATGCCAACTGGGCGGCGGTCGCGGGCTACGCCATCGACGAGGCGGCCGGCACCAGCGGCTTGTTCGCCGCGGCGGGCCCGCAGACCTTCGGCGGTGCGCAGGGTGGCCTGTTCCGGGCCCAGGTCGCCGATGCCGGCACCTTCGCCTGGGAGGACATCACGCGCAACGCGCCGCGCAACGTCGCCTGGGCCGCGGTCGCGGCCGACGCCTCCGGCCAGCGGCTGGTGGCCGCGGCCGCCAACGGCCGGATCTTCGTCGCCGACACCACGGTGCCGGATTGGCAGTGGCAGGCCGTGGAGACGGCGCGCGACTGGGCTGCGGTAGCGGTGTCGGCCGACGGTCAACAGATCGCCGCAGCGGCACGTGGAGCCCAGGGCGGCATCTGGGTCTCGAGCAATGGCGGCGCCAACTGGCGTCTGGTCATGGGCACGCAGGGCCGGCAGTGGAGCTCGGTCGCGCTGGACGCGCCGGGCGAGCGCCTGCTCGCCGCGGCCGCGGGCGCGGGGCTGTACGCGACCACGCTGGCCACCGCCGCGTCGCCGATGCCCACCCGCATCGGCCTCGAGGCCGAAGCCGGCGCGGCGCGCCTGGTGGGCGTGGACACGCTGACGCTGGAGGTCACGAACGTCGGTCTCGAGGTCAACCTGGTGGACCGTGAAGGTGCCGCGGTGCTCGATTTCGCCCGCACCGGGCTCGACGTCGTCACCGGCCCCGATGCGCAGCGGCGCATGAGCCTGGACGGCGCCGACGGCGAGGTGCTGCGCGTCGTGGCGGACGTGAAGATCGCCATCGACGACTACGTCCACGTCAGCGGTTCGGCGGCCTTCGAGAAGCGCGTCACCGAGGTGACGCTGGCCGACGGCAGCACCGTGAACGCGGATGTGCTGACCATCGGCGCGGCCGATGTCGAGGCCTTCGTCGGCCTCGACGGGCCCTACCGCGTCGACAGCAATGGCGACGGTGCGATCGACGCCCAGGACACGCCGAACGCGGACGCCATCGGCCTGTCGCTGGGCGACGTTGACCTGGCGCTTGGGATCTTCTACGCCCAGGCGGGCGCGCAGGACGCAGCCGACCAGTCGCTGCAGGGCGTGACCTGGACGGCGCTGACCGCCCGTGCGGCGGCCGTGGAGGTCGTCGGCGTGCCGATGCTCACGCTGTCGGCGACCGACTTCTTCGTCGAGGTCAACGCCGTCCACGGCCTGGCCACGGGCCTGGACCCGGACACCCACGTGATCGACTTCAAGGTCGACCCGGTCGATGTCCGCACCGGGCCCGACAGCAGCCTGACGCTGCGGATGGACGGCCAGCGCGGTGAGGCCGTGCGCGCCTACGGCACGGTCGATGTCCGGGTCGGCGACTTCCTCTCGCTCGGCGGCACGCTGGGCTTCGAGCAGTACCGCCAGACCGTCACCCTGACCGAGGGCGGCACTGTGGACTCGCGCCTGATGGTGCTGACCGGCGCCGACGTCTCGGCGCGTCTGGCGACCTCCTCGGGTGCTGACGCGATCGGCGTGGCGATGACGGGGCTGGACTTCGGCCTCGTGCTGGCGCAGGCTGATGCGCCGGGTGACGCGCGCAGCTGGCTGTCGGTGCGCGGGCAGGCCGATTCGGTGGCCATCCTCGGCACGCAGGCCCTGGGGGTCACGCTGTCGGGCTCGAACGTGATGTTCGCTGCCAACGTCGGCCTGGGCAGCGCAGCCGACGGCAGCGCCAACCGCACGACGCTGGATTGGAGCGGCGCGCGCAAGCTCACGCTGCAGGCGGGTGACAGCCCGGCCGCGGTCATCGATTTCCGCGGCGAGGTGCTCGAGGTCGGCGGCACGATGCTCATCGAAGTGGGCGGCGTCTTCAGCGCCAGCGGCACGGTGCTCGTGTCCAAGCAGGACCGCGACGTCCTGGTCGGCAGCCAGACCGTGCACACCACCGGGCTGTACATCGGCGCGGCCGATGTGTCGGCCTCGATCCAGGGCATCGACGTGACCGGGCTCGACCTGGGTCTGGCGCTCCTGAAGCCGGCCGACGCCGCCGAGGGTGACACCCGCTCCTGGCTCGCGCTGAAGGCCGACGTCGACGAGGTGGCGCTCGATGCCGAGGACCTCGGCCTGAGCGCGGACGATCTCGTCATCAAGGCCAAGCGCATCGGCGTCGAGATGAACCTCGCCTTCGGGGCGGTCGGCTCGAACCCCAACCAGACCGTGCTCGAGATGGGGACGACCGGCAGCGGCACCCAGGCGGTGAACCGCGCCCTGGCCGTGCGCACCGGCAAGCCCGCCGGCAGCGCCGACGCTGCGGTGACACTGGATTACGCTGCTGCGGGCGGCGCCTATGCCTCGGTCACCTTGGACGCCGAGATCGGCATCGGCGAGTTCGCGCTGATGCAGGGCACCTTCGCCCTCGCGCGCCTGGGCACGCGCAGCGTGACCACGGTCGACGAGGACAAGAACCGCAGCACCCGGACGATGACGGCGAGCACCCTGTCGGCGCGTGACGTCGACGTGCGCTTCGGCACGGACGTGCGCAGCGACGAAGACTTCGTCGGCGTCTTCTTCGAGGGCGGACAGGTCGGCCTGATGGTGCTGGAAGACGCCAGTGGCGCCGGCTCCTTCGTGGGCCTGCGCGCAGGCGCCGAGCGCACCGGGCTGGCCGGCATCGCCGGCCTGACGCTGGAGGCGGGCGATCTGTCGCTGGCGCTGAACGTCGGTCCGTCCGCGGGCGCGCTTGCCGGCTCGGTGGTCGATTTCACCCGCGGCGACCTCGACGGCGATGGCCGCGCCGGCGGCGCCACGCCTGTCAAGTTGCGCGGCCAGACCGTGGCCACGCTGGACTTCGACGGCCCGAGCATCGAGGCCGGCGGCACGCTCAGCATCGCGCTCGCCGACCCGGCGGCGCCCGATGCGCCGGCCTTCTTCACGGCTGGCGGCAGCTTCGCCTTCCGCCAGTCGTCCGCAGGCATCGAGCTGGCCGGAACAGGGCTGACCGCCACGGCCCATGTCGCCGGCCAGACCCTGGGCCTGCTCGACGGAAGCGTCGCGCTGTTGCTGCCGGGCGAGGGCTTTGCGCTGTCGCTCGCGGCGACGGCCTCACTGCCCGTGCCCGGGCTGGATGGGGTGGCGCTCTACGGTGAGGTGGCGCTCGAGATGAACCGCACCGGCGCCCCGGTGGACCAGACGCTGTCGGTCGGTGGAGCCGAACTCCGCCTGGACTTCGACGACGCCAGCGATGCCACGCGCTTCTCGCTGACCAACCTCGACGTCTCGCTCGACAACGTGCTTGGCTCGCAGCTTGTCGGCTTGTCCGACGGCCTGGTGGACTTGCGCGAGCAGCTGCAGGCCGGTGAGAAGCTGCCGGTGCTCGACAAGAGCCTGGACGACGTGCTGAACCTGTCGCCGCTGGTGAGCATCGGTGACCACGTCCAGCACTACATCAACACCTACCGCGACAGCGAGTGGGTGTCGCCGCTGGGCTTGCCCAAGCCCACGTATTCGGCGCTCGGTGTGCCCACGATGCGCGGCCTGCAGGCCTACCTGGACCAGCACTGGGCGCCGAAGGCGGGCGTCACCGCGGGGCTGACCTTCAGCCTCGACGAGAGCGGGCTGGACTTCGGATTCAAGGGCTCGGTCAAGCTCGGCACCGACCTGCTGCCGATCGAGCTCGATGCCGGTTTCGCCGACATCGGGCTGGCCTTCGACGCACGGCTGGACGTGCAGGCGCTGTTCCAGGCCGAAGTCGACTTCGGCTTCGCGCTGGACTGGACCGACGGTCTGAAGGCCGACTTCAGGCTCGACGAGCTCGGCTTCCAGGGCAGCCTGGCGGCCGACGATGTCGTGCTCGCGGCGACCCTGGGCCCGGTGGACGTCAGCATCGGCCGTGCCGGCAAGGACGACACGGGTGCGGACTTCAAGCGCGGCAAGCTGCGCGGTGACATTGGTGGCTCGGTCAGCTTCAAGGACGGTGTCCTGGCCTTCGAGCCGGGGGTCAACCGCTTGCAGGTTGAACTTCCGCTGTACGCGTCCGTGGCCGGCCTCGACCTGGTCGGCGGCGCCACCGTGCCGACGGTGCGTGTGGACGGCGACCCGTTCGCCGGCACGCTCGCGGTCACGACCGAAGGCATGGAGGTCCTGACCAACTTCACCAAGATCCGCATCGAGGACATCCTCTTCGCGCTGCCGGACATGCTGAAGGTGCTCGACACCGTCGACCTCGACGCGCTCGGCCTGGGTGACATCCCGCTGCTCGACACCGCCTTGAGCGAGGTGCTCAACGTGGCCGACGTCTTCCGCACCGAGGTCGTCGACAAGATCGACTTCATGCGCCCGATCAAGCCCTGGGTGCCCCTGCCCGGCGAGAAGGCTGCCGCGCGTGGCACGGCGAGCGTCCAGGCGGACGGCAACGAGATCCTGGGGCAGCCCGGACAGTTCTCTGCGTCCATGGTCGGCTACTTCGTCACCATCGGCGGCCAGCCGCTGCCGATCCTGGAGGTGTCGCAGGACGGCAGCACGCTCACCGTCGGCGCGTCGTTCCGCAAGGCCGACAGCGCTCTCGGCTACGAGGTGCACAAGAAGCGCGAGCGCATCCGCACGGTCGGCGAGTTCGTCGACGCGCTGAACCGCTCCGGCCTGCTCGGCGACCGCCGGGCGAGCTACAACGCCCTGACCAGCGAGCTCGTCGTGCCGGTGTCGCTCGGCACGACCTTGACGCCGGTGGAACTGCCGATCGACTTCGCCCTCGGTTCGGGTGACCTGTCGCTGTCCACCGAGGCGAAGGCGAAGCTGGGCTTCACGATCGGCACGGACCTGGACCTGGTGGTGATGCTCGGCGGGAGCGCGCCTGCCGTGGCGGTCGACAACTTCAGGCTCGACGCCAGCATCGCGGCCGATGTCGCCGACTTGGCGGTCAACGCACAGCTCGGCTTCCTGGGCATGACCGCGGGCGGCGCCGGCACCGGCTCGGGCCTGCACATCGCCGGCAAGGCCCGCGTGACGCTGGACCGCACACCCGATGCGCCGGGCGGCGCGCGCTTCGAGATCGGTCAATTGTTCACCGAGGGCCTGTCCAGCCTGCAGCTCGACCTCACCGGCGAGGCCTATGCGCGCCTGCGCGACCTGACGATCAAGTCCGGCAGCGGCTCGGGCTTCAACATCGGTCGCGGGCTGGAACTGGGCGTCTACATACCCGACTTCGCCGACATCGGCGACTTCAAGCTGGTCCTGGACTCGGGCTTCGACATCAAGGACGCCGCCGACCGGACCAAGCATGGCCTGAAGGGCAACGAGATCGTCGCCGTCGTGCCCGACCTCGGCTCCATCCTTGACGTCAGCCGCCTGAGCTTCGCCGACATCGTCGGCGGCCTGCGCATGGTGGGCGACGTGGTCGAGGCCTCGCTCGCCAGCCAGCCTTTCTACACCCAGCCCATCCCGGTCATCGACCGCTCGCTGGAGCAGATCGTCGGCTTCGCCGACACCCTGCTGGCCCGCATCGAGAAGGCGGGCGCGACGCCCGCCGCCGCGCTCGACGAGGCGGAGCGGATGATCGAGGAGGCGCTGGCCATCGATCCCTCGGTGTTCGACCTGTCGATCGACAACGATCGCAAGCTGCTCGTCATCGACCTGGCCTACGGGCTGCAACACGCCGAGGACTTCGGCCTGACCCTGAACCTGGAATCGCTGCTCGCGCTGGCAGGCGCAGACCTGGAGCTGCCGCCGGCCTTCGCCGAGATGTTCGATGTCACCGGCTCGGCCGCGGGCACGCTGTCCGCCGGTGTGTCGATGGTGGCGAGCGTGGGCATTGCGCTGCCGGGCGCGGCCGCCGGGACCCCGGTGGTCCAGTTGCTGGACTTCGATGACGCCACCGGCAAGGGCACCCGCCTGGAGCTGACCGCGGGCCTGCGCGCCGGTGACGTGGAGCTGAAGCTGCGGGCGGGCTCGTTCCAGGTCGGCGTGGTGGATGGCACGATCGTCCTCGACGAGGACGGCAAGGCATCGACCAACGCCCCGGCGGCCTTGCGCCTGGCCTTGCGCGACGGCAAGCCGGTGGTGGAGGCCGCGGGCGCGCTCGACATCGACCTGCCCTTCATGCTGGCGCTCGCCAAGAGCGAGGTGCCGCTGGGCAACCTGCGCGTCTACACCGACCCGACGCTCGGCAAGGCGGGTCTGCAGACCCTGTTCGAGCAGTTGATCGGGCAGGGGCAGGGCGAGGACCCGGCCCTGCTGGTCGAACTGCCGGACCTCGAGCGCACGCTGTCGATGGACAACGCGCTGCTGAAGATGCTGTACGACCCGACGCCGGTGCTCGACGGCATCGACCTCGGCCTGGGCGAGGTGCAGAGCCTGTTCGAGAGCACGCTCGACGTCGACCTGCCCTTCGTCGGCAACCGCCTGGCCGAGGTCGGCACGATGATCGGCGACCTGCGCGGCGGCCTGCTGCTGGACCTGCGCCAGGCGCTGCTCGGCGCCGACGGCCGGCCGGTGCCCGGCAAGCCGGTGGAGTTGCTGCAGCAGACGCTGTTCGACGCCTTCTCCGGCCTGGGCATCCTGCAGGACACGAACGCCGACGGCAGCATCGGCCTGTCCGACGTCGACGTCGGCTTCTACGACGCCCAGGGCAAGCGCCTGCTCACCTGGGTCAAGGGCATGCCCTTCCCGAAGGGTGCGGTCGATGCGATCCGCTTCGACATGGACCTGGGCGGTCGCATCCTCGGCGGCGGGCTGGACATCCCGCTCGAGCTCGACCTGCCGGGCTTTGCGCTCGACATCGACGGCGGCTTCGCCCTCGACATCGGCTGGGCCTATGACTTCTCCTTCGGCCTGTCGTCGGAAGAGGGCTTCTACCTCGGCGTCAATGCCGACGCGGACACACCCGAGCTCCGTCTCGACCTGGGCTTGTACCTCGACGGCGACCCCACCGACCTGGACCGGATCACGCCTTTCGAGGGACGCGGCGAACTGCTGTTCTTCGAGGCCGGCGTCAAGGACATCGACCACGACGTCAACCGTCCCGGCCACCAGCCCAGCGCCTTGACCGGCCAGCTGGCGCTGGACCTGGTGGGCGACGGGGCGGGCCGCCTGACGCTGAGCAAGGTGCTTGCCGACGGGTTCGCGGTGCTGAAGCCGAGCTTCACGGTCGATGCCGACCTGCAGCTCGAGGTCTTCCTGACGGCCACCGGGCTGCCTAAGCTCGAGGCCGACCTGGTCTTCCAGTGGGACTGGGCGCTGGGTGATGCCGCGGTGGACTTCCCGACGATCAACGTCGAGAACCTGCGCCTGGACCTGAACTCGGCCGTGCTCGACTTCCTGCTGCCGATCGCCGACAAGGTGGCCAAGGGCGTGCAACCCTTCCGGGACATCGTCGCGGCGCTGACGACGCCGCTGCCGGGCCTGGACCAGATCGTGCCCAAGGACCCGACGCTGCGCGGCGTGCTCAGCAAGGTCTACGAGCTGAAGAATCCGGGCCAGCCGCCGATCGACTGGGCCTTCCTCGACGCGGTGAAGTTCGCGCTCGACATGCCGGCCATGGTGCGCACCTTGGCCGCCGCCGGGTCGGGCGTGCCGCTGGGCAGCCTCTACAACATCGGCTCGCCGAACTTCCGCTTCGTCGCGGCCGACCTGGACGAGGGCAACCCCGAGGACAGCTCCATCCTCGACAAGCTGACGATCGACGTGGGCAAGCTGGCCGACCAGGCCTCGGGTGGGGTCCAGACCAGCGGCAACGCCGTCGAGCGTTCGGGCCTGGTGTTCCTGCCCTACCTGCTGGACATCGGCAACTGGGCCAAGATGTTCAACGGCGGCAACGCCACGCTGTTCACCTACGAGCTGCCGCTGCTGGACTTCGGCATCGGCTTCGATGTCGAGCTCGCTCGCATTCCGCTGCCCTTCCCGCCGGTGTCGTGGGTGCAGATCGTCATCGGCGCCTTCGGCAGCGCGCGCGGCTACGTCGACCTGGCCTTCGGCTTCGACACCTACGGCATCCAGAAATTCCAGGAGACGGACAACTTCCTCGACATCTTCGACGGCTTCTACATCAGTGACTACTCGCTGCCGCAGATGAAGGACGGCGCATTCGTCCAGGGCACCGGCGGCAAGGAGAAGCCGGAGTTCGGCATCGACCTCGAACTCGGCCTCACCGGCGCGGTGAGCCTGGCGGGGGTCGTGACGGTGGGCGTGGGCGGGTCGATCGCCATCGGTGTCGACGCCGATCTGAACGACATCCGCTACGCGAGCGTGCCGCGTGACGCCGACGGGCAGGTCGACCCGAACCTGGTCACCTTCACCGGCGACGGCAAGGTGCGCGCGTCCGAGCTGCTGACGATGCTGCTGTATGAAGGGCTCGGGCCGCTTAACCTGTTCGACCTGGACGCAGACCTGAGCCTGAAAGCAAAGGCTTTCGGGCGCATCGGAGTGGGTTGGTTCTCCGTGGGCGTGCAGGCCAAGCTCTTCAGCCTGAAGCTGCTGGAGCTTGCCTACGACGCGCCCGTCGTCCAGCCTCGCCTCGGGGCGGTCAACAACGGCGTGCTGACGCTGTTCTCGGGCCCGCGCGCGGGTGACCGAACCTACGTCGACACCGTCGACGCCGGCGAGACCTGGAAGCTCAGCGGCTCGGGCGGCACGGTGCAGGTGGAGTTCAACGGGAAGTTCTACCGCGAGTACACCGGGGTCGAGCGCATCGAGGTCGATCTCGGCGCGGGTGACGACAACTTCGACGCCTCGCGCCTGTCGGGCGTGGTCGTCAGTGCGCGCGGTGGCGCCGGCAACGACACCATCATCCTCGGGCGCGCCGGCGGCATCGCCTGGGACGAGGAGGGCCACAACACGCTGAAGGCGGCCACCGTGGGCTCGGCCCCGGTGACGCTGGTCGGTGGCGCGGGCGACGATACCCTGACCGGCGGCGCCGGTGACGACGTCCTGATCGGCGGCGAGGGCAGCAATGCGATCACCGCGGGCGCGGGTGCGGACGTGCTCTATGCGCTCGACGGCAGCAACCGCCTGGCCGGCGGTGACGGCATCGACCGCTACGTCTTCATCGGCACGCTGGGCGCCAACCAGGTCGTCGAGAAGGGCGACCAGGCGTCCGAGCTCGACTTCTCTGGCAATGTGCCGCCCGACCTGCTGCGCTTCACCGGCCCGGTGATCGATGCGCCTACCGTGTCGATCCCGGCGACGTTCACCGCCACCCGAGGGGGGCCGGCCTGGCTGTTGCTGCAAGGTGAGCCATTCGCCTTCAGCGGCCCGGCCGACAAGGTGCTGACGGTGACCGTGCGCGTGCCCGACGGGCAGGTCCAGGCCGAATCGGCCGACGGGGTGGCTGTCAGCGGGACGGCCAGCGAGCGTGTCTTCACCGGCACGGTGGCCGCGCTGAACGCCTTCTTCACGACGCCGCGCCGCGTGGTCTATGTCTACGAGAGCAAGGAGACGAGCCGGCCGCTGGAGATCGAGGTGGCCTACGGGTCGCTCGCGAATTCCGCGCGCGCCACGGTCACGGCCGTGCGCACCCTGGACGCGATGCGGGCCTGGCGCGATGTCGCGGTCTCGGCCTCGAGGCAGGTCGCGATCGCCGTGCCGAGCGCCGATCTGCTGCAGTCCTCCTCGGGCGGCATCTGGACGTCGACCGATGGCGGCGCCAGCTGGGCGCTGTCCAAGGCGCCCACCGACCGCACCTACACGGCGGTGGCCATTTCCGCCGACGGGCAGCGCATCGTCGCCGCCGTCCAGGGCGGTGGCCTGCTCGCATCGGACGACGGTGGCCTCACC
This sequence comes from uncultured beta proteobacterium, assembly GCA_903876715.1. GTDB lineage: Bacteria > Pseudomonadota > Gammaproteobacteria > Burkholderiales > Burkholderiaceae_C > Rubrivivax. The sequence goes on from CAIRBF010000271.1 coordinate 20,360, forward strand.
TGGGCCGACGCGGGCGCGCCCACAGACAGCTACACCGACCTCAGCATCCTGGCCGACGGCCGGGTGCTGGCGGTGGACCGGGCGATCCGCGAGCAGTACTTCAACAGTGCCTACGACAAGGGCTGGCGCAACACCACCGGCACGGCGCGCATCTCGGACGTGCAGATGAATACCTGGACGGCGCTGGGCGGGCTGCCCAACGCCAACTGGAGCGAGATCGCGGCCAGCGGCGACGGTCGCACGGTGATCGCGGTGTCGTCGGCGGCCGAGTTCGGTGCGGCGTCCGGCGCGGTCTGGATCGGGCGTGCAGATGCCGCGGGGGCGTGGACCTGGACGAACGAGACCCGCGCCTTGCCGGCCAATGCCAACTGGTCGGCGGCGGCCATCGACCCGAGCGGTCAGCGGGTCTATGTGGCGAGCCTGGGCGGCACGGTCTGGTCGGCTGACATCAGCCGCTCCGGGTGGTCCTGGGTCTCGAGCGGCCTGGGCGCGCGCGACTGGAACTCGCTGTCCGTGTCGGCCGACGGGAAGTCGGTCGTCGCCGCGGCCTACGGGCTGGGCAGCAGTGGCCTGTTCGTGCTGCGCGACGCCGACGCTGCGCTGCGTATGGTCTCTGCACAGGCGTCTTCTTCGAACGCGCCGTCGGGTCAGCGGGCGGACAAGGCGATCGACGCCGCGTCGGGCACGAAGTACCTGAACTTCGACGAGGCGGGCTCCGGGCTGGTGATCACGCTCAATGCGGCCGCGGCGGTCGACACGATCGCACTGACCACGGCCAACGACCGCCCGGACCGCGACCCGACGCAGATCGCGGTCTACGGCTCGAACACGCCGCTGGCCTGGGGCAGCGCGGACTGGGCTCCGGTGGCCGTGGGCCTGAAGACCGGCCTGTCCACGGCGCGTGGCGCCACGAGCGAGGTGGGTTTTGCCAACGAGAGCACCTACCAGTACTACAAGGTCGTCTTCACCCAGGTGCGTGACGCGGCCGCGGCCAACTCTGCCCAGATCGCCGAGGTCAACCTGCTGCCGCGCGTGGGCTGGAAGGCCGTCGACACGGCTGGCTTGGCGCCGGAGATCCCAGTTCTGAAACTGCCGCTGGACCTCGACTGGCGGTCCGCGGTGTTCAACGCGGACGCCACCGAGGTCTACGCTGTCGCGTCCGGCAACCGCGTCTTCGCGATCCCCTTGCCCGCCACGTCTGCGGCGCCGACGCTGTCGCTGCCGGCGAGCTTTGCTGTCGAGGCCGACCGGGCGACCCCGATCGTGTTCGTGCCGGGCAGTCTGGTCGATGCCGACTCGGCCTTGCTGACGCTGACCCTGGCCCTCGCGGACCCTGCGACGGGCACGCTCGCCGTCGACATTCAGGCGGCCACGGCCGCCGGGCTCAAGGCGACGACGGGGGCTGGACAGACCATCTTGCGCGGCTCGCAGCAGGCGCTGCAGGCCTACATGGCCACCGAAGGCCACGTGTCCGTGCAGGTGGCCCCAGGCGCCGTCGACCCGGCGCTGCGCGTCACGGCCAGCGATGGCAGCGCTACCCGCGCTGCGAGCGTGCCGCTGTCGGCGGTGCGCCCGCTGGCGCTGGAGCTGTCGTCGTCGAGTGGCGCCTTCGAGGTCATCGACATCCTCGGCAACGACCTGCGCCTGAACCGGTTCACGCTGGGCGACACCACGCTCGGCCCGCTGGCCGACCAGCTGACCGTGGCGGGCCTGGCCGAAGCGCCGCTGCTCGTGACGGCCTCTGGCGGCGCTGACCGTTATGTCTTCGATGCAGGCCGCACCGCCTCGGAGACCGTGCGCACCTTCGGGCTGGTCGACTCCGCGGCGGACGACCTGGCCGACGACACGCTGGTGCTGCGGCTGAAGTCGCTGCAGTTCTCGGCCACGGGCAACGTGCTGCGGCTGGGGGCCGGTCAGGTGCTCAGCGGCGTCGAGCGCGTGACCTGGGACGAGGGCCTGCGCGAACTGGTCGTGATCGGCGACGTCGTCACGCTCCAGCCGTTGGAAGGGCAGAACGTCATCGACCTCGGGTCGACCCGCTTGCGCGTCGAGGCCGAGCGCCTGGTCGTCACGGCCGACGTGAAGGCCCAGGCCATCACCTTGAACGTCAGCGGCCTGGCCCTGGTGTCGGGTCAGCTGATCAGTGCCGAGCCGCTGGCCGGCACGGCCCGGATCGCCCGGCCCGTGCAGGTCGCTGCGGGTACGGTCGACCTGAACGCGTTGGCAGCCGGCGCCGGTGACGCTGGCCTGCAGATCGTGCCGACCGGCCCGAACGTGCCGGTGACCTTGTCGGCGGGCGGCGCGGCCGCGGGCGGCGTCGGGCTCGACCCGTCCAGCCTGTCGGCGTCGGTGCCGGTGCTGGTGGTCGGCGCCAACGGCGGCTCCAACCCGATCGCGATGTCCGGCGCCGGAGGCGCCGGGTTGAACCTGTCGGCGCCGCTGGTCGTCCAGGCCCAGGGGGCGGGCGGCAAGATCGATGTCAGTGGCTCGATCTCGGGCCAGACGGTGGAAATCTACGGGCCGGGCAACACGACCTCGTTCGCACCCGGCACCCGCCTGGTGATGAGCGGTGACATCCTGATCGACGACTCGGTGCGTGCCGAGGGCGACGTGACGATCCGCGCCGGCGACGCCGCGGTGACGGCGGCCGACCTCACGGTGACCGGCCGCGTCAACGGCGGCCTGGGCGGCGCCGATGTGCTGACCTTGCAGAGCAACGGCGGCGCGGTCACGGTGGAGGGCGCGATCGGCCACGGCGTGGCCACGGTCGAGCTGCGCGCCGGCGGTACCGGCTATGTCGATGGCGTCTATGCCGACGTCGACCTGATCGGTGGCAGCGGCCGTGGTGCGACCGCGACCGTCACCGTCAGCGGCGGCGCCGTGACCGCGGTGACGCTGCGTGGCGCGGGCTCCGGCTACGAGGCCGGGGACATGCTGCGCGTGGCGCGCTCGGCGCTCGGCGACCTGTCCGGCGCAGGCCGGGGCGTGCAGGTCGAGGTCAAGGCGGTCGGCGCGCTCGAGGGGCTGGTCGTCGAGGGCGCGATGGACGTCGTCTTCATGGAGCGGGTGATCGTCGACGGCGACGTCGTCATCCGCACCGGCGGCCAGGTGCTGTTCGGCGACGACCTGGTGCTGCTCAACGGCGGTCGCCTGATCGTCGAGGGGGCGACGCAGGTCTTCTTCAACACCGGGGTCGTGCTGGACCGGGGCGACGCCGCTGCGGCGGGTCGCGTCGAACTGACGGCTGCCGAGACCGGCGCGCTCGTCAGCTTTGGCGCTGGGCTGGCGGTGGGTGACAGCAACAGCTTCGCCCTGGAGGGCGTGGACCGCCTGACGGTCACCAGTTCGGATGGCACGCGGGCCGACACCATCCGGGTTGCCGGGGAGGACCTGACGCTGACGAACTCCATCGGCCGCAGCGAGGTCGTCTTCCGGCTGCACACGCTGGCCCTGGACGCGCAGAACACGCTGACCCTGCCCGAGCCCGGCGGTGCCCTGCCGCTGACGATCGACGTCGACACATTGCGGCTGCGCTCCGAGTCGAGCCTCGGCCGCGCCGATGCACCACTGCAGGTCAATGCCCGGGTCATCGACATCGAGGCGCGTTCGGGCAGTGCCCATATCCAACTGCCCGACACGGTCGAGGTCGCGCACCTGGTGACGAGTGCCGAGGGTGACGTCGCTTTGAGCGTGGTGACGGGCTCGATCCTGCTGGCCGCAGATGCGCGGGTGTCGGGCGGCGACCTGCTGCTGCAGGTGCGCGAAGGGCGGCTGGATGCGCAGCCGGGCTCCTTGATCAGTGGCGACTCGCTCAAGGTCCATGCCGGTCAGGGTGTGGGCACCGGGAGCGCGCCGCTGAACACGGACATCGACCGCGTCGAGGTGGACAGCGACGGCAGTGACATCTATCTGGCCGAAGAGGACGGGCTGGTGGTCGTCGGTGAGGGCCTGAGGCTGCGCAGCGGCACGGGCACGATCTCAGTGGCTGTGCGCAGCGGTGACCTGGTGATGCAGGCCGACAGCGAGGTGCGCTCGGCCGGCGGACCGGTGACGCTCACGGCCGGTGGATCGGTCGGGGTGTCCTCGGTGTCGGCGCAGGCGGGCAAGATCACGATCGGCGCTGGCGGCTCCATCTACGACACCACGGGGGGCGAGCGCGTCAGCGTCAGTACTTCGGGGTTGCTCGACATGAAGGCCGGCGGCGACATTGGTGGGCAGTCCGGGCAGGCGCTGCCGCTGCGCATCGACGCGCGGATGGTCGACGTCGTATCCGCGAACGGCGACATTCGGCTGGAAGGTCTGCAGGACATCGAGGTTCAACGTCTGCAGGCCGGCCCGACCTCGGTGGTGCAACTCGCACCGGTGGCCGGGTCCATCCGCCTGGCGCCGCAGGCGCAGGTCAGCGGCGGCACGGTGTGGCTCGAGGCCGAGCAGGGTGACATCCAGGCCGACGCGGGGGCCCGCATCCTGGCCGAGTTCCTGCGGATGACGGCCCGCGACGGCGTGGGCTCTCCCGACGCACCGATCGCCACCTCGGTGGACCGCATCGAGATCAGCAGCCAGGGGGGCAGCGTGGACATCGTCGAGTCCGACGGGCTGGAGATCGTCGGCGCAGGCGTGAGCCTGGGCGGCGCCGGTCCGGTGTCGATCGCCGTGCAGTCGGGCGATCTGGTCATGGCGCCCGATGCGGCGCTGAGCACCGCGGGCGGTGCGGTCAGCCTGGCGGCCGGTGGCTCGGTGGGCTTGTCCGTGGTCGCCAGCGGCGCCGGTGCGATCCAGGTGGCCGCCGGAGAGGCCATCTACCAGACCACCGACGGCAGCCAGGTGAACCTGCAGAGCACCAGCAGCCTGACCTTGCAGGCCGGCAGCGGCATCGGCGGGTTCGGCAGCGCGCAGTTGCGCGTGGACGTCGGCACGGTCGAGGCGAGCAACGGCGCCAGCGGCTCGGTCGTCATCGCCGGTGAACGCGGCCTGACGCCCGGCCCGGCCGGGGTGGTGTCGGCTTCGGAAGAGGGCTGGGTGGCACTGTTCTCCGCCAGCGGCCGGGTGCAGCCCGGCAAGGTCGAGAGCGCCAGCGGGCGACTGCTGATGCTCTCCGGCAAGACGGGCTTGACAGAGAAGGAGACGGAGTCCGTGCTCGCCCTGTTGTCCATGCCTGCCTCCGATCCGCCCGCGGTCACTCTGCGCGGCTCTGGCGCAGGGGCTTCGTCCGGGCAGGGCGCCGATGGGGCTTCCGGTGACGGGATGGCTTCGAGCTTGACGACGTCGGCTCCCAGCCTGTCGGGTTCATCCAACGTGCTGGGTGCGCCGTCGCGGACGTCCGCGGGCGGCGGGCTGGGAGGTGCTGCGGCACAGACCGGATTTGCGGGTGGCGAGGACGGAACCACGACCGCTTCGGGCGCGTCGGCCAACGGGCAGACCGGCGTGGGGCGCAATGCCGCTGCGGTGAAGTCGGGCAATGCGTCGACACAGCAGTTGGGCGACCGCATGAGCGAGGGCTACTCCATCGGCTCTGCGAGTCTGGTCGGACGGTCCACGGCTGTCATGCTCGATGCGGCCCTGCGCGTGACGGAGCGCAGTCCCTGGATCGGCCAGGTGGACCAGACGAGCCTGGGCGAGCTGCTCGCGCGGACCGCACCGGAGCCGGGCGACCGTGCGCCGGCGCCCGACGCGCAACCCGCCGCTCCGGTGCCGGTGGTGCCGCCACGCAGCGAAGCGCCGGCGCCCCTTTCGGCGCCGCCACAGCTGTCGGCGCCAAACGCGCCTGTCGTGCCCGCGGTCCCCCTGGCGCCCGCGGCACCGGATGCCAGCGCGCCTGCGCCTGGATCCACGCCCACGCAGCCTCCCGCCGGGGATCGCGAGGGTGGCTCCACGGCGCCGCGCAGCGGCGAGGGCGCCGAGGGCACCGAAGGCGGCAACGGCGCGGCGGGGTCGACAACGCCGGATGGTCCGTCCGGGACCAACGCCGCGGCCGACCCGATGGGGTCGGATACGATGGCCGAGGCGGTCATGGGCGCGGGTGGCCGTTCAGGAGGCTGGCTGGCTCAGGCGGGTACCTGGTGGAGCCGCCTGTTCGGTGCGCGCCACGTGCCGGTGGCGGCCGCGGAGGTCTCGCGCGAGGCCGAGCGTTCGACCGCGCTGAGCGGCGAATCGCCGGCGCCCGAAGCGATGGACGGACCCGTGGCGGCGGCGTCGGATCCCGAGCCCCTGACCGCTGCTCATTCCAAGGAGGTCCGAGGTGCTTGATCTGTCGGTTTGTCGTCCCGCTGGTGGGCGCTGGTGGTCCCGTTGTCGTGAAGGCTTGGTCCTGGGGGTGCTGCTCGGCGCCTTCGCGGCGCCCCTGCCGCTGCGCGCGCAGGGCGCGGGTGGTGCGGTCCAGGGCATCACCCAGGCCCAGCGCGACCTCAAGCTCGGCCTGCCGGTGGCCGGGCGTGTGGAGGGCCTGTTCGTGCGCGAGGGCGACCGTGTCAAGGTCGGGCAGGTGTTGCTGCATCTCGACCGGACCCTGGAGGAGTTGGAAGTCCGTCGCCGGCAGCTGCAGTTGCGCGACGAGTCCCGCCTCGCCGAGCTTCGGGGCCGGGAGCGCGTCCTGTCCGAGCAGGTCGCGAACCTGCGACCCTTGGTGGAGGCCGGCAGCGCACCGCGCAAGCAGCTGGAGGACGAGGAACTCGCCCTGGGGGCGGTGGCGGGCGAACGCCGGGGTCTCGAGGCCGCCAAGCAGCGCGAGCAGGTGGAGCTCGAGCTCGCGGTGGAGACTTTCGAGCGGCGCCACCTGCGCTCGCCCATCGACGGCGTGGTCACGAAGATCCTGCACCGGCCCGGCGAAAGCGTGTCGCCGAACGAGGTCACGATGCACGTGGTCGACGTCGGCAAGGTGCGCTTCCTCGGGACCATGCCTTGGCAGTCGGCCTCGCGCCTGCGTCCGGGCGCCTCGGTGAGCTTGCGCATCGGCGCCGAGGATGGCGGCCGCGCGCGTCAGGGGCGGGTCGTGTTCGTGGCGCCGGTGGCGGATCCGGCCAGCGGCCTCGTGGAGGTCATCGCCGAGTTCGACAACGCGGACGGCAGCGTGCGCCCTGGCGTGTCGGCCAGGATCGCCTATTGAGCGCCTCCAGGGCCGGGCTGCGCCCAGCCCGCCCCCCGGCGGGAGTCAAGAAAACTCGGGGCGGCCCTGCGTCTTCTTGAGAGGACTGCCGGCGGCGTCATGCTCATGCGCCTTGTGCGCATGCCGCATGGTGCTCCAGCCGTCCATCGCGGCCTGCTCGCGGCGCTCCTGTTCGGCCCTGCGGGCCTTTTCGGCCAGCTCCAACAGCTTGCGCGCTTGCAGCACGGCCCGTTCGGCTTCGGCCAGGGCCTGGGCGGCCGCGTCACGGTGGGCGACGCCGGCGCGCAGGTCTTGCCCGAGCTTGTCGGCCATGCCTTGCAGGTTGTGCAGGAACAGGCGGTCGTTGCGGGTGTCGGCCATGGGCCGCGGGTGGCGGTGGTCCTCGGCCAGCCGGCGCTGGTAGTCGGCGAGCATCTCGCCCACGCGCTGCGCACTGGCTTGCAGACGGGCCAGGCGCTGCTGGTGCTGCGCAAGCACCTGGGCGCGCTGCTCCGCGCTGCGCTGCGCCTTGTCCAGCAGCACCGTCCGCGCGTCCGGCGGTTTCTGGTCGCTCATCGGCGCGTTCGAAGCATGCGACCGCCGCTGCGGATCAGGTGCTCAGCAGGCGCTTGATCGCCTCCCGGCATTCGGGGTAGGGCGCTGGCGCGTGCATGTCCTGGCGCAGGTAGGCCTCGAGCGCGGGACGCAGCTTGATCGCCTGGTCGAGGTCGCGGTTGCTGCCGCTCTCGTAGGCGCCCACCTGGATCAGGTCCTGGCTCTGCTGGTACAGGGTCCACAGGCGGCGGAAGCGGTTGGCCCGCTCGAGCTCCTCGGGCGCCAGCAGTTGCGGCATCGCGCGCGAGATCGATCCCATCAGGTCGATGGCCGGGTAGTGCGAGGCGTCGGCAAGCCGGCGCGAGAGCATGACCTGGCCGTCGAGCGATGCCCGGGCGATGTCGACGATGGGGTCGTTGCCGTCGTCACCCTCGGCGAGCACGGTGTAGACCGACGTGATCGACCCATGGCCCCGACGCCCTGGACCACCGCGCTCGATCAGCGTGGGCAGCAGCGCGAAGACCGAGGGCGGGTAGCCCTTGGCGGTGGGCGGCTCGCCGATGGCCAGGCCGATCTCGCGTTGGGCATGCGCCACGCGCGTCAGGCTGTCCACCAGCATCAGCACGTGGCGCCCCTGGTCGCGGAAGTACTCGGCGATCAGGTGCGTGAGCTGCGCCGCCTTCAGGCGGAGCACGGGCGAGACATTGGCCGGTGCCGCGACGACGACCGACTTCGCCAGGCCTTCAGGGCCGAGCGACTCGTTGATGAAGGCTTGCACCTCGCGCCCGCGCTCGCCCACCAGGCCGATGACGACGATCTCGGCTTCGGTGTGGCGCGTCATCATGCCCAACAGCACGCTCTTGCCCACGCCCGAGCCCGCCACCAGGCCGATGCGCTGTCCGCGTCCCATGGTCAGCAGCCCGTTGATCGCCCGCACGCCCACGTCGAGCACTTCGCGGATCGGACCGCGCTCCATCGGGTTGAGGCTGTCGCCATGCAGGTCGCCGGTGTCGGTGCACTGCGGTGGCGGACGGCCATCGAGCGGGCGGCCGCGGGCGTCGATGACGCGCCCGAGCAGAGACCGGCCCAGTGCCGCGCGCGCCGACGTCCCGGTGACGCGGACGCGGCTGCCCGGGCCGATGCCCTGGGGCTCGGTGAACGGCATCAGCAGCAGGTGTTCCCCCTGGAAGCCGACGACCTCGGCGTCCACGGTGCGGCCGTCGATGCCAGTGACCTCGCAGCAGGCACCCAGCGAGGCGACGAGACCGCTGGTCTCCAGGCGCAGCCCGACCAGGCGTGTGACCACCCCGCAGCGTGACGGCCCCGGTGCCTGCAGCGCTTGCACGAGGCGGTCGACCTCGACGTCGAAGGCGTTCATGGTGCTCCCTGTCCGGCCTCTGGATCGGCGGGCTGGGCCCCAAGGAGTTGAGCGGCCAGCGCGTCCAGGCGGTTCTCCACCAGGTCCTGCACGAGCGTGCCGTCAGAGACCGCTTCGACACTGCCCCGGCGCAGGTGGTCCGCGGCCTCGAGCGTGATGTGTGTCCCGAAGGCCTGCGCCAGCGGCCCGAGCGCTGCCAGGTCGTCAGGGTGAAGCCGCACCGCCACCTTCAACGGATGCGGCCCGAGCGCCTGGATCGTGTGCTCGACCAGGCGCGCCACGGCCTGCCCGCCCGACTGCAGTTCCGCCCGCATCAGCTGCTGGGCCAGATGCAGGGCCAGCCTTGCCAGTGGCGCGTGCAGACGCCGCGAATCGCCGCGCAGCTCGTGCAGCGCGTGCAGGATCTGCTGCTGCAAGGCGAGCTGACGCTCCGCGCTCGCGGCCTTGGCGGCCTCTTGCGTGGCTTCACGGCGCGTGCGCTCGACCTCAGCCCGGCGTTGCCCTTCGCGCAGCCCCTGCGCGTGGCCTTCGTCCCAGCCCTCCTGCCGCATCTGCGCCAGGCGCTGCGCGAGCGGCGCGGGGTCGGCGGCCGTGGCCCGGGAATCCTGACCCGGATCGGCGGCGGCATGGCCCGGGGAGGACGCCCCCGGTGGCGTGCCCGACACGTCCGCGAAGATGTCGAGGATGTCGACATCGTCGTCCGCGCGCGGCGCCGGCAGAGCCGCCTGCGGCCGCACCTCCAGGACGTTGAAGGTGGCAGGCAGGCGGGCGTCGAGCGACCACGGAACGAAGGGCCCGGCCTGCGGTGCGTGCAGCAGCGCCGGGTCGGGCTGCCAGGCCACCGGTCGGCCCTGGGCGTCAGACGAAGTCATCACCCCGTCCCGACAGCACCAGCTCGCCCTTGTCGGAGAGCTTGCGCGCGATGCGCATGATGGCCTTCTGCGCTTCCTCGACGTCGGTGATGCGCAGCGGCCCCTTGGACTCCATCTCGTCGACGAACATCACGCGCGCGCGCTGCGACATGTTGTCGAAGAACTTCTCCTTCACGTATTCGTGCGCGCCTTTCAGTGCCGTCATCAGCATGTCGGGCTCGACATTGCGCATCAGCGTCTGGATCGCGCGGTTGTCCACGGCCGAGAGGTTCTCGAACGTGAACATGTTGTCCTGGATCTTCTGCGTGAGGTCCGGGTCCAGCCGGGTCAGCTGGACCATGATCTGCGACTCCAGGTCGACCTTGACGAAGTTCATGATCTTGGCCGCCGCCTTGATGCCGCCGAAGCTCGAGGACTTGGCCGATGAGCTGGTCGAGAACTGCTTCTTCATGATGGATTCGAGCTCCTCCATCGCCGAGGGCTGCACGGTCTCCAGGCTCGCCACGCGCTGCATGATCTCGGGGCGGGCGTCGGGTGGCAGGAAGTTCAGGACGTCGGCGGCGACGTCGTACTCGAGCACGGACAGGATGATCGCGACGACCTGTGGATGCTCGTTTCGGATCATCTCGGCGATCGAGCGCGCATCCATCCACTTCAGGATCTCGAGCCCCTTGTTGCCCTGGCCCGGCATGATGCGGCTGAGCACCGAGGCCGCTTTGTCCTCGCCGAGCGCGCGCTTGAGCACCTTCTCGACATAGTCCCCCGTGCCCAGGCCGAGGTTGGTCTGCTTCTTCAGCATCGCGACGAAGTCGTCGAGCACGACGTTCACCGCGGCCTGCGACAGGTCGGCCACCGACACCATGGCCGCGCCCAGCGCCTGCACTTCCTTCGGGTTCAGGTAGCGGATGATCTCCGCGGCCTGCTGCTCACCCAGCAGCAGCATGAGCACCGCGGCGCGTTGCGTGCTCGTGAGGGCGTCGAGTTCCTCGCGGAGCTCGGGCGTCATCGGGATGTCGGGCGAGGCCGCTCCCTCCTCGGTGGCCTTGACGTCCTTGCCGTCAGGGGCGCCCTTGGCCTTGGGGTCGGCGGCGCCGTCCTTGCGCTCCTTGGAGTCTTTCTTGTCTGCCATGGGTTTGGCGGTGCGGGAGTGGAGGTGGGCCGATGCGTCAGCTGATGCGGATCATGGCCTTGAGGACGTTGGCCACGCGGCCCGAGTCCTCGGCCACCAGCATGCGGATCAGCGCCACCTTGTCGTCGTAGGTGTTGGCGGTGTCGAGCAGGTCGGCCGAGATGCTGGACTTCTTGGGCTTGAGCTTGGCCTTGATCTGCTCGAGGCTGTCGCCCTCGCCGATCTGGATCATGCGCATGTCCTCCTCGGTGAGCTCACCCGACTCGGCGCGCGCCTTGGCGTCGGCCGCTGCCTGCTCGGCGGCGGCCTTGCGCGCCGCGTAGAACTGCTGCAGCACGGGCCGCACGACGACGAACAGGAAGGCGATGAAGGCCAGCGCGATCAAGCCGCTCTTGAGGCCCTCGTGGACACGGGTCTCGATGTACCAGGGGATCGTCTCGAGCGGCTGCGCCGGTTCGAAGCGCGCGGGCACCACCGTCACCTCGTCGCCGCGACGCTGGTCGAAGCCGACGACGCTGCGCACGAGGTCGCGCATGCGGTCGAGTTCCTGCGGGGTGTAGGCCACGCGGGCGCCGGGCGCAGGTGCCGAGGCGCCTTCCGCCGGTGGCGGGACGGGGCGTTCGTTCACGACCACGGCGACGCTGATCCGCTGGATGCCGCCGGTGGCGTTCTTGACGTGGCGAACGCTGCGGTCGAGCTCATAGTTGCGGGTGGACCGAGAGCTCATGGTCTGGTCTGACTCGCTGCGCCCCTCGGCCGCATTCGCGGTCGTGTTGGTGGTCGTGGTGGGTGGCGTCGGCGCGGTGTTGGAAAGGGCACTGGGGATGCCTGCGGCGTCGCGCTTGGCGGCGCGGTCCTGCGCCAGCGTCTCCGACCGCGTCCTCGGGCCCTGGCCTCGGCTGTCGTAATCCTCGGTCGTGCTCTCGACCTGGGTGAAGTCGAGCACCAGATTGACCTGGCCGCGCACGTTGGCCTCCCCGACCACAGGCGCCAGGATCTGCACGATGCGGTTGCGGTAGACCTCCTCGAGCTGCTGCTTGTGCTGCGTCTGCGCGGCCGTCAGCCCGAGCTTGAGCTCCGAGGCCGACTCCGTGAGCAACTGCCCGATGTTGTCGACCACGGTCACATGCTCGGGCGCGAGGTAGGGCACGCTCGAGGACACCAGGTGCACGATGGCCTGCACCTGCGAGGGCGAGACCACGCGGCCGGGGTGCGGCGCGACCACGACCGAGGCCTTGGGGGGCGTGCGGTCGCGCACGAACACGCTCTGCTTGGGCTGGGCCAGGTGCACGCGCGCGCTCTGGACCGTGGCGATCTGCATGACGCTGCGCGCCAGCTCCTGCTCCATCGCCGCGTTGACGCGCACCTGCTCCATGAACTGGCTCGTCGTCATCGACGACTGGTCCTTCAGCGCGTCCAGCCCCGTGTTGCTGGTGCGCGGCAGACCTTGCGACGCCAGGAGCATCCGCGCCTCGTGGTAGCGCGTGCTGGGTACGGTGAGTTCGCCGTTGTTGGCGTCGATGCGCGGCTTGAAGTCGGCATTGCGCAGCAGGTCGAAGGCGGCCTGGCGGTCGCCCTCGTTCATGCCGGGCAGCAGCGAGCGATAGGGCGTGGCCTGCATCGCGGCCCAGGTGATGGCGAAGATCACCAGGACGGCGACGATGATGATGGCGGGCAGGGCCCGCCGCACGGCGGGCTGCGCGAGCACGGCGCGCGTGGCCTGGGTCATCTGCTGCAGCGCGCTGCCGCCCGGCCGCAGCGCGGCCGCCGAGCCGGGTGCCGCTGCGACGGCGGACCCACCCGCCGGCACGAGCGCGGCGCTGCCCGCAGCGCCAGCGCCTTCGCGGGTCGCCGATGGGGATGCGGGTGCGGTCGCCACGGCTCAGCGGCCCGTCGTCAGGTGGATCGGTCGCTGCATGGTCGGCGTGCGTCCAGGCCTCGTCATCGCGTGGCGGTCTTGCGTTGCGGCCCCATCGTCACACCGGCATGTTGAGGATGTCCTCGTAGGCCTTGAGCACCTTGTTGCGCATCTGCAGCGTGGCCTCGAAGGCGAGCGAGGACTTCTGCATCGCCAGCACCACGTCCGTCAGGGGGACCTCGCCGCGTTCGTAGGCCTCCTGCATGCCGCGCGAGGCCGCCTGCGTGTCGTTGACCTCGGCCAGGGCCTGGCGCACCAAGTCACCGAAGGGTGGCGCGGTCTGCGTGGCGGCCTGGGCGGCGCTGGCGCCTACCGGGTCGACGCCAGCGCCTGCCTCGGCCTGCAGCTTGCGCATGGTCTGCAGCATCGACAGGATGTTGGCGGGGGAAGTGATGCGGTCGGACATGGCGGAGGAAAAGAGGGTGCGCAGGGGTCGATGAGGTTCTCAAGCCGTCAGCAGGCCCTGCTGGCGCCATTGCGCCAGCTTGTGGCGCAGCGTGCGCGGGCTGATGCCGAGCTGGCGCGCGGCTTCGTCCTTGGTGCTGCTGGACGCCAGCGCGGCGCGCACGATCCGGACTTCGTTGTCCCGAACGGCGGTCGGCAGGGTCGCGGCCGTGGCCGCGTCGGGCGAGGACACGACCGCAGCGGGGTCATTGCCCGCGCTCGTGGGCGTGGCCATGGCCGAGGTCGTGGGCGTGGCGTGGGGCGCGGGCCAGCCCGCGCGTGCGGCGAAGGTGTCGATGCCCATCTCGTCGAACAGCAGATGGGCCGGCGTGACGATCGGGCTGTCGGCCAGCACGACGCAGCGCCGGACCACGTTGTCGAGCTCGCGCACATTGCCGGGCCAGGGGTGCAGCATCAGCAGGTCGGCGGCGTCGTGGCTGATGGTCCACGCGCCGCCGCCCGGCGCCGGGTGGCGCTCCAGCATCGCCTGCGCCAGCGGCAGGATGTCGCCTGGACGGCTGGCCAGTGGCGCCAGCTTCAGCTGGAAGGTGGCGATACGGTAGAACAGGTCTTCCCGGAAGCGGCGCTCGGCGATCGCGAGCCTGAGGTCGGCGGCCGTGGCCGCGACCACGCGCACGTCCAGGGCGATCGCCGCCGTGCCGCCCAGGCGCGTCACCTGCCGCTCCTGCAGCACCCGCAGCAGTCGCGCCTGCAGGTGCATGGGCATGTCGCCGATCTCGTCGAGGAACAGGGTGCCGCCCTGCGCCTGCTCGAACAGGCCGCGGTGGTCCCGGTGCGCGCCGGTGAATGCGCCCTTCTCGTGGCCGAAGAGCAGGTCTTCGATCAGATGTTCCGGCAGCGCCGCGCAATTGAAGGCCACGAAAGGCCCATGCGCCCTCGGTGATGCGTCGTGCAGCACGCGCGCGAGCACTTCCTTGCCTGCGCCGGTGGGGCCCACCACCAGGGTGGTGACCTCGGCGCCGGCGACGCGGCGCGCCAGCGCCAGCAGGTGCCGGCTCGCCGGATCGACGAAGACCGCCTTCAGCTTGCGGCCTTGCTGCGGGTTTGCAGCGTCGCCTGCAGCCTGGGAAGCGGCCGGCTTGATGCCGGCCAGGACGTTCAGGTCGCGCCAGCTCGCCGCGGAGAAGTCGTCGCTGGCGACCACCTGGGTGGCCCCGCAGCGCCCTGCCAGCGCTGCCGATGCCAGGTCTCCCGGCGCCACCCGGGCCACCACCGGGCGTCCGCCGCCAAGGCGTGACAGCTCGGTCAGCGCCGTGGCCGTTGCTTGGTGGTCCGAGCCCCCCCTGAAGGCGATCGCGTCATAGGAGGCTGGCGCCTGATGGGCGATGTCCTGCGGGCCCTGGAGCTCGCTGGCGTGCCATCCTGCTGCGGCCAGCATGGCAAGCTGGGCATCGTCCGGAGATTCGGACGAATCAATCCACAACACATGCCTGATCAAGCCCACCGCCGCCATGGGTGAGAAAGCGCAATTACCGTGCCAGCCTTCATGGCTGCCTGGGAGGCTTCAAAAGCCTCTCAAAGTAGAAAAAACGTCAAAACGTGTAAAGCGGCACAACAACTCGTGTCGATTTTTCGACGCTTCCTGATCTGACGCAAGCTCGCACCCGTTGGATGCTGCTGTCGTTCCCGCAGACCCGGCCGTTCGGCCGCGCGCCTTCAAGGCTTGGCCGGCTGTGTCGGCTTGGGATCGAAGCCGCGGCACTCCAGGCCCGAGGCCCGGAAGACCTCCTCCGAGGGCAGGGTCCGGGTCTTGATCTGCATGTTGCGGCAAAGGTAGGGCAGCCGCACGTCGTAGCTGATGGCCAGGTGCCTGCAGCGCCAGCAGGAGGGCGGTTCCCGAAGTGGCTGACTGACGGGCATTCCTGGCAGCGGTGCGACGGCAGGGCGCGGGGCGGGCCCGCCCCGGACTCAGCTCGGGCGCGCAGGCGTCGCCGCGAGGGCGCCTGGCTGCGGCGACAGCGTGCGCCAGGCGTCACGGATCTCGCGCACCAGACCCGTGATCTCGTCGAGCGATTCGACGTCGTTGTAGGCGTGCACATGCACGAGACGCCGGATCACGTAGCTGTACAACTCGTCGAGGTTGCGTGCGACTTCGCCGCCGCGCTCGAAGTCCAGGCTGGACTGCAGTCCCAGCAAGATGCGCTGAACCTTGTTCACCTGAACGGACTTGGCCTGCGTCGACTGGTGCAGGATGTGCCCGCGCAGTGCAACCATGGCGTCGACCAGGCCGTCGAACAGCATCTGCGTCAGCTGTGCGCCGCGGGCGCCGGCCAGGCTGCTGGCGGCGTGGACGGAGCCGTAGCTCCTGATGGCGCGGGTCTGGTGCTGCATTCCAACCTCCGGGAATCGAATACGTCTTGTGAAAGGATTCGACTCGAGGGCCCGCAACTTGAGCGCGGCCCGGCTGCTGCGACGCCCGGCCTGATCAGCGCGTGAGTCTGGTGGTGTCAGGGGCCGGCAGGGACGGCGCGACTGGCTCCCCTGCGTCGGGGTCTGGCCCCATGAGCGTGTCCGACAGGCTGCTTCGCGCCTCCAGACGCGCCTTGCTGAACAGCTCGCGCACCGCCGCGTCCAGCGTCTGGCGCACGGAGGCCCATTGGGCCGGCCCCTGGGTCGCGAAGTCCTGCCCGCACTGATAGAAGAGTTGCGAGACGTTGGTCGGCAGCCACGACTCCACGCTGCCGCGGGCCGTGTTGATGCGCCGCGCGCTCTGCGGTGTCTGGAACTTGCCAGCCTGGCCGTCGCGGCGACCGTCCTCGAACAGGCCCTCGACGTGGCGTGTGAGCACGGGCTCGTAGCGCTGGCGCAGCATCGAATCCTCGATCGCGTCGAGTGCTGCCGCCTCGCTGGTCATCGCGTCCCAGAGGGCCCGGCCACTCAGGCTGCCGAAGGGTCCGGATGGCGCAGCGGCAGATGCCTGCGCGCCGCCCAGGCCTTTGACGGCCTCCATCGTGCTGCGCTCGATGCTGTTGACGCGGTCGATCAGGTAGATGGTCAGCACCAGCACCAGCAGCATGGCCAGCGCGATCAGCCCCAGGAGCACGAGGTCCATGACGAACTCAAGGGTTCGTGGCGCGGCCGCCGTTGCCCGCTGGCGACGAGTCGTCCAGCTCGTCCCGCAGGAACTGCAGCACCTGGAACGGTTGCTCGAGCCGGAGTTCGATCAGGAACACCCGGTCGGCGAGGTCCTGCATCTGGACGATGGCTTGTTCGGCATTCATCTCGACGAGCTGGTACAGGCCGCCCAGGTCGAAGGCCCGCTGGGCGAATTCCTGCGGCAGGTAGACCCAGACCTGGCGGCCGCCGGCGGCCACGCGCTGGAACTCCGACGCCACCGGGGCGGGCGGGGCTTCCTTCCTCTCGACCAGGGCCCGTGCGGCCAAAGCCCGGTGCGAAGCCGTCTGCTCCGCGCCTTCGACGAAGGTCTTGTCGAGGTGGGCGCGGCACAGCAGCGCCATGCGTGTGCGCGCGCTGCGGGCGCTTTCGCGGTTGGCGCCCTGGCTGGCGGTGACCACCTTTTCGTAGGTGAGGCGGGCTTCGTCCTGGTCTTCGCCGGGGCCCGATGAGAACAGTCGCTTCAATATCATGGACGGTTTCGCAAGGGTCAAGGTGCAGGCTGCATCTGTGCGCGCAGCTTGCGGATCAAGCCGGAAAGAATCTGGCTGACGCGGGATTCGGTGACTTCGAGGACCGCGCCGATCTCCTTCAGATTCAGCTCCTCGACGTAGTAGAGCTTGAGGACCAGGCGTTCGCGCTCGCTGAGTTCGTCGATGCTGCGAGCCAGCAGGTCGACCATCTGGTGGTGTTCCAGGAGCGCGTCCGGTTGCCGCTGGCCGTCGTCGGCGACGTTCAGGGCTTCTTCGTCGACGACCTCGATCGAATGGGTCTCGTAGCGGTGCGCGGCGTCGCGCTCCTTGTGGAACTGGGCCAGGTCCATGCCCAGGTGGGCGGCGACCTCGCTGGATCGCGCGCGCCGTCCCACCTGCCCGGACACCTCGTTGGCCGCGGCTTCCTCGGTGCGTTGGAATGCCACCGCCGAGCGCGGCATGCCCGTCATGCGGCGCACCTCGTCGACCATGGCGCCGCGGATGCGGCTGAGGGCGAAACGCTCGAACTCCTCGCCCTTGGCCGGATCGAAGGCTTGTGCGGCCTCGATCAGCCCGACCATGCCGACCTGCACCAGTTCTTCGGTGTCCATGAAGGGCGGCAGGCGCACCTTCAGGTGCACCGCGACCCGCTTGACCATGGGCATGTGCTCCCGCACCAGCGCCTCGGTCACGCTGGGCGCGGGCCGATAGAGCTTCAAGGCGGCGTCCATCCCGGTCTCGGATGCCCGCTGCTCAGGCGCTGGCGGACGGCAGCCCGACCATGCGCTGCAGCAGGAACTGGATGCGTCCGGAGGGCTTGAGTGCCGGGCCGAGTTCGACCACCCGCCCCGCCAGGCGCTTGAAACTCTGCGCCGCCGTGCTGCCGGGGGCATGGCGATTGACGGGCAGATAGCGCTCCTGTGCCGCCTGTACCGCATCGTCGCGCTCTATCGATCCGAGATAGCCCAGCTTTGCTCCGAGAAAGCGCTGCGCGACGTCGGCCATGTGGTTGAACAACTTGCGGCCATGGGCCTGGCTGTTGACCATGTTGGGCAGCAGATAGACGTCTTCGAGCCCCTCCTCGAGGGTCAGGATCTTCAACAAGCCGTAGGCGTCGGCGATCGAGGCCGGCTGGTCGCACACGACGACGAAGCGCCGCTGGCATGCGGCCATGAAGGAGACGACCGCCGGCGCGATGCCCGCGGCAACGTCCACCAGCAGGCAGTCCACCGGCTCGTCGAGGTCATCCATCAGGTGGATCACGGACGAGACCTGGGCCTCGTCCATCGACGCCAGCTCCCGCAGGCCCGAGGCGCCCGGGATGAGCCGCACGCCCGGGGCGGCATCGACGAGCACCTCGGTCAGCGCC
>CAIRBF010000272.1 GCA_903876715.1 uncultured beta proteobacterium
CCCCGATGTCCTTGGCGCACAGCCGCTGCAGCACCGCGCGCGCGTCGCGCCCCTGCAGCAGCAGCTTGCCGAAGGAGCTCTGGTCGTAGACGGCCACGGCCTCGCGCGTGGCGCGCTGCTCCTCGATCACCCAGTCCAGCCAGCCCGGGCGGCCCGGGCGGCCCAGCGTGTCGGCCGGGCGCGGCGTGCCGGCGGGCTGGTGGTGGGTGTAAATGCCGCACACCTCACAGAAGTAGTGGCGCGCCAGGCGCGTGTTGAACTGGTACAGGCGCAAGTGCTCCTGGCCCTGCAGCACCCGGATGCCGTCGAGCTTGACCGAGGCGACGATCGCGCCCTTGCGCCGGCAGATCGAGCAGTCGCAGCGGCGCGGGTTGACGATGCCCTCGGGCAGCTCGAGCTCGAGCACCACGGCATCGCAGTGGCAGCTCAGCCGGTGCCGGGGCTGGATCGGCGTGGGGCCCACCTGCTTGATCGCCATGAGCTGGATGCTCCCATGCCGCCGGCTGCCCGGCAAGACGGATCGCGCAGCAGCGGGCTGCCTGCAATGCGATCATCGCCCCATGCAGGAAATCGAGATGACCGAGGGTCGGCCGCACCCGAAGCTGGCCAGGCTGTGGCAGCTGCACGCGCTGCTGTGGGGCTTGGCCGCAGGCGGGTTGGCCTGGATGGTGGCCTGGCCGGTCTGGGTGGATGCCCTGGGCTTCAAGGGGCTGGCGGGCCTGGGCCGTTCGTCCGTCGTGGGCCTGGCCGTCTGGATCGCCTTGTCGTCGCTGCTGCTGTGGCGCGCCCGGGTGGCCACACGCGTCTACCGCTGGCAGCGCCGGCCAGGCGAGGGTGTGGTGGTGTGGAAAGGCGCCTGGTGGCAGCGCGAGGTGTGGATCCCGATGCAGCGGCTGCAGCACCTGGACATCAAGCGCGGGCCACTGGAGCGCTGGCTGGGGTTGGCCACGCTGGAGCTCTACACGGCCGGCTCCCACGCCTACGAGACGCGTCTGCCCGGCCTGGAGCCGGCGCAGGCGCAGGCGCTGCGCGACTCCCTGCTGGCCGAGCTGCAGGCCATGGGTGCGCCCGGAAGGGGCACGACGGCGTGAGCGCGGCGCTGCCCGCCCGCCGGCTGCATCCCTGGTCGTGGCTTTTTCATGCCGCGGGAGCGCTCAAGGAGATCGCCCTGCCGCTGCTGATCCTCGTGGTTCTCAGGCGCGAGCAGGAGCTGCTCGTCTTCGGTCTGGGCGCTGCGGCGGTCGTCATCGTCTGCGCCTACGGCTGGGTGCGGGCGCGCAGCTTCCGCTACGAGGTGCTGGCCGACGAGATCGTCATCCGCGAGGGCATCTTCACGCGCGAGTCGCGCCACGTGCCCTTCACGCGCATCCAGGCGGTGAGCGAGCGCCGAGGGTTGATGCACCGCTTCATCGATGTCACCGAGCTCGTGCTCGAGTCGGGCTCGGGCGGCCGACCCGAGGCGGTGATGCGGGTGCTCTACCCGCATGAGGCGGCACGCCTGGCCGAGCAGCTGCGCCTGCACCGCGCCGCGCAGGGCGACACCGCCGCCCCGGCGGCCTCGGGCGCCACCGGCGTTTCAGGCGCCACGGCCCCGTCCGCGGCCCTCGGGCCAGGAGCGGCTGTGCCCGGGCAGGCTCCTGTCCGGCTGCTTGCGGTTCCCACTTGGGAGCTCATCAAGCTCGGGCTGATCTCCAACCGCGGCTTCCTGGTGGTGGCGACGGTGACGGGTGTCGTCTCGCAGAACACCGAGATCCTGGAGCTCGTGCCGGGCGCGGATCGCCTGGCCGAGGCGGTCGACGCCGGGCTGAGCGAGGCCGTGGCGGCCAGCGTGTGGCAGCTCGCCGCCTGGCTGCTGGCGCTGCTGGTGGTGGCCCTGGTCTTCGTGCGCCTCCTGTCCATCGGCTACGCCGTCTTCACCCAGCATGGCTTCACGCTGACGCGCCAGGACGACCGTCTGCGCGTGCAGCGGGGGCTGCTCACGCGCATCGACGTGAGCGGCCGGGTCGGTGCCATCCAGCGCCTGGTGCTCGAGCGCACGCTGCTGCACCGGCTCCTGGGCCGCTGCAGCCTGCGCGTGGACCTGCCCGCATCGGTGGTGACGCCCAACGTACCCGTCCCTCGGCTGGACCATCTGGCGCCCATCGCCTCGCCCGCCCAGGCCCAGGCGCTCATCCAGGCCTGCCTGCCCGGGCTCGACCTGCAGGCCCTACAGTGGCGGCCCCTGCATCCGCGTGCAGCGTGGCGCCGCTGGCAGCGCACGCTGCTGTGGATGCTGCCGGTGCTCGGCGCGTGCACGCTGCTGGCGTGGTGGCTCCCCACGCTGCCCGCCGACACCGGGCCGGCGATGCTCGCGCTGTCGGCCGTGCTGGTGGCCGCCAGCGGCTGGCACGCCTGGTGCTGGGCCGCCTGGGCGGGCTTTGCGGTGGACCATGGGGTCGTGGTGTGGCGCAGCGGCGTGCTCACGCGCCGCTGGGTGCTGCTGCCCGAGGGCCGAGCCCAGGCCGTGATGCTGCGGCGCTCTCCGGCCGACCGCCGGGCCGGCACGGCCCGGCTGAGCACCGACGTGATGGGCATGACCTTGTCACGCGCCCTGGAGGTGCCGTGGCTGGCCGAGGCCGATGCGCTCGCGCTGCACGCGCGGCTGTGGCGGGCGAGCACGTCCGCCCGCTGACCGGCTCAGGGTCGCGGCACGGGCACCCAGCCGGCGTAGCGCTCGGCCACGGTCGGGTGGACGGTGTCGAGCATCCTCCTGAATCGCATGTCGATCCATGCCGAGTGGGGCAGGCGGGGCCCGGGCTCGCCTGCCGAGAAGTGCCGCGTGATCGACGCCCGCCCCAGCAAGGGCACCGCCACCTGAAGCTCGCTGCGCAGCAACTCGCTCGTGGCCGGCTCCACCAGCACCCGGGCCGTGACGGGCGCGGCCTGTGCCTCCAGCCGGGTGGCCAGGGTGCCGTCCAGAGGGATCCCGTCCTTGCGGCTGACCTGGGCATCGGGCTTGTAGAGCTGGTCCTGGAACCGGGCCAGCAGCGTGCTCGGATCAAAGGCCTTCGCGCGCCTGCGCTCGCCCGAAAGCTCCTCGTTCGAGTCCGTCCGGTACACGGGCTTGCCGTCCTTCCAGTCCACGAGGGTCTTTGTCACGGTGAACGACACGGGCGGCTGGCGCATAGGGATTTCAAACGGCCTGTGGGAAGCCCGACTGACGCATGTGTGTCCGATAGGTGTCGTCCTGGACGGCTTGGAACTGGCATCTGCACCGTTGTCTTGTCCTGATTCAGCCGGCCCATTCGGTTCGATGGGGGCTCGCTGAGTCTGAACATCAGGGTTGACCCTGAGTCCATCTGCATCGTGCCGACATGCGGCGCAGCGCCATCCTGGCTGCCGTGGTCAGCGCAGCCTGGGGCGAGGTATCTTTGACGGTCAGCGCGGCTCAGGTGGCGAAGTCTTGCCTCGCCTCGCGCATCCGACCCCGGGGCGGCGGCTGTGGATCCAGTCCGAGGTGGGTGAGGATCTTCTCGATCACCGGCCGCTCGAGGATGGCCGCGATGATCTTCAGCTCTCCGGCGGCGCAGTTCGGGCAGTGCTGCATGTCGATGTCAAAGACGCGCTTGAGCAGTCGCGCCCAGCTGATGCGGTGCGGCCTGGCCTGAACCGTCTCGACTTCACACCCAGCGGCGGCTGCCGCTTCGGTTGTCGCCTGTGCTTGCGCGGGCGGCCCCTGCGGCACCACCAGCGGCCTCAGCTTCGCGTTCGGAGCCAGAACTCCGTGAAACCTGATCAGGTGCAGCCGTGGCCGCGGCACCAACGCCGCCAGCCGCTGCATGAACTCCAGCCGGCTCATGACCAGGTGCGTGGTTCCATCACGCCACGGCGTCTTGAGCTTGAGCTCGACCTGCCCCGCGCCGTTGAGCTGCACCCGCTCGTCCGACAGCGCGGGCCTCGTGATGTAGCGGCACAGCTGCTCCAGCCGCTTGC
>CAIRBF010000273.1 GCA_903876715.1 uncultured beta proteobacterium
ACAGATCAACCCCTACACGAAACACCTGCGAACGTGTAACCTCTGACATGACTTCCCCTTTTCCTTTCAGATTGAACTTCCGCAAGTCAATCTTGGTACTTCGATACCGTCTGGGAATTGGGGAAGTCCCTTCGTATTCGTGTACGGTGGTGCTCAATAACGTGGCACTCGCTCAATAACATCGCTTGTGCTGAATAACATCAGATCTGCTCGATAACATGGCGCGCGCCCGAAAACTCCGCCCTTCCATCGGGCCGCCGCAGGAGCCAAGCACAGATCGCCGTGATCGGCAATACCCCCTTTGGGGGATGCGCGAAGGAATTGCAGTGGCTCGTCGTTGCCAGGATGCTGTGGTTGCATACAGCTCCACTGGAGATGCCGATGACGGAAGCGACCACAGTCCATGTCCAGCCCAAGAGCTTGCTCGATCAGATGCGTGATAGGTTACGTTACCTTAACTACAGTTTACGCACCAAGCAGGCTGACGTCTACTGGCTTCGGCAGTACGTGCCGTGGAGCGGAAAGCGCCACCCGAGAGACATGGGGCGGGCGGAGGTGGGGGCCGTTCTGACGGTGTCTGTGCCTGAGGGTTTGCGCGCCACGATGGACCAGCGATTGGCTGCCGATGCCATGGCAGTCGGCAGCAGCGCGCCGGCGCTCGTCTGACATCGGGCTTGGCGCTCGTCCCCCTCTCCCCCAGCCCCTCCCCCGCGAGGGGGGAGGGGGGCAAGGCAGGAAGAGGGCTGATCCGCGCCGCTTTGGGCGGCGCGCTTCGCGCCAGCCCCTCAGGAGGAGGTGCCCTGGGCCTCGACGTAGCGCTTCAGCACGCCGTCCATGCGCGCCTGCCAGCCCTGCCCCGTGGACCGAAAGTAGGCCAACACTTCCGGGCTGTAGCGCACCGAGACCAGTTGCTTCCTGTTGGCCGCCGGTGGGCGGCCACGCAAGGCCTTGGCCGGCACCATCTGTGCGAGCTGCGCTTTCGTCAGCGGCTGCGCATCCGGGTCGGCTTTCGCGGCCGCGGTGATCTGGCGGTCTTCAGCCACGCTGGGCATCTGGATCGGTGTCTTCCTCGAAGACTCGGACATATCGCCTGACCTCGCGTCGATGGGCGCGCCGAGGGCGGGTGTCGCACGGTTTGGTGTCGCTGCAGGAAAGTGTTCGTCCGGGGGCACTGGCCCCCGGTGCGGACAGGGCGCTGTACAGCCAGCCGGCGCCCCCGCCCTCGGTGGCCGCGTTCCAGCCTGCGTGGGCGCGTGACGGCCGCATGCAGGCCGGCCCGCGCCGTCGACCAGGGCGGTTCGGGATGGGTGCGCTGCGGGGGATGCTAGAGGGAGGGGCGAAGGCACGCGATGCCCGCCACTTTGGGCGGCGTTTGATGGGCGTATCCCCCGGGTGGGGGTGCTCTTTCGGGGGCCCCATGCGGGCGATGTGCGGCGTGGTTAGGCTGCCTACAGTGGGCGCATGCCCGCCGCAGACAGCATCCCACCCGACAACCCCGCTGCCGAAGGTGCGCAGGCAGCGCAGACCACGCACCCCGCTGACGAGTACGACTCACCGTGGAAGGAGGCCATCGAGGGCGCCTTCCCCGAGTTCATGGCCTTCTACTTCCCGGCGGCGCACGCGGCCATCGCGTGGAAGGCGGGCCACCAGTTCCTGGACAAGGTACTGCGACAAGTGGTGCGGGACGCGGCCAGCGGCAAGAAGTTCGTCGACGTGCTGGTGCGCGTGACAGGCCAGGACCGCGCCGCGCGCCTGCTCTACGTGCACGTGGAGGTGCAGACCCAGCGCGACGAGGCCTTTGCCTGGCGCATGTTCACCTACCACCACCGTCTGATCGACCGCTGGGGCCCGGACGTGGCCAGCTTTG
>CAIRBF010000274.1 GCA_903876715.1 uncultured beta proteobacterium
CGCTACGGCTTCGACGCGCTCACGCGCGCAGCTGCCGCCCCCAAGGAGAAAGGCGGCGGGGCTGACGTCACAGGTCGGCGGCGAGGTCATACCCTCCGACATGTCCGGCAGCCTGGCAATGGCAGTACGCGTGCCGGCGGACGTGGTGCTCGGCATCGCGCTGTGGAACGCGCCGGTGATCCTGGGCGTGCGCGCGGCGCGTGGCCCAGCGCATCGAGTCGGGCATCTGCCACGTCAACGGCCCCGCCGTGCACGACGAGGCGCAGATGCCCTTCGGCGGCGTCAAGGGCTCGGGCTGGGGACGCTTCGGTGGCCGTGCCGGCATCGACGCCTTCACCGAACTGCGTTGGGTCACGATGCAGACGGCGCCCAGGCACGACCCGTTCTGAGACCTGTCGCAGCGCCAGTCGCGCCGCGAGCCTGGCCGCAGGGTGATCCGAGGCATGGCGGATTTCATACCCAGGCCTTACCGACCGCTCACGGATGCCGTCCAGCTACTGCATTTCGCGGTGATGATGTTCGTCATCGGCGGTCTGCCGGCCAGGCAGACCGCCCGCCTCGGTGATATCCGCAGGCGGCGACAGCACAAAAGCCCGGAACGCTACCTGAGGTTCGCGAACATGCCCCTGGCCAGGGCATCAGCCGTGCAAGCTCGCACGTGCTGCGCGCGCGTCGCCTCGTTCAAGTCGACCCGCTCGGTGACCGACCTTTGCGCATAAACGGGTTCCCTGATAGGCTCGTCCTTGCAGACGGTCTCGCGGATCGTCACCGAGGCACCCTTCTTGTCCGATGTCTCGCGCACCTCGGTTCGGCAGGTGTTCTTGTTGCCCACTATCCTCTCACCGACCTGCACAGACCGCATCACCTGCTGGGTAGTCAGCTTCTGCGGCCATGAATTCTGTGCCTCGATCTCGCAGTGGGCGGCCACCGCGCGTTGCTGGGGAGAAGTGCATGCCGTTGCGGTGAGGACCAGGATGCGCCTGCAACGATTCGGATTCCCGGGGTCCGGGTGTGGAAGATCATGGGGTCGGGCTCGCCTCGGTAGAGTTCATCTTAAGGGTTGTACGCGTCAAGCACACCGAAAAGCATTGCAACCGGCCGGGGCCGCAGGGGGCTTGCATTCCCTCCCGGCTGCGGGGTGTGCAGCGGTTCGGCAACGCAGTGACGGTGTGCGTGTCGACCTGAAAAGGGCGGCGCCTGGTGCTGTGAGGGCATCGCGACCCTCGAGGTGCCCGAAGGCATCCGCAAGGCTGCCCCCGCCTGAGGGCGTTTGACGACCGTGACGCGCCAGACGCTACGCTCGGGGTGGCTCTTCGACCCCTCTTGGTTGCAGGGCAACCTGGTCAACATCGCCTCGAACCCAGTCGCTCGAAGCCGACGCTCGCAACGGGTTCGCGGGGCACACGCTTGGCTGCTGGCAAGCACGTGCCCGGCCCAGGCTCTCGCAAGCACGAAGCGCCCATGGAGGCCGAGGGCCCGGGCAACGGCGGTACCAAGCTCATGGACTTCCCGCAGGATGCACTCCGCGCGCTGAGAGGCGACTGGCTCGACGTCGCCGAGCAGGACCGGGACCCTGGGTCACTTGCAAGGCTGCGCTGGTCACGCAGGGGCTGATCGAGCGCGCGCTGGCCGTGGCAGGATGGAAACAGGCCTGCGCCGCAACACCGGCCTTAACCTCGTGTCCAGTTCAATTAAAAGGAAGACCATGGAGACACCCCGCCGCCTTGCCCACCTTGCCGCTGCCGCCGCGCTGTCGCTGTGCGCAGCCATCGCCACCGCGCAGCCGGCGCCCGCGGCACCCGCTGCGGCGGCCAAGGCGTCGAGCGTGCGATCGATGCTCTGGGTGGGCAACAGTTTCTTCTACTACAACAACTCGATGCACGGCCACGTGGGCCAGTTGCTGTCGGCCGCGGGCGTGGCGGGCACGCGCAGCGTCTCGGCAACGATCAGTGGATCGGGCCTGAACTGGCACGACGTGGACGCGCATTTCAAGCCCGGCGGCGTCGCGAGCTACTCCTTCGTCGGTGACAACGAGGTGCGCTTCAACACCTTCGACAAGCCTTTCGACGCCGTGTTGATGATGGACTGCAGCCAGTGCCCGATCCACCCCACACTCGGCCCGCTGTTCCATGAATTCGCGAAGAAGCACAGCGACACGGTGCGCCGGCGTGGCGCCGAGCCCGTCCTGTTCATGTCGTGGGCCTACTCCGACAAGCCCGAGATGACCGAGCCTCTCGCCGCGGAGTACGTCAAGGCGGGCAAGGACAATCGTGCGCTGGTGGTGCCCGCCGGGCTGGCGTTTGCCGAGTCCGTGAAGCAGCGGCCGCCGCTCAGCCTGATCATTGCCGACAAACGCCATCCGACGCTCGCCGGCACCTACCTCGCCGCCTGCACCGTGCTGGCCTCGGTATACCAGGTCAACCCGGTGGGCAACCGCTACACCGCTGGCCTGCCGGCGGAGGTTGCCGCCCACCTGCAGTCGGTGGCCTGGGAAACCGCGAAGGCCTTCCACGCCCGCGAGGGGCGAGGCGGCCTGTGACACCGGGAGCGGCGGAAATAGGGCGTCCAGCGCAGTGCGGGCGCCGCGGGTTCAGCCCCCCCGCCGGCGCTCAGGCGTGACCCAGCCCCGCGGCGGCGATGCCGGCGATGACGATCTGCTCGTCCTCGTCACCTGTGCCGCCCGAGGCGCCGGCCGCGCCGATCACCACGCCCGCGCCGTTGGTGATGAGCACCGCGCCGGTTTGTGGAATGAACGGCTGCTGCGCAGTGGACGCGACGGCGCCGAAGAAGGCCGGCAGGTCCTTGGCGCGCGCGGCCAGGGCGCGGCTGTTCGTGCCCATGCCCACGGCCGCGCCGGCCTTGCCCAGGGCGATGTCCAGTCGCAGCGCGCTCGCGCCGTCTTCGCGCGCCGAAGCGACGAGCTGCGCCGCCGCGTCGACAACGACCACGCCCATGGGCTTGAATCCGTGCTGGCGCGCGGTGGAGAGTGCAACGTCTATGAGGGTACGGGCCTGGGCCAGGGTCAGTCGGTCGGTCATGTGGAGATCCTCTGCAGAAATCGGGCGCCGCAGCCACGCGCCGACGCAGTGGCTCTCGGCGATCAAAGGCCGGTGCCTGCGCCTTGCGGCTTGTCCAAGCTGAGACGCCATGCATTAGAGTTCGAAACATCGAAAGGCGCGCGCAAGCCGCCACCAATTCCTTGTGGAGACCTCCGATGATCGACCGCCGCCAATGGATCGCCCTGGGGATCGGCGCCACTGCCGCCCTGCACACCCGCGTTCGTGCCCAGACGCTGGGCATGGCGCGGCTGCTCATCGGCGCGCCGGCCGGTGGCGCGGGGGACACGCTGCTGCGGCGCGTGGCCGACCGGATGAAAGGCCGCTACGCGGCCAACGTCATCGTCGAGAACAAGGCCGGGGCCGGGGGACAGATCGCGCTGATGGCCGCGCGTGAAGCGGCTGCCGACGGCGCGACGATGCTGATGACGCCATCGACCTTCTTCTCGCTGTACCCCCACACCTACCGCAAGCTGCCCTACGACGCGGAGCGGGACTTCGCGCCCGTGTCGCTGATGGCGTACACGAATTTCGGGCTCGCCGTCGGGCCGGCGGTGCCCGAGTCGGTTCGCACGCTCGAGGACTTCATGGCCTGGTCCCGGGCCAACCCGGACAAGGCCACCTACGGCTCGCCGGCGCCGGGGTCGGTCCCGCACCTGATCGTCGCCGCCGCGGCGCGCCAGTTCGATGCGCCGCTGAAGCACGTGCCCTACAAGGGTTCGGTGCCGGGGCTGCAGGACATGCGCGGCGGCCACCTGGCGGCGATGTCCTCGCCCATCGGCGCGCTCGTGCAGCATGTGCAGCAGGGAGGAGCCCGCGTGCTGGCGGTCTCGGGCTCGGCGCGCAGTCCGCAGCTGCCGCAGACGCCGACCTACCGCGAGCAGGGCATGCCCATCGTCGGTCGTGAATGGTTCGGCATGTTCCTGCCGGGCAAGGCCAGCCCGGAGCTCGTGTCGCACGCGGCCACGCAGCTGCGCGAAGCCTTGCAGCACAAGGACACGCTGGACACTGCGGCCCGCCTGGGCCTGGACATCGCTTGGTCGAGCCCGCAGGAACTGAGGGACATGATCCGTGCCGACAGCGAGGAGTGGCAGGTCTGGGTGCGCAAGATCGGATTCACGGCCGAGTCGTGACCGCTGACGACGACTTCCAGGTCGGGCCGGGGGAAACGGCCGCGACCACGCACGCGGTGTACGCGCAGTTGCGCGCGCGCTGCCCGGTCGCGCACACCACGTCCCTGGGCGGCTTCTTCGCCCTGACACGGCACGCCGACGTCGCCCGCGCCGCGGCCGATCCGGCCCGGTTCACGACCACGGTGCAGAACGTCGTGCCCAAGGTGGCCTACACCGGCAGGCGACCGCCACTCCACCTGGACCCGCCCGAGCACACACCCTACAGGGCGGCGCTCAACCCGCTGTTGTCGGCCGAGCGCGTGGCTGCCCTCGAACCCATGGTGCGAGAGGTCATCGGCGAGACCCTGCAGCCGCTGCTGCAGCGTGGAGGCGGTGACCTCTGCGGGGACTTCTCGGCCCGTTTCCCGGTGCGTGTCTTCGGCCGCTGGATGAACCTCGACGAACACCTGACCGCGCAGTTGATGGACGCCGGCCCGGCCTTCATCCGCTCCGTGCAGGCCTTCGACAGCGAGTCGATGAAGTCCACGAGCCTGGTGCTGTACGACATGGCGCGCTCCCTGCTGCGGCAGCGCCGCGCCGCGCCGCTGCCTGCCGACCAGGATCCGGTGAGTGCGCTGTTGGCCGCGCGCGTCGACGTCGACGGCGTGCCCACACCGCTGCCCGAGGAGATGATCGTCGGCACGGTGCGCCAGGTGCTGGTGGTCGGCATCGTCGCGCCCATGGTGATGATCGGCAGCATCGCCCTGCACCTGGCGGGCGACCGCGCCCTGCACCGGCGCCTGCGCGAGGCACCGCAGCGCCTGCCCGACGCGGTGGAGGAATTCCTGCGCCTGTATTCGCCCTACCGTGGCTTCGCCCGCACGCCCTTGCAGGACACCGAGATCGGCGGCCGGGTCATCCCGCAGGGCGAGGCGGTGGCGCTGACCTACGCCAGCGCCAACCGGGACGAGGACGTGTTCGACGACCCCGACCGGTTCGTGCTCGGACGCCCGAACATCCACGAACACCTGGCCTTCGGCCGCGGCCCGCACTTCTGCGCCGGGGCGCACCTGGCGCGGCTGGAACTGCGCGTGGCCCTCGAGGCGCTGGTACGCGAGGTGGACGAGATCCACATCGACGGACCCGTGCTGTACTGTCCCTACCCCGAGATCGGCCCCTATCAGGTGCCGACGCGACTGGTCCTGGCCTGAGATGCAGAGATC
>CAIRBF010000275.1 GCA_903876715.1 uncultured beta proteobacterium
AGATCAGACGCGGGTGCGTCGGTGCGCGTACGCACCGCTGCCGGGGTCAACGACCCCGTGGTGGGCGTGGTCGTCTCGGTGGGCTGTCCGGCCCGATTGACGCGCCGCTTCACGGTCCTGGCCGATCCGCCGGCGACTGGGTGGGCCGTGCAATCTGTGCCGCTGGCTCAACGTCAGGATGGGGCTGGGCTCTCGTCGGCGGCATCCCGGCCCGCGCCTTTGGGCCGGGCCGTCCGCGAGTCGCCATCCGGCTCGGGTCATGCAGCGCCGCCAGGCATCCGTGCAACGGACCAGCCGCCAGACGCCAGTACAGCCACCCCAGCCATGGCGCAGGCGGCGGTGGAGTCGCGTTCACGGCTCGAGGTCGCGGCTTCCGTGGTGCGCAGCAGCCGGGGCGAAGCCGCGCCCGCGTCGGCGCCTGCTGCAGGGTCGGGGGGCGCGGCAATCCTCCTCGGAGGGTCCTCGACTTCCGCAGTACTGGCGAATTCGTCCGACGCCGCAGCCAGTGCTGCGATGCACAGCCCCGATGTCGCCACGGTCGTGCCGGCGCGCGTGCAGTCACTGGAGAACAGTCTGCTGGCGCTGCGTATCGAGTCGCGGCAGCAGCGCGACGCCCTGGCGCGGCTCGAGGTGGCGCTGGGCGAGGCCCAATCCCAGTCCCGCCTGGCGTGGTCGACCGCCGGTTTGCTTGCCGTTGCACTGTCGGTCGTCGCAGCCTTGGGGCTGCGCCGTGGCCGCAATGCCTCCGGTATCGGCCCCCGGTCGGAACTTGCGTGGCCTTCGCACGTCGGCTTGGCGCCCCCGGAGCCGGCTCTCGGGGCCGTCGAGCCGGTGGCTCGGGAATCGTCTGCGCGCTCTGCTCCTGCCGATCTGTCAGGCGCCCCAGGGGGGCCCGGCCGGAACGAAGCGCGCGAGCACGGCACCCGTGTGGAGGGGACCGCTACTGGGGGGTACGCCGTTGGTGCGACGGCGCCGCCTGCAGCGGGCGAGGGCGAGAGCGCCATGGAGCGTACGCGCCTGATGGCGCCTTCGGTCGCCTCGATCTCGGCACCCTTGCATACGGTGCCTGTCGAGGAAATCCTGGACCTCGAGCAGCAGGTGGAGTTCCTGACCGTCCTCGGACGCGAGGACAGCGCCACGGCGCTCTTGATCGAGCACCTGAGCAAGACCGGCGGAACGCACCCGACTCCCTTTCTGAGATTGATGGAACTGCACCGTCGTCGCGGAGAGCGCGAGGCTTACGAGCACTTGCGCACGCGCTTCAATCAGCGCTTCAACGCCGTGGCCGCGGCCTTTGGCGCGGGCACGGCACCACAACGGACCCTGCAGGACTGCCCTGAACTGATGCAAAGCATCGAGCAGGCTTGGCCGCGTCCGGTGGATGCAATGACCTTGCTCGAGAACCTGATGTTCCGCAGCGCGGCCAAGGAGCCGCTGGACATTGCGACGCTGGAAGATGTGGTGTTCCTGCACACGTTGGCGCGCGATCTCGACCAGCGGGATGTCCGCTCGTCGAGCCCGGTCGATGTTATACTGCCACTTGACGAGGTTGCTGCGCACACCTCTCCAGTTGCAGCCGATGGCAACGTGGGCCTGGCCCTGCTGCAGCCTGAAGTCGAGACCCCCACCGACCCGACCGCAGGCTCAGGGGGCGACAAGACGCACAGCGATCCATGGCCCTCGATCTCGGGGGCAGATTTCAACGTGGACGGCATCGAGATGGAGCCGCTCGCTACTCTGCCGGGCGCGAAGTCGCCTCCCGGGCTGACCGGCTGAAGCCGCGGGGCCTGCTGCACCTTGCGGCGGCGCGGGCGCACGGCAGGGCGCGGTCAGATCCGCGCCAAGCGCTCCAGTGCGGAGCGCAGCGTCTCGTCGCGCTTGGCGAAGCACAGGCGCACGATGCCTTGCTCGAAGCCCCCTTCGTAGAACGCCGACAGGGGGATGGCGGCCACGCCGATCTCCCGCGTCAGCCACTGGCAGAACTCGGCCTCGGGCAGGTCGCTGATCGCCCCGTACTCCACGCACTGGAAATAGGTACCCGCCGTATGGAGCGGCTCCAGCCGGGTGCGCCGCAAGCCGTCAAGGAAGAGGTCACGCTTGCGCTGGTAGAAGGCCGACAAGTCGAGGTAGGGGGCAGGGTCGGCCATGTAAGCCGCCAAGGCATGCTGCACGGGCGTGTTGACCGTGAACACGTTGAACTGATGGACTTTGCGGAACTCGGCGCTCAGTGAAGCGGGGGCCGCGACGAAACCGACCTTCCAGCCCGTGACGTGGTAAGTCTTGCCGAAGCTCGAGACGACGAAGGCGCGCTCGGCCAGCCCGCGCACGGCCGCTGCGCTGACATGGGGTTGGCCGTCGTAAACCATGTGCTCGTAGACCTCGTCACTGATGAGCAGCACGTCCGTGGGCGCGAGCAGGTCGGCGAGTTGCTGCATCTCGGCGCGGGTCCACACACTGGCGCTCGGATTGTGGGGCGAGTTCACGATGATGGCCCGCGTGCGCGGCGTGAGCGCGGCCGAGATCGCCGCCAGGTCGGGCCGGAAGGTTCGCGGCGTCAGGGGGACCCGCACCACCTTGCCTCCGGCCAGCTCGATGTTCGGGATGTAGCTGTCGTAACACGGCTCGAGGACGATGACCTCATCACCGGGATGGACGCAGCACAGAACGGCCGTGATGATGGCCTGGGTAGCACCGGCGGTGATCGTGATCTCGCCCACCGGGTCATAACGATGGCCGTACAGCCGCTCTACCTTGGCCGCGATGGCCTCCCGCAGCAGGGGCACCCCTGCCATTGGCGGGTACTGGTTCAGGCCCGCCTTCATGGCTTGGTTGACGTGATCGAGCAGCTGGGGGTCACAGTCGAAATCCGGGAAG
Source organism: uncultured beta proteobacterium (assembly GCA_903876715.1). Taxonomy (GTDB): domain Bacteria; phylum Pseudomonadota; class Gammaproteobacteria; order Burkholderiales; family Burkholderiaceae_C; genus Rubrivivax. Next base: position 2,875 of record CAIRBF010000275.1, read on the forward strand.
CCTTGCCCCAAGTTCACGGCGCCACGCTCTGCGGCCAAGGCCGACATGACGGTGAAGATCGTGGTTCCCACCTTGGGCAGGCGGCTGGTCAAGGGGGGGGTGCGGAGTGTGGTCATCGGGGTAGGAAGAGCAATGCAGGCCAGTGTCAACGGTAACGCACGAGCCACCAGAAGGCTGCCAGAGAGAGCAGCAGGTAGGCCAGGCTCGGCGCCGCCGCGGCGATCCAGGGGGTCCAGTCGCGCAGCAAGCCCAGGTGTCCTGCCAGGTGGTTGGCGAGCACGAAACTGATGCCCAGCATGATGCCGCCGAACACTTTCAGGCCCACGCCGCCCGTGCGGGCATGAAGATAGGCGAAGGGCAGGGCCAGGGCGGTCATGACCAGGCAGGCCAGGGGGTACAGGACCCGCTTCCAGAATCGGATCTCGTAGCGCTGTGCAGCCTGTTCCTGGGTCGCGAGGTGCTGGCTGTAGCGCCACAGGTCGTGCGTCGACATCGTGTGCAGGGGCAGGACGGCGGCGCTGACGACATCTGGCGTCAGCGAACTGTTCCAGTTGAGGAAACTCGCCGTTGTGGACTTGACCGTTGCGGTTGCCGTCGGCGCTGTGGGCCAATCCGTCAGGCTGACCTGCGCGAGTTGCCAGCGGCCGCTGCGGTCGACTTCGGCCGAAGCAGCCTCGATGCGGCGTACCAGCCGGCTGTCGGCGTCGAACTCGAAGATCCGTACCTGATGCAGACGCCCGTCCGGGGACGCCCAGGCCACATGCACGGCGGAACTGCGCGCGAGTGCAGCCGAGCCCGTGTTGTTCTTCAGCCAGGCGCCCGGGCCTGGGCTCGACGCAGCGGCGATCAGGCCCACCGAAGCCCGCTCGGCCTGCGGCACCACCCACTCACCCCAGCCCCACGTGAAGATACCGAAGAGGGCTCCGGGCAGCATCAGCAGACCGAGCGCGCGCGCAGGGCCGAGCCCAGCCGTGCGAAGGATCGTGAACTCCGAGGCCTGCGCCAAGCGAGACAGCGCGTAGATGGTTCCGATCAGCACGGCGATCGGCGCCAATTCATAGAGGTTGCCGGGCGCTTCGAACAGCGCGCGCAGGGCCGCCACCGCCAGGGCCTCTCCCCGGCGTGTGGCCGAGGACAGCTCCTCGACGAAATCGATGAAAAAGAACAGCGCCAGGAAGGTCAGCGCAACGAACACCACCGAACCGGCGATGTCCCGGTACAACAGCAGGCGGACGGTCTTCATCGGCGAAGGCGCGGCAGTCGTGGCAGGGGCAGCGTCGCGCCGCGATCGCGCCACCAAAGCAAGGCGACGGCCAGCACGAACATGCCCCCGTGCAGTCCGACCATCGCGAGCCCCAGCCCGAGCTTGCCACTGGCCACCCAGGACTTGCTGAGGTTCACGAGGTTGAGTGCTACCAGGAAGGCCAGCAAGGCAAGCAACAGGTTCCAATTGCTGATGCGGCGCGGGCGAACTTCGGACAGGCCTGCTCCCAGCAAGACAAGATTGCATGCTGCCAGCGCCAGGCCGAACCTCCAGGCCAGTTCGCCGTCGTTGACCGGGTCGCGCGCACGCAACAAGGCAGCCGTGGACTGGGCCTTCACCGGCAGTTGTCCCCGAACACGGCCGCCGTCTTCGTCGAACCAGACCCGGTAGCGGTCGAAGCGCGCAAGCGACTTCTCGCCGCTTGCGCTGTCGACTTCGCTGCGCTGTCCTTGCTCCAGGACGACATATCGGTCCCCATCGGCGCCCACCTCCAGCTTTCCGGTGCGGGCGGACGTGACGCTCTCGGTGTTGCCCGCGCGTGACACGATGAACACGTTGCGTGCCAGGGGACCACCCGCGCTGTCGCGATCGACGAAAAACACGCGGCTGCCGTCAGCCGAGCTCTGGAACAGACCAGGCGCAACTCGCGAAACGTCGGAGCGCTGCTCGTGGCGCTCTCGCAGTTCCTGGGTCTGGGTGTTCACCCAAGGCCAGACCCAGATCGTCAAGGCGGCGATCAGGACCAGCAGCGGCGCTGTGGTGCGTGCCAGGGGCCGCAGGAACACAAACACGCCAATGCCGCTGGCGAACCACACCGGCATCTCGCTGTCCCGGTACCAGCGACCCAGGGTCAGGACAACGGCCACGAACAGGGCAAGCGCCATCATCGTCGGCAGGTGCCCCAGTGCCGCGAAACCCAGCAGCAGCACCACGTCCTTCGGCGCGGCCGACCCGCTGGCAGCCTGGCCCAGCATCCGAACGAGCAGCATCGTCAGGACGATGGTCAAGACGATCAGAAGGGTGGCCGCAAAGCTGCGGCTCAACTCTCGTCGCAGGGAGGTATCGAATAACATCAGAGTAAACCAGCTTCTTCGAACATTATGGACTTCAGCACCCTGGTGGCTACGTCTTCGACGTGGTCCCGCGTCACAGCCGACGCGCTTCTCGTCGTTCTGCCTGCGGGGGCCTTGCCCAAGAGCCTGGACAAGACTCTGGCGGGTCTGGCGCAAAGCCTGGTGGACGCGGGCGACTTCGAGTTGAGCGCGGGCAAGGCCCAACTCCTGCATCGTGCGGGCCGAGTGACGCCGCCCCGGCTGGTCTTTGCAGTCGCAGCCGATCTCTCGGTTCGTTCTTTCCTCAAGGCCGCGCAGGCGGGCCTGGCCCTGCTCAAGAGTGGGGGGGCCAGGCATCTGGCCGTCGGCGTGGCGGGGTCGGCCGGGTGCAGCGGCGCGCAGGCCGAAGCCCTGGCCGTCGCGGCGCTCGAGGCCGGCTACGTCTATCGCCACACCAAACCCAGCGCGCCCGCCTCGCCCCCTCTGGAGAAGGTCACCGTGCTGTGCGTCGAATCGGCGCGGGCCGAGATTGATGAGGGACTGCGGCTCGGCAGCGCCATCGGCGAAGGGGTGACGCTGGCACGCGAGTACGCGAACCGACCTGCCAACCACTGCACTCCCGGTTTTCTGGCTGACGAAACTCGCCGTCTGGGCAAGTCGCACGGCCTGAAGGTCGAGGTATTCGAGCGTGAGCAACTGGAAAAACTGGGCATGGGTGCGTTCCTCGCCGTCGCCCAGGGCTCGGCAGAGGCCCCGAAATTCATCGTTGCGCGCTGGCAGGGCGCAGGTCGCAAGGATCCGCCGGTGGTGCTGGCAGGCAAGGGCATCACTTTCGATACCGGGGGCATCTCGCTGAAGCCGGCCGCCGAGATGGATGAGATGAAATTCGACATGGGCGGGGCGGCGAGCGTGCTGGGCACGCTCGTATCCCTGGCGCGGCTGAAGGCGCGCGTCAACGTGGTGGGCCTGATCGCCGCCACCGAGAACATGCCGGGCGGGCGCGCCATCAAGCCGGGCGACGTGGTGCGCACGCTCTCGGGGCAGACGGTCGAGATCCTGAACACCGACGCCGAGGGGCGCCTGATCCTTTGCGACGTCCTCACCTACGCAGAGCGCTTCAAGCCCGCCGCCGTGGTCGATGTCGCCACACTCACCGGTGCCTGCGTGATCGCCCTCGGGCACTTGCGCAGCGGCCTGTTCACTCCCGATGACGCGCTTGCTGCAGAGTTGCTGCAGGCAGGAGAGCAGGCTCTGGACCCGTGCTGGCGGATGCCGCTCGACGACGAATACGGCGAGGCCCTTAAGAGCAACTTTGCCGACATGGCCAATGTCGGCGCGCGTCCCGGGGGCGCCATCACCGCAGCGATGTTCCTCAGAAGGTTTGCCAAGGCCTACCCCTGGGCGCACCTGGATATCGCTGGCACGGCCTGGAAGTCGGGTGCAGCCAAGGGCGGCACGGGCCGGCCTGTGCCCTTGCTGACGCACTTCTTGCTGGGGCGGGTGGGCGCGAACGAGCGGTGACGATCGTCGCCTTCCACACGGGCCTGGACGACCCGATCGCCTACGCCTGCCGCCTGTTGCGCAAGGCGGCACGGCAGAGTGCGCGGGTGCTGGTCTGCGCGGACGAACACACCCTGGACGTGCTGGACAAGGCCCTGTGGACCTTCGACCCCCAGGATTTCATCCCGCACGTGCGCTGGCGTGCCAGCCAAGCCCTGGGGGCGCATTTGACACGCACGCCGTTGTGGCTGGCGACCGAGGAGGACGCGCGTGCGCTGCCTGGTGGCGCATGCCCGGTTGTCGTGCGCCTGGGCGCCGTTTCGACGGCTGAGCTCCCTGCGGCGGACCGATTGATCGAGCTGGTCGGACTTGACGACGAGGAGCGCCGAGCAGCGCGGCAGCGCTGGCGTGCCTACGAGGCGAGCGGCGTAACCGTGCAACACCATCAGGCGCCCCCCCGCTGAACCGTTCAGACTGCTTCCCCCCCCGCGCCGTGCCGTGATTTGTCCTGGACGTTTGCGGGGCGTTGGCATATCTCTTGCCCGAAAACTGGCACACTTGCGGGACCGTTTTCTCCGCAGCCCATTCGGCGCTTCTATCTCCCGAAACCCAAGGAGTCTGTTCGCATGAAGATCAAGTACACCCTTATCGGCGCAGCCGCGCTCTTCGCGGTCGGCGCGGTTTCTGCCCAGGATCTGGTCGTGAAGATCGGACACGTCGGGCCGACCAGCGGCGGCATCGCCCACCTCGGCAAGGACAATGAGAATGGCGCGCGCATGGCGATCGATGAGCTGAACGCCAAGGGCGTCACGATCGGCGGACGCAAGGCACGTTTTGAGTTGCTGGCCGAGGACGACGGCGCCGACCCGAAGCAAGGCACGGCCGCTGCCCAGAAGCTGGTCGACGCGAAGGTGAATGGCGTGGTGGGGCACCTGAATTCGGGCACATCGATCCCCGCTTCCAAGATCTACAGTGACGCGGGCATCCCGCAGATTTCGCCATCGGCGACCAACCCGAAGTTCACGCGCAACGGCTACAAGACCACCTTCCGCGTCGTGGCCGATGACGTTCATCTGGGCGGCAC
>CAIRBF010000276.1 GCA_903876715.1 uncultured beta proteobacterium
CGTCGTGGAGTGCACCGGCCACCCGATCGCCGCGGTCGACCACTGCCTGGAGGCCTTCGCCCACGGCAAGCACGTCGTCAACGTCACGGTCGAGGCCGACGCCTTCTGCGGCCCGCTGCTGGCGCGGCGCGCGCAGCAGGCCGGCGTCGTCTACTCGCTGGCCTACGGCGACCAGCCGGCGATGATCTGCGACCTCGTCGACTGGGCGCGCACCTGCGGCTTCCCGGTGGTGGCGGCCGGGCGCGGGCACAAGTGGCTGCCGCACTTCTGCGAGTCCACGCCCGAGACGGTCTGGGGCCACTACGGCCTCACCCCCGAGCAGGCCGCGCGCGGCGGGCTGAACCCGAAGATGTTCAACAGCTTCCTCGACGGCTCCAAGCCCGCAATCGAGAGCACCGCGGTGAGCAACGCCACCGGGCTGGCCGTGCCCTCGGACGGCCTGCTCTACCCGCCGGCCAGCGTCGAGGACATCCCCTACGTCACGCGCCCGAGGAGCGAGGGCGGCGTGCTCGAGCGCAAGGGCATGGTCGAGGTCATCTCGTCACTCGAGCCCGACGGGCGCAAGATCCCCTACGACATCCGCATGGGGGTGTGGGTCACGGTCGAGGGCGAGACCGACTACGTGCGCCACTGCTTCGAGGAGTACAACGCCCACACCGACCCGAGCGGGCGCTACTTCACGCTCTACAAGCGCTGGCACCTGATCGGCCTGGAGGTGGGCCTGAGCGTCGCCAGCGTCGCGCTGCGGCGCGAGCCCACCGGCGTGGCCACGGGCTGGAACGCCGACGTGGTGGCCACCGCCAAGCGCGACCTCGCCCCCGGCGAGCTGCTCGACGGCGAGGGCGGCTACACGGTGTGGGGCAAGCTGCTGCCCGCCGCCACCTCGGTGGCCCGGGGCGGGCTGCCGCTGGGCCTGGCGCACGGCATCCGCGTCGTGCGCCCGGTGGCGCGGGGCCAGAGCCTGAGCTGGGCCGACGTCGCCGTGGACACCGGCACGCGCGCCTACGCGCTGCGGCGCGAACTCGAGGCGGCCTTCGCGCCGCCACTGGCGCAGGCGGCATGAAAGCCCGGGAGCGTCTCATGCACCAGCCAGTCCACGGTGTCCTCGGAGAAGCCGTTCGGCCTGGGCGGGGAACCGCCAGGCCTGAACGGAAACCCGTTCGGGCTGAGCAGGAACCCGTTCGGGCTGAGCAGGAACCCGTTCGGGCTGAGCGGGGATCCGTTCGGGCTGAGCCTGTCGAAGCCCTTGCCGGCACTTCGACAAGCTCAGTGCGAACGGGTGTGTGAGCAGGCCCAGGGGTTCGGTTGCCATGAGCCCGTCAGCCCGGTCTGCGATGCCCGACATCGCGTCCTCGGTCCCCATCAGCAGGGCGAAGGAAACCTGCCCGTCTGCCGCGACCGCGAGCGGCCCCGCGGCCGGCCCGGGGGGCAGTCCGGCGGCCGAACCGGCCCCGACCGTCCCGCTGCTGGAGGTGCGAGGGCTGTGCGTGACACTGCCCACCGCACGCGGGCCGGTACAGGTGCTGCGCGACCTGTCCTTCTCGATGGCGCGCGGGCAGACCCTGGGCATCATCGGCGAGTCCGGCTGCGGCAAGTCGATGACGGCGCTGGCGTTGATGGGCCTGCTGCCCGAGGGCGCGCAGGTCTCGGGATCGATCCGCCTGGACGGCCAGGAGCTGACCACGCTGGACGAGCGCGCGCTGTGCGCGCTGCGCGGCGCGCGCATCGGCATGGTCTTCCAGGAACCGATGACGGCGCTGAACCCGCTGCACACGATAGGGCGGCAGATCGCCGAGCCGCTGCGCCTGCACCGCGGCCTGTCGGCGGCGGCGGCGCGGGCCGAGGCGCTGCGCCTGCTCGAGCGCGTTCGCCTGCCGCAGGCCGCGCAGCGCCTGGACGCCTGGCCGCACCAGCTCTCGGGCGGGCAGCGCCAGCGCGTCGTGATCGCCATCGCGCTGGCCTGCCGCCCCGACCTGCTGCTGGCCGACGAGCCGACGACCGCGCTGGACGTGACGATCCAGCGCGAGGTGCTGGACCTGATCGGCGAGCTCGTCGCCGCCGACGGCATGGGCCTGCTGCTGATCAGCCACGACCTGGGCGTGATGGCGCAGACCGTTCGCCGCCTGCTCGTGATGTACGCCGGCCGCGTGGTCGAGAGCGGGCCGACGGCGGACGTCTTCCGCCGTCTGGCGCACCCCTACACGCGCGGGCTGTTCGCAGCGCGGCCGCGCCTGGGCCTGGCACGCGGCACCCGGCTCGCCACCATCCCCGGGCGCGTGCCCGACCTGGCTGCGCTGCCCGCGGGCTGCGCGTTCGCCGGGCGCTGCGCCCTGGCCGAGCCCGCCTGCTCGGCAGCGCCGCCGCCGCTGGTCGAGGTGGGCCGCGACCACCACGCCCGCTGCATCAAGGCCGCCGGCACGCCATGACGAGCGCACCGCTGCTGGCCGTCGAGCACGTCTCGAAGCAGTACCGCCTGCCGCGCGAAGGCCTGTTCACGGCGCCGCCCGTCGTGCAGGCGCTCGACGACGTCAACTTCACGCTCCATGCGGGCCGCAGCCTGGGCATCGTCGGCGAGTCGGGCTCGGGCAAGAGCACGCTGGCACGGCTGGTGATGGCGCTCGAGGCTCCCAGTGCCGGGCGCGTAGTGCTCGACGGCGCCGATCTGCACCGCCTGTCACCGCAGGCACTGCGCCAGGCGCGCACCCGGGTGCAGATGGTCTTCCAGGACCCCTACGGCTCGCTCGACCCGCGGCGCACCGTCGGCCAGACCGTGGCCGAGCCGCTGGCCCTGCTGCAGGGCGCCCCGCGCGACGAGCAGCAGCGCCGCGCGGCCGAGGCGCTGGAGGCCGTGGGCCTGCGCGCAGCCGATCTCGCCAAGTACCCGCACGAGTTCTCCGGTGGTCAGCGCCAGCGCATCGCGATCGCGCGCGCGCTGATCACGCGCCCGCGCCTGATCGTCGCCGACGAGCCCGTCAGTGCACTCGACGTGTCGGTCCAGGCCCAGGTGCTGAACCTGATGCAGGATCTGCAGGACGAGTTCGGCCTGAGCTACCTCTTCATCAGCCACGACCTGAGCGTGATCGACTTCGTCTGTGACGAGGTGCTCGTGCTCCAGGGCGGCCGCGTCGTTGAGCAGGGCGCGCCCGGGCAACTGTTCACGCAGCCGCAGCACCCCTACACGCAGCGCCTGCTGGCCGCCGTGCCCGGCATGGAACCGCCGCCGGCGGTGCCGTAGCCTGGCCCGCGTGCCCTGGTCCCGAGCCACCCAGGCGCGCTGACGGCCCGCACCCACCCCCGCGAAAACCCCGCCCCGCGCCACGCCGGAGTCGCGCGCGGCTTGGCGCAGAATCCGCATACCACCGAGGAAGGAGACTCCCATGGACCTGTCACGCCGCCACCTCAACGCGCTGCTTGCCGGCCTGCCGCTGGCAGGGGCGCTACCCGAAGCGCTCGCCCAGACGCGCAAGGACACCGTCATCCTTGCGATGATCCTCGAGCCGCCAGGCCTGGACCCGACCATCGCCCCGGCCGCGGCCATCGGTGAGATCGTCCACTACAACATCTTCGAAGGACTCACCAAGATCAACGCCGACGGCTCGGTCTCGCCGCTGCTGTGCGAGGGCTGGGGCCTGAGCGCCGACGGCCGCACCTACACCTTCAAGCTGCGCAGCGGCATCCGTTTCTCGGACGGCGCGCCGCTGACGGCCGAGACCGTGAAGTTCAGCTTCGAACGCGCGCGCGCCCCGAACAGTACGAACAAGGCCAAGAAGGCCGTGTTCGACAACATCACGAGCGTCGTCGCGCAGGACGAGACCACGGTCGTGCTGACGCTGGCCAAGTCCGACGCCACGCTGCCCTTCCGCCTGGGCGAGAACACCGCCGTCATCCTGCACCCGAGCACCGCCGCCGAGGCTGCCACCAAGCCGGTGGGTACCGGCCCCTACCGGCTCGAGGGCTGGAACAAGGGCAGCGCGATCACGCTGGTGAAATGGGACGGTCACCGCGACGCGGCGAAGGTCGCGATCCGCCGCGCCACGTTCCGCTTCATCAACGACGCCTCAGCCCAGGTGGCTGCGCTGCTGGCCGGGGACGTCGACGGCATGCCGCGCTTTGGCGCGTTCCAGGCGATGAAGCAGTTTCAGTCCGACACGCGTTTCACAGTAGAGGTCGGCAACACCGCGGGCAAGGGGCTGCTCGCGATCAACAACCGCAAGAAGCCGCTGGACGACGTGCGCGTGCGTCGCGCGATCACGCACGCGATCGACCGCAAAGCCTTCATCGACGGCGCGCAGGAAGGCCTGGGCACGCCCATCGGCAGCCACTTCGCGCCCGCGGACGACGGCTACATCGACCTCAGCGGCCAGTACCCGCACAACCCCGACCGCGCACGCGCGCTGCTGCGCGAGGCCGGCATCACCACGCCACTGAACCTGACGCTGACGCTGCCCCCGCCGCCCTACGCGCGCAAAGGCGGCGAGATCATCGCCGCCCAGCTGGCCAAGGTGGGCATCAACGCGAAGATCGAGAACGTCGAGTGGGCGCAGTGGCTGTCGGGCCCGTTCAAGGGCAACTTCGACCTGACCATCATCAACCACGTCGAGCCGCTGGACTACGCCACCGCCTACGCCGACCCGGGCTACTACTTCGGCTACGACAGTGCCAAGTTCCGCAACCTCGTCTCGACACTCGCCTCCACCGGCAACGCGCGCGACCGCGCCCGGGTCTGGGGGGAGGTCCAGCGCCAGCTCGCCGACGACGCGGTCAATGCCTGGATCTGGAACCCGGCCCAGGTGGCGGTCTTCCGCCGTGGCCTGAAGGGTCTGTGGAACAGCTCCCCGATCTTCGCCAACGACCTCTCCGCGGTGAGCTGGAGCTGATGGCCGGCACGCGCCGATGACCCGTCTGCACGAGTTGAGCGCGACCGAGCTGTCGCGCCTGTACGCCACGCGTGCCGCCTCCCCGGTGGAGGCGGTGCGCGCGGTCCTCGATCACATCGCGCGCTGGGAGCCCCGCCTGTGCGCGCTCTACGCCTACGACCCGCAAGCAGCGCTCGCCGCAGCCCGCGCGGCCGAGGCGCGCTGGCAGGCCGGCACGCCGTTGTCGCCGCTGGACGGCGTGCCGCTGACGCTGAAGGAGAACATCGCCACGCGCGGCGTGCCCCTGCCCGCCGGCACCGCGGCCACCGAGCTCGTGCCTGCGGCCGAGGACGCGCCGCCGGCCGCGCGCCTGCGCGAAGCCGGCTGCGTGCTGCTGGCCAAGACGACGATGCCCGACTACGGCATGCTGACCTCCGGCCTGTCGAGCTTTCACCCCCTGTCCCGCAACCCGTGGGACCTGCGCCTGAACCCCGGCGGCAGCAGCGCCGGCGCGGCCGCTGCAGCCGCGGCCGGCTACGGACCGCTGCACGTGGGCACCGACATCGGCGGCTCGATACGCCTGCCTGCGGGCCTGTGCGGCGTGTTCGGCCTCAAGCCCAGCCTGGGCCGCATCCCGATCAAGCCGCCGTACGCCGGGCGCGTGGCGGGGCCGATGACACGCAGCGTTGCCGACGCCGCGCTGATGATGGGGCCACTGACCCGCCCCGACTGGCGCGACACGATGAGCCTGCCCTTCCACGACATCGCCTGGGGCGAACTCGCCGTGGACGTGCGCGGCCTGCGCCTGGGCCTGCTCATGGATGCAGGCTGGGGCCTGCCGCTGGAGGCCGAGACCGCCGCCGCCGTGCAGGCCGCGGCGCGCGCCTTCGAGGCCGCCGGCGCCATCGTCGAGCCGCTCGAGCCCTTCTCCACGCGCGAGATGATCGACGGCCTGGATCGTTTCTGGCGCATCCGCTCCTACCTCGACATCTCGGCGCTGCCGGCCGAGCGTCAGGCCCGCGTGCTGCCTTACATCCGGCAGTGGGTGGCCACCGGCGCCACGCTCAGCGGCGCCGACGTCTTCCACGGCTACAGCCAGATGGGGGCCCTGCGCGAGGCCGCGGTGCGCGCCTGCCAGCCCTACGACTTCGTGCTCTCGCCGGTCAACCCGGTACCCGGCTACCCGGCGGAATGGGCGAGCCCCATCGATGACCCGCAGCGCCCCTTCGAGCACATCGCCTACACCCTGCCCTACAACATGAGTGAGCAGCCGGCGGCGAGCATCAACTGCGGCCACACCACAGCCGGCTTGCCGATCGGCCTGCAGATCGTCGGCCGGCGCCATGACGACCTGGGCGTGCTGCGCCTGGCCCACGCCTGGGAGCAGATGCGTCCGGCACCGCGGCCCTGGCCGACGCCGCCCAGCGCCTGAGAGCCTGAGATCTCAGCCTCTGACGCCGGCCGATGAAGACGCCCTGGCTGCGGTCGTGACGATGAGCGCCCCCGACCTTCGCGGCAACCCCACCGGGACCGCCGTAGCCGCGGCACGCGACCACGCTGAGCGGGCCTTGTGGCGGATGATGTCGTTCTACGACACGCCACTGGCCGACCTGGACGCCGCCGCGCAGGCCGACCCGCAGTGGGCGATGCCGCCGCTGATGAAAGCCGGCTTCCTGCTCAGCCTGACCGAGCCGGCCCTGGTGGACGAGGCTGCGGCGCAGCTCGCAGCGGCCCAGGCGCTGGAGCGCTCCTGCACGCCGCGCGAACGCGCCCACCTGCAGGCCGTGGCGCAGGTGCTCGAAGGCCGCTGGACGGCAGCCTGCCGCACCTGGGATACCTTGCTGCTGGACCACCCGCGCGACGCGCTCGCACTGCAGTGGGCGCATCTGTGGGACTTCTACCGCGGCGACGCGCCGGCGCTGCGCCAGCGACCGGCGCGCGTGCTGCCGGAGTGGGACGAGGCCGACCCGCTGTATGCCCATGTGCTGGCGCTGCACGCCTTCGGCCTGGAGGAGTGCAACCTCTACCCGCAGGCCGAGGAGACCGGCCGCCGCGCGCTGCAGATCGAGTCGCGCGTGCCCTGGGCCGTGCATGCGGTCGCGCATGTCATGGAGATGCAGGGCCGCTGCGAAGAAGGCGCCGTCTGGCTGCGCCAGCACCAGAGCGTCTGGACCGAGGGCAACGGCTTTGCCGGCCACCTGTGGTGGCACAAAGCGCTGTTCCGGCTGGAGGTGCTGGACTTCGCCGGCGTCCTGCGTCTGATCGATGCGCACCTCAGCGGGGAGTCCTTGCAGATCACGCTGCAACGCGTGGACGCGGCGGCCATCCTGTGGCGCTTGCACCTGCTCGGTCAGGACGTGCAGGCCGCGGCGCGTGCGCTGGCCGACGGCTGGCCGCTGGACGACGCCAACGCAGGCTACTACGCCTTCAATGACGTGCATGCGATGGCAGTGCTGCTGGCCGCCGGCGAGGTGGCGCGCGCAGAGTCCTGGCTCGCGCGCTGCGCCGAGCGCGCGATGGCGGCCGACGACGCGCGGCGCGTCAATCACGCGATGGCGCGCGAGGTCGGGCTGCCGCTGATGCGCGGGCTGCTGGCGCTGACGCGCGGCGACGCCGACGGCGCAGCCGACCTCATCCACCCGGTGCGCGGCCTGGCACAGCGCTTCGGTGGCAGCCACGCCCAGCGTGACCTGATCGACCAGACCCTGCTGGCCGCTGCCGCGCGCGGCAGCCGGCGCGCGCTCGGGCGCGCCCTGCTGAACGAGCGCCTGCTGGCCAAGGCGGCCACCCCGCTGACGCGGCACTGGGCCGAGCGCGTGGGCGGCCGCGAAGCGGCACGCGCTTGAGCGCGCAGCCCGAGCCCGCCGCGCTGGCCAGCGGCACTGCCCTCGCACTGGCCGCCGGCCTGCTGTGGGGATTGGTCTTCGTGGCCCCGCTGCTGCTGCCCGACTACCCGGCGCTGCTGCTGTCGGCGGCGCGCTACCTGGCCTTCGGGCTGATCGCGCTGCCGCTGGCCTGGTGGGACCGCACCGCGCTGGCGCAGCTGTCCCGCGCCGACTGGCTGGAGGCGCTGAAGCTCTCGCTCGTGGGCAACCTGCTGTACTACGCCTTCCTCGCCGCGGCAATCCAGCGCGCCGGCGGGCCCCTGCCGACCATGATCATCGGCACGCTGCCGGTGGTGATCGCGATCGCCACCAACTGGCGCGAACGTCGGCGCGCCACGGCCCGTGCGGCGCAGACGGGCGCGGCTGCGCCCGACGCCACCTCGGGGGGAGCCCCGGGCGCCGACACACCGCTACCGTGGCGCCGGCTGGCGCCGTCGCTGCTGCTGCTGGGCGCGGGCATCGCGCTGGTCAACCACACCGAGCTCGGGCGGCTGCGCACCAGCGCCGACGCCGACCTCGCGCGCTACGCCCTGGGCGGGCTGCTGGCCGTGGGCGCGGTCGTCTGCTGGACCTGGTACCCGATCCGCAATGCCGACTGGATGCGCGCCCACCCCGGGCGTCCGGCCCGCGCCTGGGCCACGGCGCAGGGACTGGCGACGCTGCCGCTGGCGGCGCTGGCCTTTGCCGCGTTCTGGGGCTGGAGCGCCTTCACGCAGCCCGGCTGGCCGATGCCCTTGGGCCCGACGCCGGAGCGCTTCCTGGCCCTGATGTTCGCCATCGGGCTGCTCGGATCCTGGCTGGGCACACTGTGCTGGAACGCCGCAAGCCAGCGCCTGCCTACCGCGCTGGCGGGCCAGCTCATCGTCTTCGAGACCCTGGCCGCGCTCAGCTACGCCTGGATCCTGCGCGGCCAGGGCCCTGACACCCCGGCCCTGGCCGGTGTCGCTCTGCTGGTGGCGGGGGTGGTATGGGCCTTGAGGCGCTGAGGGCCAGGCCCCTGAATGCCAACAGGTTCAAGACCCTCCCGGACGCCTCTGCGGGCGGCCCGGCCTGCCGCGGGGACGCGTCCGGGCCGGATGGCGAACCGGCCCGTCAGCCCTTGAGGCCGCCCTGCGTCAGGCCGCCCACCACGCGCTCCTGGAACAAGGCGATCAGGATGGCGATCGGCACGATGGCCACGATCAAGGCGGCCGAGATGATGGGCCAGGGGAAGGAGAACTCGCCCTGGTAGAGCGTGATGCCCACGGGCAGGGTGCGCACCGCCGGGCTGGAGTTCAGTGAGAGGGCGAGCAGGAACTCGTCCCAGGCGTTGACGAAGGCGAGGATGCCCGCCGTGAAGACGCCGGGCGCGGCCAGCGGCACCACGACCCGCCAAAGCGCACCGAGGCGGGTGCAGCCGTCGATCATGGCCGCGTTCTCCAGGTCGCGCGGGATGCTCTGGAAGAAGCTCACCAGCACGAGCGTGCACACGGGCAGGTTGAGCACCACGTAGGGCAGGACAAGCGCGACGTAGGTGTTGAGCCAGCCGAGGGCGCGCATGGTCTCGAAGATCGGCACCAGCAGGGTGACCAGCGGGAACATGCTCGAGGCGACGATGCAGGTGAGGATGAGCTGCCGGTGCTTGAGGTTCAGGCGGGCGATGGCGTAGGCGGCGAAGGCCGCCACCAGCAGCGACAGGATCGTCGCCGCGCTGGCGACGACGAAGCTGTTCTTCAAGTAGTGCAGCAGGGGCTGGTCGCTGAAGGCGCGCACGTAGTTGTCGAGGGTCGGCTCGGCGGGCCACCAGGTGATGGGCTTGTGCACGAGTTCCGTCTCGGTCTTGAGCGAGGTGAACAGGATCCAGACGGCCGGGAAGAAGCCGTTGAACACGACGATGCCCGCAGCCGCCCACCGCAGCAAGGGAGCCGTCCAGAAGCCCTCGGACGGGCCCCTCCCGAGAAGACGCCGGGCCGCCCCGGATCTTCCTGCGCCCACGCGGGGGGCCGGGACGGGCGACCTCTGGTCCTCGGGGGTGCTCATGTGGCGTTCTTCCCAATGTGGTGCAGATAGAAGCCGGTGACGACCAGCGAGATGACGAACATGCAGACCGCCAGCGTCGAGCCGAAGCCGATGTTGGAGTAATCGATGGTGTGCTTGTGGATCAGCATGGCCAGGGTCTCGGTGGCCTCGCCGGGGCCGCCACGGGTCATGGTGTACGGGATGTCGAAGGTCTGCAACGCGGTGATGGTGCGGAAGATCAGCGCCACGACGATGCTGGGCATCAGCATCGGGATCGTGATCTGGCAGAACTGCTGCCACCGGCTGGCGCCGTCCACCTCGGCGGCCTCGTACAGGGAACGCGGGATCATCTGCAGACCCGCCAGCAGGATCAGCGCCATGAAAGAGGAAGTCTTCCAGATGATCGTCAGGCAGATGGCGGCAAAGGCCCAGCCGGGCTTGAGCAGCCAGCTCGTGGGCTCGCCCTGCAGGCCCAGACGCTGCAGCACGTCGTTGACCACGCCGTAGTCGGTGTTGAAGAACCAGGCGAAGATCAGACCGGCGAACGACAGGGGCAGCGCCCAGGGCAGCAGCAGCGACAGCCGCACCGGCCACTTGCGCCTGAAGGGCAGGTTGGCCAGCATCGCCAGACCCAGCCCGACCACCAGCGCGCCGGGCACCGTGATCAGCGTGATCAGCAGCGTGTTCCAGGTGGCGTTCCAGAACTGCGGGTCCTGCCACACGTCGGCGTAGTTGCGCAGCCCGATGAAGGCGCCCTTCTTGTCGACGTCGAAGACGCTGTTGTGCACCAGCCGGCCGATCGGATAGACCACGATCAGCAGCAGCAGCGCGAAAGCCGGCGCCAACAGCATCACGGCCAGGGTCTTCTCGCTCGGGTCCTTGAGCCTGGAGAGCATGTCTGCGCCACACCCGATGACTGCACCGCAGTCGATGTCAGAAGATCGGCCCCGGGCGGCGTGAACCGTCCGGGGCACGGAAGGACAGGCCGCGAAGGCCTCCGGGCCGTCAGCGCATCAGGCGGCCGACACGGGCGGCGATCTCGTCCACGCCGGCTTCCGGCGTCTTGGTACGGGCCAGCACGGCACTGGTGGTCGTGCGGATGATGTCCGAGACCTGCCCGTAGTCTTCCACCATCGGGCGGCTCTGGGCACCCAGGACCACCGGCAGTGCGTCCTTGAACCACGGCACCGCCTTGGTGACCTCGGCATCCGAGTACAGGCTCTGGAACACGGGCAGGATGGACCCCTCACGCGCCACGAAGGCGCTGGCCTGCTTGGACGAAAGGAACTGGATCAGCTTGCCCGCCGCGTCCTTGTTCTTGCTGAAGGCGTTCATGGCCCATTGCCAGCCGCCCATGCAGGTGGCGGACTTGCCGCCCGCCATGGCCGGCAAGGGCATCACGCCGACCCGGCCCTTGACCTTGGAGTCCGCGTCGTCCGTGAAGCGGTCGAAGGCAAAGCCCCAGTTGATGGCGAAGACGACGTGGCCGGCCTTGAACTCGTTGACCGTCACCGGGGTGGTGACCTCGGCCACGTTCTTCTTGACCACGCCATCGTCCACCATCTTGAGCCACGTCTTCAGGCCGCTGACGGCCGCCGGCTTGTCGAGGGTGAGCTTGCCGCTGGCGTCGTTGAACTGCTTGCCCTGGCCCCAGTAGGGCAGCAGGAAGGTACAGACCGCGCCCTCGATCGGCGCGCCCTGGATCGACAGGCCCTGCAGGTTCGGGTTGTTCTCCGCGGCCATGATCTTGCGGGCAGCCGCCGAGAGCTCGTCCCAGGTCTTGGGCTCGGCCACGCCGTGCTTGGCCAGCAAGTCCTTGCGGTAGTACATGAACATCGAGTCGCCCTGGCTGGGCAGAGCCACGACCTTGCCATCGATCACGTTGGCCTGCTGGTACACCGGCAGGTAGTCGTTGCGCAGGAACGCAGGGCCGCCGACGTACTTGTCCAGCGGCTCGATCCAACCCTTGCCGAAGTACTGCGCCGGGTTGACGATGTCGATCAGGAACAGGTCGATGGCCGAATCCTTGGCGTTGAGCACGGTCGAGAGGTACTGGCGCTGCAGTTCCGAGGTGGCGCCACCGGTCTCGATCTCGACCTTCACGTTGGGGTTGGCACGGCTGTACTGCTCGAACAACCGGGCCTGCAGGTCCGGGCGCTGGTTGGGGCCCACGAACACGCGCAGCCGGGTCTGCTGCGCCCAGACAGACCCCACCATCAGGACGCCGGCCATCGCCAGCGCGGCCAGCTTCAAGGTTTGACGCTTCTTCATCACTGTCTCCTGCTCAGGTTGAACACGAACGCAAGAACGGGCCTCGGGAACGCTCACAGCGCGCGGCCGGAAGCCTGGTCGAACAGGTGCATGGCGGCCGGGTCGAGGTACAGGGTCTGGGCTGCGCCCGGCAGCGCCTTGAAGCTCGGCGCGCAGCGCGCCACCAACTCGACCGGACCCACCTGGAACGTGACCAGGGTCTCGGCGCCCAACGGCTCGCTGATGACCACCGCGCTCGGCACCGCCACCTCGCCAGGCGCGCCGCGCGGGGTCGTGGAGACGTTCTCGGGACGGATGCCGAAGACGTGCCCGGCGCCGTGCGCCGCCCGTCGCGCCAAGCCCTCGGGCAGCGCGACACGCACGCCGCCCAGGAGCGCGGCGCCGGCCTCCACCGTGCAGGGCACCAGGTTCATGGGGGGACTGCCGGTGAAGCCGGCGACGAACTGCGCGGCCGGCCGGTTGTAGATCTCCTCGGGCGTGGCGTACTGCATCTTGTGACCGGCGCTGAGCACGGCGATGCGGTCGGCCAGCGTCATGGCCTCGACCTGGTCGTGCGTCACGTAGATGATCGTGGCGCCCAGGCGCTGGTGCAGTTTCTTGATCTCGCTGCGCATCTCGTTGCGCAGCTGTGCGTCGAGGTTGGACAGCGGCTCGTCGAACAGGAAGACCTTGGGCTGGCGCACGATGGCGCGGCCGATGGCCACGCGCTGGCGCTGACCGCCCGAGAGCGCGGCGGGCTTGCGCTCGAGCATGTGATCGATGCGCAGCAGGCGGGCCGCGTCCATGACGCGACGCTCGATCTCGTCGTCCGGCGTCTTGCGCAGGCGCAGACCGAAAGCCATGTTCTCGTACAGGCTCTTGTGCGGGTACAGCGCGTAGTCCTGGAACACCATGGCGATGTCACGGCTGCGCGGTGGCATGTCGTTCACGCGCTGGCCGTCGATGAGGACATCCCCGGCGCTGATGCCCTCGAGCCCGGCGATCATGCGCAGCAAGGTGGACTTGCCGCAGCCGGACGGGCCGACGAACACCACGAACTCGCCATGGCGGACCTCCAGGTCCAGGCCGTGGATGACCCGGTTCCTGCCGTCGTAGCTCTTCTGGACCTGATGGAGTTGGACTGAAGCCATGAAATTCACGCGCCCATCTGATCCGGGTCAAGCAAGACTGGAGGAGCAGAATGTATGAATGGTAAATCAATGGCCCTGGGAAGGACCCTGGGGTTAATGCTTAGCGCAGACCGGCCAACGCAAATTCCCCGCGTGTGAGGTCGATGGCCTGACCGGTGCGTGCCGATTCCTGCGCCGCCAGCCCCATCAGCACGGCCGCCAGCCCATCGGCCAGGGCGACCTCGACCGAACCCTGCCCCCGAACCACCGCATGGAAGCGCTGGTGCTGGTAGAGGGTCGAGCCGTTGTGGTCGCCGGCTGCGAGCGCCACCGGGTCCACCGGCACGTCCAGTTCGCGCGGGCCCTTCGGCGCGCGCGGGCTGATGACGACCCTGGGCACCGGCGGCTCGCCCTGGTGGGGCGGCCAGAAGCGACCGGGCCCCGGCACGAAGCATTCGACCTTGCCCTTCGGGCCGACCGCCGAGATCTCCTCCTGGTAGCGCGCGCCCTCGGCGAACATGCACAGCTCGAGCAGGGCGCGCTGTCCGCCGGCGAAGTCGACGACGACATAGGCGTTGTCGAGGATGTCGGGCGTGCCCTCGGCGTAGCGCTCGTCGAGATGGTTGTGCGCGACCGAGGCCGACGCATAGATGCGCACCGGCTCGCTGCGCGTCATGTGGCGCATGAGGTCGAAGAAGTGGCAGCACTTCTCCACCAGCGTGCCGCCGGTGTAGCGGTTGAAGCGGTTCCAGTCGCCGACCTTGACGAGGAAGGGGAAGCGGTGCTCGCGGATGGTCAGCATCGTCACCGGCCCGGTGTTCAGCGCGCTGTGCACCTCGTCGGCCAGGCGCGCCACGGGCGGCATGTAGCGGTACTCCATGGCCACCCAGATCGGCGCCTGGTAGCGGCGGCCGAGTTCGGCCAGGTCGCGCACATCGGCGAGGCTGGTGCAGGCGGGCTTCTCCAGCAGCACCGGCAAGGGGCGCAGGGCGGCGATCTCGCGCAGCTGTTCGGCATGGCGGAAGTTGGGACTGGCGATCAGCAGGCTGTCCACATCGGCCGCGGTGACGACCTCGGCGAGGCTGGCCGCGCGCCGCGCGCCGGGGGCCAGCGCCAGGCTGGCGGCGGCCATGGTGTCGTCGGGCTCGAA
Source organism: uncultured beta proteobacterium (assembly GCA_903876715.1). GTDB lineage: Bacteria > Pseudomonadota > Gammaproteobacteria > Burkholderiales > Burkholderiaceae_C > Rubrivivax. The sequence continues at coordinate 14,270 of CAIRBF010000276.1, forward strand.
GATGCCGCTCACGCTGGCGCCAGGCAACAGCGCGATGTTGCGCAGGTGCTCCTGGCCCATCATGCCGCAGCCGATGATGCCGTAGCGCACTTGCCGGGTCGTGGGCGTAGCCATGGTGATTCCTCCGCAGGGTGGTGGGGTTCAGGTCGCAGGGCTGCAGGCCGTTCAGCCCGCGTCCTCCAGCCGGTACTGCCGGCACAGGGCCACGAAGCCGTCCAGGTCGGGATCGAGGCCGGTTTCCTCACGCAGCAAGGCCGCCACGCGCGGAGCCATGGCCTCGGCTGCGCGCGCATCCAGGAACAGCGCCCGCCAGCGACGCGCGAGCACATCCTCGACGGTGACGGCCCATTCGTGACGGGCGCAGTGACGCACCAGCGCCTCGGTCAGGCCCAGGCCGAGGGCGAGATCCTGGCCGGGCAGGCCGGCCAGCTCGCTGGACGAGGCGCCGAGCAGGTGCAGCCCCGGGGCCTGCCGCAGGCTGACCGGCGGGGATCCGGCCGGCGGCGCGCCCCACAGACGCAAGGTGCGGGTGTCGGCCGGACGGGCGGGCGCGGGCAGGTCCCCCGCGCCCACGAGCGCAGCCAGGACCTCCTCGGCCATCGCCCGGTAGGTCGTCCATTTGCCGCCGGTCACGGTGACGAAGCCCGGGCCCTCACGATGGATCAGGTGTTCGCGCGAGAGCGCGCTCGTCGGCGCGCCGTCCGCGCCCGGGGCTGCGCCCACCAGGGGCCGCAGGCCGGCCCAGACGCTGCGCACGTCGCCCGGTCTCAGGCGCACGCCCAACGCGCGCTCGGTTTCGCGGAACAGGAACTGCAATTCGTCTTCGGTGGGCCGGGGCTCCAGCGGCGCATCCGCGCGCGGCGTGTCGGTCGTGCCGATGACGGTGGCACCGAGCCAGGGCACGGCGAACAGCACGCGGCCATCGGCCGTGCGAGGCACGAGCACCGCCTCGGTCAGCGGCAGCTTCTCGCGGCGGACCACCAGGTGCACGCCCTGGCTGGGTCGCACCAGCGCCGCGGCGGGGGCCCCGCCCCCGACGGCAGGGCCAGCGGAAGCCGGCAACAGTCGGCGCACGCCATCGACCCAGACCCCCGCGGCATTGACCACGCAGCGGGCCTGCACGGTCACGCGGGCCTGGGTGAAGTGGTCCTGCAAGGTGAGCGCCCAACCCGGGCCCTGGGGCCTCAGGCCCACCACGCGCGTGTGGTTGCGCAGCAGCGCGCCCGCCTGCTGCGCGGTGCGGGCCAGCGCCAGCGCCAGCCGCGCGTCCTCGAACTGACCGTCCCAGTACCGGACCCCGGCCACGGCGCCGGGCAGGCCAGGCATGAGGCGCCCCAGGGCTGCGCTCCCGAGCACCTCGGTGGCGCCCAGGCTCAGGCGGCCGGCCAGCCACTGGTACAGCTTGAGCCCGATCGTCGTCAGCGTCCAGGACCACCACCGGCCCTCGGCCACCACGAACGGCAGGGGCTGCGCCAGGTGCGGCGCCAAGCCGAGCACGACGGCCCGCTCGCGCAGCGCTTCGCGCACCAGTCTGACGCGGCCCTGCGCCAGGTAGCGCACGCCGCCGTGCAGCAGCTTGGTCGAGCGCGAAGAGGTGCCGCAGGCGAAGTCGCGCGCCTCCACGAGGGCCACCCGGCGCCCTTCCGCGGCGGCCTGGACGGCCACGCCAAGGCCGGTGGCGCCGCCACCGATCACCAGCACATCGGCGCCGCCGTCGAGCCCCTGCGCCCACTCGAACAGATCCGAACGGATCATTTCAGAACAGTTTGTTTGTTCGTTATGGTTCTTTTGTATTCGTTCTGGAGTCTACACCTCGAATCATCCGCTTCGCGTATGCTCGAAAGTCATCAAAACCACCCGCACAGGACAAGGCTGGAACGCGCGCCATGACCATGGCCCTGAACCCCCGCCAGCTGGCGATGCTGCAGATGGTGCGCGAGCACGGCGCGCTCAGGATCGAGGCCTTGGCCGAGCGCTTCCACACCACCCTGCAGACGGTGCGGCGCGACGTCCAGCGCCTGACCGACGCCGGCGTGCTCGAGCGCTTCCACGGCGGCGTGCGGGCGCTCGACAGCAGCACCCGCAACACCGCCCACGCCGACCGCCAGCGCAGCCACGCCGAGGCCAAGCAGCGGATCGCCCGCACCGTGGCCGCGGCCATCCCGCGCGGCAGCAGCCTGTTCATGAACATCGGCACCACGGTGGAAGCCGTGGCCCGGGAACTGCTGCACCACCAAGGCCTGCGGGTCGTGACCAACAACCTGCACGTGGCGCGCACGCTCAGCGCCAACCCGCACTGCGAAGTGGTCGTGGCCGGCGGCACCGTGCGCCATGAAGACCTGGGCGTGGTCGGCGAGGCGGCCTTGTCCTTCATCGAGCAGTTCAAGGTCGACATCGGCCTGATCGGCATCAGCGGCATCGACCCCGACGGCACGCTGCGCGATTTCGACATGCGCGAAGTCATGGTGGCCCGCGCCATCGTCGCCCAGTCGCGCCAGGTCTGGCTGGTCGCAGACTCGAGCAAGTTCGGCCGCCCGGCCATGATCGAGATGGCACCGCTGCAGGCGGTGCACACCTTGTTCACCGATCTGCCGCCCGAGCCGGCGTTCGAGCGCCTGCTGCGCGAGCTCGGCGTGCGTTGCGTGGTGGCGCCGGCGTGAACGCTCGGCCCCTGCGGCGGGGCGTCGTCGGCCCGCTGCGCCGGCCACCCCCGCCGACGCCCGGGCTGCTTACCGGGCTTTCCTGCGCGCGGCGCGGCCCGGGATGAGCGCTTGGAAACGGCCCGGGGCGCTCACTGGCTCAGGCGCGACGAATAGCGGCACACGGCCGGGTCGAACCAGGTGTGGGAGTACTCGGCCAGTGTGTTGCCGGCCGACCAGGACAGGCGCTCGATGAAGCCGGCAGCGTCACCCGGCGACAAGCCGCAGGGCGGCGCTGACCAGTCGGGCGCCGGGGCGGCGCAGAGCCGGTCCTCGACGTTCGCGATCCAGAGGCCGAACCGCTGCTGGTAGAACAGGTACATCGAGTCGCCGAGGTCCTGGGCGCTCAGGTTCTGCAGCGACTCGGCCAGGAACCAGATCTCCTCCAGCGCAACGGGCACCTGGCTGAGCAGCCGCTGGCGCCGCACGCGCCACACCAGCGCCTGCGGCGCCTCGCCCAGCACCGGCACGTGGGCCGGCCGCGCCAGGCGCTGCACATCGATGATGTGCGCCGTCGGCAGGCCCGGCCCGGTGGTGAGTTCCAGCCGGAAGAGTTCGTAGATCTGCCGCGTGCCCGCGACCTTCTTCACGTAGGTGCCCGAGCCCTGGATGCGCTCGAGCACGCCCTGCTCCTCCAGCAGGGCCAGCGACTTGCGCAAGGTGCCCACGGCCACGGCCAGGTTCTGCGCCAGCTCGGCCTCCGTCGGCAGGCGCTCGCCCTGCCGCCAATAGCCCGCCTTGATCTGGCGCGCCAACAACTCGGCGATCTGCAGGTAGACGGGCAGGGGTTTGGCGGGCGTGGGCGACGGCATGCGCGCAGTATCCCAAAGCAGCCGACCACGGGGAAACCCGTATGCAGCCACCGGGCAATTCATATACTATTCATTCACTATTGAGACGAAAGGTTTCCGATGAGCATCGTTCCCGTCAGGGGCGCCGACATCCAGGGGGCCGAGGTGGCTTGGTTCGCCCCCCTGTGCTCCGACGACTTCCGCCACCTCGGCGTGCCCGACGGTGACCTGCGCAGCAGCTGGGCGAACACCCGCCGCATCGCCCTGCGCGCGGACGAGCTGGGCTTTCGAAACATCCTGTGCCCCTCGTCGTACCAGGTCGGGCAGGACACGCTGAGCTTCGTGGCGGCCATGGCGCCGCAGGTCCGGCGCATGAACATGCTGGCCGCCATCCGCTGCGGTGAAGTGCAACCGGCCATGCTGGCGCGCACCGTGGCCACGCTCGACCACATGCTCGAAGGCCGGCTCACGCTCAACGTGATCTCGTCCGATTTCCCCGGCGAGGTGGCCGACAGTGCCCTGCGCTACCGCCGCAGCCGGGAGGTGGTGGAGATCCTCAAGCAGGCCTGGACCCAGGACACGATCCACTACGAAGGCGAGTTCTACAACCTCAAGGGGCTGAGCACGGACCCGGTCAAGCCCTACCAGACCCACGGCGGCCCGCTGCTGTACTTCGGCGGCTACAGCCCCGATGCCCTCGCCCTGTGCGGCGCGCACTGCGACACCTACCTGATGTGGCCCGAGCCGAAGGCGGTGCTGGCCCAGCGCATGCGCGATGCGCACGCCCAGGCACAGGCGAACGACCGCGTGCTCGACTACGGTCTGCGCGTGCACATGATCGTGCGCGACACCGAGGCCGAGGCGCGCGAGTACGCGCGCGAGCTGGTGTCGAAGCTCGACGACGACAAGGGGCGCGAGATCCGCCAGCGCGCGCTCGACGCCCGCAGCCTGGGCGTGGCGCTGCAGAGCGCCAACCGCGAGATCGCCGACGACGAGGGCTTCATCGAGCCGCACCTGTGGACCGGCGTGGGCCGGGCGCGCAGCGGCTGCGGCGCGGCGCTGGTGGGCAGCGTCGACCAGGTGTTGTCCGAGATCCACGACTACATGAAGATGGGCATTCGCGCCTTCATCTTCTCCGGCTACCCGCACCTGCAGGAATGCGAGATCTTCGGCACCAAGGTGTTGCCGCAGTTGAAGACGGTCTCGCTGGCGCACGCCTACGGCCGCGTGCCCGCGTCCCCCCCCGCCACGCCGCTCGGCGTGGGCGCACGCCGGTGATCGCCGGCCACCGCGGGGCGGTGGCGGGCGGCACGCGCAGGTCCGACGCCATGACCGTGATCGCGCCCGCCTGAACCGGCACCAGGTGCCCTGAACCGACCCTCCGAAGGAATCCGATGCGCCACATGCCCGACGACCTCCCCGGTTGCGCCGCCCGCTCCCCGGCCCTCGGCTCGAACCAGGCCCCGGCCGACTACCGCCAGGCCCTGTCCTGCTTCGCCACCGGCGTGACCGTGATCACTGCGCGCTGGCAGGACGAGGACTGGGGGATGACCTGCAATTCCTTTGCCTCGGTGTCGCTGGAGCCGCGTCTGGTGCTCTGGAGCATCCGCAAGGCCGCGCGCAGCCTGGAGGCCTTCACCCGCTCAGGCGGCTTCACGGTCAGCGTGCTCGCGCAGCCGCAGCAGGCCCTGGCGCGGCAGTTCGCGGCGGGCGACATGGCCGCGCGCTTTGCCGGCGTGCCGGTGGCGCGCTTGGGCAGCGAACGCCTGCGCCTGAGCGGCGCACTGGCCTGGTTCGACTGCTCGATGCACGGCATGGTGGAGGCCGGTGACCACCACATCGTCATCGGCCAGGTGCAGGCCTTCGGCTGGCGCAACGCCACGGCCCTGGGTTTCTGCCGCAGCCAGTTCGGCCAGTTCGAGGCCCTGCCGGCGTGAGGTCGATGGACGCAGCAGCGTGGTGCCCGGGTCGATGACGCGCACGTCGATGCGGCGGTCACCCAGCGCCCGTTGAAGCCGCGCGGCCCGTGGGGCGCGGCGGCGAGGCACCCGCCAACGCAGCTCAGACCTTCGCGACTGCCCCCGCCTTCACCTTCAGCCGCCACGCGTGCAGCAGCGGCTCGGTGTAGCCGCTGGGCTGGGCCAGGCCCTTGAAGACCAGATTGCTGGCGGCCTGGAAGGCGGCGGAGGCCTTGGCGCGGCCGGCCATCGGCTGGTAGGCCGCATCGCCGGCGTTCTGCTGGTCCACCACCTTGGCCATGCGCTTGAGCGTGGCGCGCACCTGCGCCTTGTCGACCACGCCGTGGTGCAGCCAGTTGGCCATGTGCTGGCTCGAGATGCGCAGCGTCGCGCGGTCCTCCATCAGGCCCACGTTGTGGATGTCGGGCACCTTCGAGCAGCCCACGCCCTGGTCCACCCAGCGCACCACATAGCCCAGGATGCCCTGCGCGTTGTTGTCCAGCTCCTGCTGCTTC
>CAIRBF010000277.1 GCA_903876715.1 uncultured beta proteobacterium
CCGCGTAGACCCCGCTCTTCGCATGCGGCGCGTCGCTGCGGCTGGCGACGTCGCCGGCGGCAAACACGTTCGGGTGTGAGGTGCTCTGCAAGGTCGGGCCGGTGGCGATGAAACCGCGTTCGTCCAGCGCAAGGCCGCAGCCCTGCAGCCAGGCCGGAGCGGCGGCGCCCAGGGCCACGACCGGGGCATCACAGGCCACGCGCGTGCCCTGCTCCAGGATCACGGCACCGGGCTCGATGCCGATGCACGGGCTGCGCAGCACGGTGACGCGGTGGCGCTTCAAGGCCCGCAGACCGCGCGCGACCACGCCCGGCGGGTAGTTCGCCAAAGGATCGCCGCCCCCCGTGACCAGGGCCACGCGGGCACCGCCGGCGCCGCCGATGGCTGCAGCGCTCTCACCCAGCGCATGCGACAGGCCGAGCGCCAGCTCGAAGCCGGCGGCGCCGCCACCAATGACGACGATGTCCAGAGGCCTTGCCGCGCAAAGCGCGCGCAGGCGCTCGAGCAGTTGCAGGAATTGTTCGACCGGGCGTACGAACAGCGCGTGCTCGCGCGCGCCGGGAATGGCACTGCGGTCGGCCACCGCGCCGGTGGCCACCGAGAGCACGTGATAGCCGAGCATGCTGCCGTCGGCCAGACGCACTTGGCGCGCCTGCGCGTCCAGCCCGACCGCCGACGTCAGGAGCCGGCGCACCCGGGCTTGGCGGACCAGCGGCGGCAGCGGGATCACAGCCTCGTCGACTGCGTAGTGCCCAGCCACCACGCCGGGCACCATGCCCGAGTAGACCTGGCGCTCGGACGGCGTGACGAGCACGGTCTCGACACCCGGCAGGGGCTCGCGCGCCAGCGCCTGCAGCACGAACACGTGGGCGTGGCCTCCTCCCAGCAGGACCAGACGCTTCACGGATCCAGCTCCAAGGCCTGCAGCACGGCCCGGCCGCGACCCCCCGTGTTGTCCGCGTCGGCACCGACCAGCACCGCCAGCAGCGGCGGCACCTCCGTGGCCTCGTCGCCGAAGGCGCGCAGGAAATCGGCACGCAGGTCGCGCCGCTCCTCACGCCACTGGCCGAGCGGCGCGCCTTGCCCCTGGAGCACGATCCAGCGCATGCGACGGGTATGCGCATTGGGCAGCACCTGGACCGCCGCCGTCAGCGGCGCCCAGACGTAGCAAAGCGTCGCGCCCGGCAGGCGCTGGCCCGAGGCCAGCCTCGCCACGCGCATCAACTGCCGCTCGACGAAGGGGATGCGCTCGTCGGGCAGGTCGAAGAGTGCGCAGACCTTGACGGCGGCGTCGTCGCCGGCACGCGTCTTCAGGTCGGCCCCGGCAATGGCCTCGTCCAGGCGCCAGCGCCAGCGCAGTGTGCGCGCCGCTGCCGCAGACGCGGGCACCTGGTGCACCAGATTGCCGTAGCTGCCGTCGGCAGCGATGCGCAAGGCGGACCGGCCATCGATCTCGGTGACCTCGAATCGCGTGGGCGGCAACTTCTGCGCCGGCAGCGGCGCCGAGACCCAGGCGGGCGGCTCGCCCAACGGTGCGAGCAGCGGCCCGGCCACGGCCGAGAGGCCAGCGGCCAGCGCGAGCAAGGCCAGGGCAATAGGCGGCCGGGGCGCCCGCAAGCGGCTGCTCATCCGCGCCTCCAGTCGTGGAAGCGCTGCACCCAGCGCAGCAGGCCGTGGGGCTGGTGCGCGCGCTTCCACTGCCCGGCGGCGTACTTGTTGGCCTCGGCCATGGTGGGATAGGTGTGGATGGTGCCGAGGATCTTGTTCAGCCCCAGGCCGTGCTTCATCGCCAGCACGTACTCGGCCAGCAGGTCGCCGGCATGGGCGCCGACGATGGTGACGCCGAGGATGCGGTCGCGCCCGGGCTCGGTGAGCACCTGGACCCAGCCTTGAGCGGTGCTGTCGGCGATGGCGCGATCGAGGTCGTCGAGCCCATAGCGCGTGGTCTCGAAGGCGATGCCACGCTCGCGCGCCTCCTGCTCGTTCAGGCCCACACGCGCGACCTCGGGGTCGACGAAGGTACACCAGGGGATGACGCGGTAGTCGGCCTTGAAGCGGCGCAGCGTGCCGAACAGCCCGTTGACGGCTGCGTACCAGGCCTGGTGCGCGGCCACGTGGGTGAGCTGGTAGGGCCCGGCGACGTCGCCACAGGCCAGGATGTTGGGATAGATCGTCTGCAGGTGTTCGTCCACGGGCAAGGTGCGCCCGGTGGCGATGCCGAGTTCCTCGAGCCCGAAGCCCTCGAGCCGCGCCACCCGGCCGACAGCGCACAGCACGCGGTCGAAGGGGATGCGGACCTCCGCGCCGTCACACATGGCGACGAGTTCCCAGGCGCCGGCTTCGGGGCCGAGACCGGCAGCCGCATCCGGGTGCCCCTCCAACACCGGATCCGGACCCGGCGTCGCCGGTCGGTCGGGCCCCGCTGGGGTGCCGACAGGCGGCACCCGCTCGCAGCGCACAGCCTGGTGGGCGGTGAGCACGCGCACGCCGTCGGCCTCGAGCCGCGCGCGCACGAAGGCGCCGACGTCCACGTCTTCGCGCACGAGCAGGCGCGGCGCCATCTCCACCTGCGTCACCTGGGCACCCAGGCGGGCGAAGGCCTGCGCCAGCTCGCAGCCGATCGGGCCACCGCCCAGCACGACCAGCCGGCGCGGCAGCTCGCGCAGTGACCAAATCGTGTCGCTCGTCAGCACGCCGGCCTCGGCCAGCCCGGGCAGCGGCGGCACGAAAGGGCGTGCGCCCGTGGCCACGACGATGGCACGCGTGGACAGCGTGCTCTTCGTGCCGTCGTCATGCCGGATCTCCACGTGCCAGGGGTCGACGATGCGAGCGTGGCCGTGTTGAACGTCCACGCCCAGCCCCCGGTAACGCTCGACGGAGTCGTGCGGCTCGATCTCGCGCACGACGCGCGCCACCCGCGCCATCACCTGCGCAAAGTCGAGCGTGAAGTCGGCCCGCGCCACACCGTAATCCCCCGAGTGGCGCATCTGCTGAACCAGCGTGGCGGTACGGATCAGCGCCTTGCTCGGCACGCAGCCGGTGTTCAGACAGTCGCCGCCCATGCGGTGGGCCTCGACCAGCGTGACCCGGGCCTTGACCGCGGCGGCGATGTAGCTCGTCACGAGGCCAGCCGCGCCGGCGCCGATGACGACCAGGTTCCGGTCGTAGCGCTTGGGCCGCCGGTGTGCCCATCGGGCGTAGACGCGCCGTGCCCGCACCATGCCGGCCAGCCGCCTGGAGAGCAGAGGGAACACACCCAGCAGCGCGAAGGCGCCCAGCAGCCCGGGCGAGACGATGCCGCCCAGCGAATCGAGCTGCGCGAGTTGCGTTCCCGCGTTCACGTAGACCACCGTACCGGCCAGCATGCCGAGCTGGCTGACCCAGGCGAAGGTCCAGCCGCGCATGGCCGTCAAGCCCATCAGCAGGTTGAGAGCGAAGAAGGGCAGCACCGGCACGAGGCGCAGGGTGAAGAGGTAGAAGGCGCCATCGCGCGCGATGCCGCGGTCGACCTCGGCCAGACGCGCGCCGAAGCGGGCTTGCACAGCGCCGCGCAGCAGGTGGCGCGAGGTCAGCATCGCCAGCGTGGCGCCTATCGTGGACGCGAAGGACACCACCACCGTGCCGACGCCCAACCCGAAGATGGCTCCTCCCAGCAGCGTCATTGCCGTGGCGCCCGGCAGCGACAGCGCGGTCACGGCCACGTAAGCCGCGAAGTAGCCGCCGACCACGAGGGCCGGTCGCGTCCCATACAGGGCGCGGAATTCCAACTGCGCACCGCGCAGGTACTCCAGGCTCAGGAAGCGGCCGAGGTCGAGCGCGAAGAACGCAGCCGCCACCGCGGCAAGCGCGGCGAGCACAAACCAGCGGCTGCTTTTCATGCGCGGAGTTTCACCGCGAACCGAACGCCTGCCAACCCGCCGCCAGCCGGGTCAGCACCGTCAGCCCGCACATCGCAGCGAACACGCCGGCAATCAAAGGGAAGGCCTGCGGCCACAGGCACATGGCCGCGAAGGCCAACAGCGTCTCGGTGGCCTCGGTCAGACCACCGAGGTAGAAGAAGCCCTTGCTCGGGGCGGCGGTGCGCGCAAGACCGCGGCGCTCGGCCAGGATCGCGAAGGCGAGGAAGCTCGAGCCGGTGCCGATGAAGGCGGCCAGCAGCACCGCCGCCGCGAGCGCGTTGCGCGCCGGGTCGGCCACGGCGAAGGCGAGCGGAATGCTGGCGTAGAACAGGAAATCCAGCGTGATGTCGAGAAAGGCCCCGCGGTCGGTGGGCTGCGTCTGCCGCGCGAGTGCGCCGTCGACGCCGTCGCACAGGCGGCTGGCGAGCATCAGCGCGAGCCCCAGCCCCCAGGCCTGCAGTGCGATCGCCACCGCCGCGGCCATGCCGAGCGCGAAGCCCGCCAGCGTCACCGCGTCAGCGCTCACCCCGGCCCGCGCAAGCGCGCGCGCCAGCACGCCCAGGGCGGGCGTGATGAGGCGCAGCGCGTGGCGGTCGATCATGAAGTGGAGCGCGGGCTTGGTTCCCCTCCCCCCTGGCGGGGGAGAGGTTGGGGGACATGAGCGCCACGGTCTCGGAGTTCCCCCCTCTCCCCCACCCCTCTACCGCAAGGGGACAGGGGCTGAAGACCAGGCTCTCGACGTGTGGTGCCTGGGCAGGGCGTGCGAAGGAACGGCATCCGGTCAGGCGACGGCGCCGCCCGTGACGCGGGCGTCGGCGCCCGCGTGCGTCAGCGCCACCTCGAGCGCGATGCGCACCCCGCGCACCAGGGCCTCCAGTGGCAGCGTCGGCAGGCACGGGTGTGCCGCCGCCTGGGTGTCGAGCAGGGGCACGTGGACGAAGCCGCTGCGCACGCCCGTGCCGGCGAGCCGGTGCTGCAGGCCGTAGAAAACGTGGTTGCACACGAAGGTGCCGGCGCTCTGCGACACCGCCGCGGGCAGGCCGGCCTGGCGCAGCGCCGCCACGATGGCCTTGATCGGCAGGGTGCTGAACCAGGCCGCCGGGCCGCCCGCGACCACGGGCAGGTCCACCGGCTGCGCGCCAGCGTTGTCGGGGATGCGCGCGTCGTCGATGTTCAGCGCCGCGCGCTCCACCGAGATCTCGCCGCGGCCGGCCGCCAGCCCGAGCGCGAGCACGAGCACCGGCGAGCTTGCGGCCAGCGCCTCGTCGAGCGCCTGAAGCGCGCCCCCGAAAACACAGGGCAGTTCCACCGCGTGCACGGTGGCGTGCGCCACACGCTGGCCGCGCAGCGCCTGGCAGATGAGGGCACTCGGGTTGACGGGGTCACCGCCGAAGGGCTCGAAGCCGGTGAGGAGGATGCGGGGGGTCGATACCATGACGGAGGATTGTGTTGCAGGAGCGTCCGGCAACCCGATGGTGGCCCACCCGCAGGTGCCAGGCAAACCGGCCGGATGAATCGGTCAGGCTGCACCCTCAGGCCGGCCGCTCTTCAGGAGCCCGGCAAACGCCCGCGCCAGAAATCCGTCGCCGGCTCGACCCGGTAGGCGCGCAGGGCCGAGGCGACCTGCGAGGCCTCGGTTGTCTCGGCCGGGTGGAGGCGGTAGCTCGGGGCGACGATGGGCTCGACCGCCGTGGCGCGGACGACGATCACGCCGTGGAGGGGGAAGCGCGGCCCGGCCATCGCGACCAGTGGCGCCCCCCAGTGCGCGTGGTCGGCGGCCTGCCGGCCGACATGGCAAGCCTGACCGACGACCTTCCAGCCCTTCTGGACGAAGATGTCGACGAAGCTGACGCAAACGCGAGCGCCAGCACTGATGTTGCGCTCGCTCGTCGGCGAGGCGATGTTCGCAATGACCAGATGGGCCTCATCGAAGACCGCGAAGATCTCCTTGGGCGAGACGTTCGGCTGCCCGGTGGCGTCCACCGTCGCCAGCCAGCACAGCGTCGCGCGCTCGGCGCAGGCGCGGATGTCATCGTTCAGCATGCGCAAGGCTCCTCGGGTCTCGAAACGATCTGGAGCGCCGCTCGAGCCGACCCGCCGTCCGACGCTCCTTCACGCAGAGCCGCCCCCCTCCCCCGCCAGCATCCCCTCCACCAGTTCCTGCACCGCCAAGGCCTCCTCGGCCGTGGCGAGCAGGTGCGGCCGGCCCTGCAGCCACAGGTCGGCCTGGGTGAGCTGGCGCTGCAGCGCGCTGCGGCGCGGGTCCTCGCCCGTGCTCCAGTCGACGACCTCGACCCAGGGCCCGCCGTCGGAGCGCCAGAGCTGGTTGAACTCGCGAAACTGGTGGTTCAGGCGCGCGCCGCGCACCGTCACCTCCTGCCGGTCGGGCTGCCGCCCGCCGGTGGTGGCCATGACCGTGACCGGCCGGCCGTCGGCCGTCTCCAGCCGCGCCAGCATGTCCAGCTCGCACAGCTGCGCGCCTCCGGGGCCGTCGGGGTAGCGCGGCGCCGCCCAGCGCAGGCGCAGCGGCCCCAGGAAGCGACCGGCTAGGAAGAGAAAGTGCGAGATCACCTCGCGCGTGTAGCCACCCTCCTCGCGGTAGCGCAGCCAGTCGGCCTCCACCTGCCAGGCGCGCGGCCAGGCGGGGTACTGCACGACGATGTCGATGCCGAGCAGTTCACCCGTCTGCCCGGCATCGATGGCGCGCCGCAGTTCCTCGAAGCCGCGCGACGACGCCTGGGTGAAGTTCACGACGGCCGGCCGCGGAGCGCCGCGCAGCCGCTCCACGAGGTCGCGACTGGCCGCGTTGTCCGTGCCCAGAGGCTTTTCCATGAACACAGCCCGGCCTGCGGCCGCTGCGGCCAGCGCGTACGCCTTGCGCGGGCCCGGCGGGCAGGCCAGATACACGACATCCGCGCCCCGCATCGCCGCCTCGGCGCTGGCAGCCAAAGGCACCTGCGGCCACGCCTCGCGGGCCTGTGCCGTCGCCGTCTCGGATGGGTCCCAGACCCCACTCACCTCGAACGCAGGATGCTGACGCACGTTGTCGAGCATGCGCCGGCCCATGATGCCCAGGCCGATCAACGCCATCTTGTATGTCATGGGGGGTGTCCTGAAGGCTTGGCCGAAGGTGACCGCGCAGGCGCGATGTTAGGCCAGGGCAAGGAATGCGCCGCAGCCAGCCAACGGACTCGGACCCGTTGCGCCTTGACGAGTGGACGGCCCTCCCAAAGCATCGCACCGCATTGAAGATCAGCCCGGCCCGCACCCAGGCTTGCAGGCAGCGCGGCGTGCAGACGCACAGAAGAAGCGGCAGCCAGGCGCGCCGCACCTGGAGCGGCCGTCCAGCGCCGGCATCACACGTCTGTTGCGCCGTGGCCCAGCCCGTCCGCATCGAACTGCGCCAGCATCAGACACAGCGCCGCCGTGCTCTTCGCATCCTTGGCGCTGGCCAGCGCGTCCTGCAGCACCGGGCGGACGTCGCCGGGGGCCACCAGTTCCATGCTCCAGTCGGGGAACAGCCGTTCGCGCACTTCCTCGGTCTCGCCCAACACGACCACCGACTCATGTCGTGGGTCGCGGCGGATCAACTCCATGAGCCTCGTGACCTTGTCGCGAGGACCCTCTATCCACTGGAAGAACATGCCGCCGCCGTGCACCAGAAGCCCGGTGATGCCATGGGTGGGGTTCATGCGCTGTGCCGTGGCGACGATACGCGCCACCGC
>CAIRBF010000278.1 GCA_903876715.1 uncultured beta proteobacterium
CATGGCCCACATGCCCTTGCCGATCTGGGCGCGCCCGCGCAGGCCGCAGGCCAGGCCGGTGAGCCCGTTGCTGCGCTCGTAGGCGGCAATCCACTCGGTGGTCTTCATGTCGCCCTTGCGCAGCATCGGCCCGGCCTGCATGGCCGTGTGCATCTCGTCGCCCGTGCGGTCCAGGAAGCCGGTGTTGATGAAGGCCACCCGGTGCGCCGCCGCGGCGATGCAGGCCTGCAGGTTCACGCTCGTGCGGCGCTCCTCGTCCATGATGCCCAGCTTCACCGTGCCGTCGGCCAAGCCGAGGAGCTGCTCCACGCGGCCGAAGATCTCGCTGGCAAAGGCCACCTCCGCCGGCCCGTGCATCTTGGGCTTGACGATGTAGACGCTGCCGGCGCGGCTGTTGCGGATGCCCGGCGCGCCCAGGCCCTTCAGGTCGTGCAGCGCGATCGTCGTCGTGATCACCGCGTCCATGATCCCCTCGGGGATCTCGCGGCCCTCGGCGCCCCACAGGACCGCCGGATTCGTCATCAAGTGGCCGACGTTGCGCACGAACAGCATCGAGCGCCCGTGCAAGGTCACCGTGCCGCCAGCCGGCGCCTGGTAGACGCGGTCGGGGTTCAGCCCGCGGGTGAACGTCTTGTCGCCCTTGGTGACCTGCTCTGTCAGCGTCCCCTTCAGGATGCCGAGCCAGTTGCCGTAGCCCAGCACCTTGTCCTGCGCATCGACCACCGCGACCGAGTCCTCCAAATCGAGGATGGTCGACACCGCGGCCTCCACCACCAGGTCGGACACGCCGGCGGGGTCGGCCGCGCCAATGGGTGTGCCTCGGTCGATGCGGATGTCCAGGTGCAGGCCGTGGTGTACCAACAGCACCGACGACGGTGCGCCCGCCTCGCCCTGCCAGCCCACCAGCTGCGCCGGCTTCTTCAGCCCCACCTGGCGGCCGTCCTTGAGGGTCACCACCAGGGCCCCGCCCTCGATGCGGTAGCCGGTGGAATCCACGTGCGAGGCCTTGCGCCCGGCCAGCGGGGCCGTGCGGTCCAGCACGTGGCGCGCGTAGGAGATCACCTTCGCGCCGCGGCGCGGGTTGTAGGCGCCGGCGCGCTCGCAGCCATCGGCTTCGCTGAGGGCGTCGGTGCCGTACAGCGCGTCGTACAGCGAGCCCCAACGCGCGTTCGCCGCGTTCAGCGCGTAGCGCGCGTTCGTGATCGGCACCACCAGCTGCGGGCCGGCCTGGCGGGCGAGCTCGTCGTCGACGTTCTTCGTCGTCACCTTCGTCTTGCCCGGCACCGGCACCAAATAGCCGATCTTCTCCAGGAAGGCCCGGTACTTCGCCATGTTGCGGATGGGGCCCGGGTGCCTGGCGTGCCAGCCGTCGAGCGCTGTCTGCAGGCGGTCCCGTTCGGCCAGCAGCACGGCGTTCTTCGGCGCCAGGTCGTGCACGATGTCGGCAAAACCCTTCCAGAAGGCGTCAGCCTCCAGACCGGTGCCGGGCAGCACCTGCTGGTCGACGAAGTCCTTCAGCACGGTGGCCACTTGCAGGCCATGGACGGGGGTGCGGGCAGTCATGGGCGAAATCCTCGTTGCGATTCCGGAACTGTATTCGATACCCAATTGCGGACTACCTCGACTGGATTGCAGAGATCCGTGCAAAAAATCGCACTAATCGCACCGGGGGCGCACAATCCCGGGGGTGGACAAGCTCAAGCAGCTCGAGTCCTTCGTCGCCGTCGCGACCAAGGGCAGCCTGACGGCCACGGCCCTGGCCGAGGGCGTGGCCCCGGCGGTCATCGGCCGGCGCATCGACGCGCTCGAGGAGCGCCTGGGTGTGAAGCTGATGGTGCGCACGACACGCCGGATCACGCTCACCCACGAAGGCAGCGCCTTTCTCGAGGACTGCCAGCGCCTGCTGACCGAACTCGCCAGCGCCGAGGCCAGCGTCAGCGCTGGTGGTGTCAAGGCCAGCGGTCACCTGCGCGTCACCGCGCCGGCGGGTTTCGGGCGCCGCCATGTCGCGCCGCTGGTGCCGAAGTTCCTGGCCCGCCACCCCGACGTCAGCTTGTCGCTGAACCTGTCCGACCGCGTTGTCGACATCGTCAACGAGGGCTTCGATTGCGCGGTGCGTGTGGGCGACCTGCCTGACTCGCGCCTGGTCAGCGTGCGCCTGGCGGACAACCGCCGGCAGTGCGTGGCCGCGCCGGCCTACCTGCAGCGCGCCGGGGTGCCGCAGCACCCCGCGGAGCTGATGCGCCACGAGTGCCTGACGCTGAGCTCGGACGCGAGCCAGTCGCGCGGCTGGGCCTTCGCGGTCGACGGCGCGGTCACGCACCTGCGCCCGCGCGGGCGCCTGGACTGCAGCGACGGGCAGGTGCTGCACGACTGGTGCCTGCAAGGCCTGGGGATCGCTTGGCGCAGCACCTGGGAGGTGGCCTCCGAGGTGGCCTCGGGGCGCCTTCAGGTGGTGCTGGCGGACTTTGCGGCGCCGCCCAACGGCATCTACGCGGTGTTCACCCACGCGCGCCACCTGCCGCTGCGCGTGCGGCTGTGGATCGACTTCCTCAGGCACACCTACGGCGGTTCAGCGTACTGGCGGGGTTGAGGCTCCAACCCCGCCGCCAAACGGGGCTGAGGAGAGCCTCGGCCCTTACTTCTTC
>CAIRBF010000279.1 GCA_903876715.1 uncultured beta proteobacterium
ATGAGCCGTGCCGCCAGCTCGCGCAACACCTCGAGCGAGGCCGGAGCGGTGCGGCGCGCCAGGGTCACGAGCCCCAGTCTGGCCGACACCGTCATCGGGGGGTCCAGCGGCAGCTCGACCAGGTCCGGCGCGGCAGCTCGGATCGACAGCAGCACCGCATCGCTGCGCTGCACCACCTCCACGAGGCTGACGATGTCCTCGCCCCGCACGCTCAATGCCTGCTCGGGGTGGGCGGCGCTGCCGTAGAGGGTCACGAGCGCACTGGCCACCTCGGCCGACAGCGGAATGCCCGCCATCGGGTAGGCGCGCAGCTCCTCGAAGCGCAGCCGGCGCCGGCGCGCCAGCGGATGGCCGCGGCGCACCATGAAGGCCCCGCGCAGCTCGCGCTCGAGCTCGATCTGCAGGCCGTCGTCTCCGGGCAGCGAGCGCAAGTCCACCACGAGGGCGTCAAGCGTTCCCGCACGCAGACGCTGTGCCAGCAGCTCCGTGGCGCCGCGCGCCACCTCCACGCGCCACTGCGGGCGGGTGGCCGCCACCTGCAGCAGCAGCGGTGTCATGAGCAGCGCGGCCGGCCCCGACCCCATGCCCACGCGCAGCTTGCCCATGCGCCCCAGCGCCGTGGCACGTGCACGATCCTGCAGGTCCTGGGCATCGAGCACGAGCAGGCGCGCGCGCTCGAGAATGTCGCGCCCCATGGGCGTGAGTTCGGCCCGCCGGCCGATGCGATCGAAGAGCGTCGCGCCCAGTTCATCCTCCAGGGACTGGATGCTGCGCGACAGTGCCGGCTGCGTCAGGAACACGCGCTCGGCGGCGCGGCTGAAGGAGCCTGTGTCGGCCAAAGCGATCAGGTGACGCAGCTGGACGAGGGTCATGGTCCGGCCATTTGATGCGGAAAATGCATCATATTGCATCTAATTATGCATTGGACGACTTGCCGGGGCGTTCCTACATTGCGGTGCACCGATGGCCTGGGCCTGTCGCCTCGAGCCCGGAATGGAAGGAGCCTACATCATGAGCCTCTCGCATGCCCGCCTCGGCCGCCGCGCGGCCATCGCCACCACCATCGCACTCGCCGCCGGCGCAGTCTGGTCGCAAGGTACTGCCCTCAAGCCGGTCACGCTGCTCGTGCCCTACCCGGCCGGCGGCCTGTCGGACGTGATTGCCCGCATGGTCGAAAAGCCCCTTGCCAAGGCCGCCGGGCAGATGGTCATCGTGGACAACCTGGGCGGCGCGTCGGGGTCCATTGCCGCGCAGAAGGTGCTCAATGCCCCGGCCGATGGCAGCATCGTCTACCAGGGCTCACCGAACGAACTCATCCTCGCGCCGATGGCGCTGCAAGCGGTCAAGTACAAGGCCGAGGACTGGCGCATGGTGCAGGTCATCGGCAGCTTCCCGATGGCGGTGCTGGCCCGAAAGGGCCTGCCAGCCAGCAACATCGACGAGCTGGTGGCGCTGGCGAAGAAGGCTTCAGCCGAAGGCAAGCCGCTGACCTATGCCAGCGTGGGTGTTGGCTCGCTCTACCACTTCGTGGGCGCGAGCTTCGCGCACACCCTGGGCGTGCAGATGAACCACGTGCCCTACCGCGGCCTGGCGCCGGCGCTGCAGGACCTCGGCGGCAACCTGGTGGACGTGGCTTTCTTCGTCGTCGACTCGCGCCTGCCCGGCTTCGTCGACCAGGGCCTGTTCAAGGTGCTTGCCACGATGGCCCAGCCCGGCAAGCCCGAGGCCAAGTTCCTGGAGAAGTACCCGAGCATCACCGAGCACAAAGCCTTCAAGGACTTCGCCTTCGACGCCTGGACGGGCTACTTCGTGCGCAAGGACACGCCGGAGACCGTGGTGGCGGCGCTCAGCCGGAACCTGGCCACCGCCATGGGCGACCCCGAGGCGCGCAAGAAGCTCGAGGAGCTGGGCGGGCGTGTGCCTCCGATGATGGGGCCGGCCGATGCACAGAAGGAGTTCGAGCGCCAGACGGCCCGCTTCCGCACCATCGCCCGCAGCATCAAGCTCGAGGCGCTCTGAGCACCGCCGCGCGTCGCCTACACCCCCCACACCGCCGACAGGCATGAGGAGTTTTCGATGAGCAAGGTCATCGTTCTAGGCGCCGGCCTGCTCGGAGTCACCTCCGCGTACTACCTGCGCCAGCTCGGCCACGACGTGACGGTGGTGGACCGCCAGGCCACGCCGGCGGCGGAGACCAGCTTCGCCAACGGCGGCCAGATCTCGGTGAGCCATGCCGAGCCGTGGGCCAATCCGAGCGCGCCGCTGAAGGTGCTGAAGTGGCTCGGCCAGGAAGACGCCCCGCTGCTCTTCAGGGTGCGCGCCGACATGCGCCAGTGGCTGTGGGGCCTGGCCTTCCTGCGCGAGTGCACGCCGGCGCGCACGCGCCACAACATCGAGCAGATCGTGCGCCTGGGCACCTACAGCCGCGAGATGCTGCAGGAACTTCGCACCGCGCGCGGCATCGAGTACGACCAGCGTACGCAGGGCATCCTGCACTTCTACACGAGCCAGGAGGAGTTCGACGGCGCCGAGGCGCCCGCCGCGCAGATGCGCGCGCTGGGCTGCGACCGTCGCGTGATCTCGGCCGACGAGGCCGTGCGCATCGAGCCTGCGCTGGCACACATCCGCCCGCAGCTGGCTGGCGCCACTTACACGGCCGAGGACGAGTCGGGCGATGCGAACCGTTTTGCACGCGAACTCGTGGAGCGCTGCCGCGCCGACGGCGTGGAGTTCCTGATGAGCCACACGGTGACAGCGCTGCGCGAAGCCGGCGGCGGGATCGACCACGTCGAGGCCACCGACAGCGAGGGCCGCTTCCAGCGCCTGCGGGCCGACGCCTATGTGCTCGCGATGGGGAGCCTCTCGCCCCTCTATGCGCAGCAGCTGGGCATCAGGCTGCCGATCTACCCGGCCAAGGGCTATTCGGTGACGATGCCGGTGAAGGATGCCAGCATGGCGCACCAGGTGTCCCTCACGGATGACGAGTACAAGCTTGTGTTCTCGCGACTGGGCGACCGCCTGCGCATCGCCGGCACGGCCGAGCTCAACGGCTACGACCGCGACCTGAACCGCGTGCGCTGCGAGGCCATCGTGCGCCGCGTCGAGGAGCTTTTCCCGGGCGCCGGCGACACCACGCAGGCCCAGTTCTGGACCGGCCTGCGCCCGGCCACGCCGAGCAACGTGCCCCTGATCGGGCGCTCGAAGCTGCCCAACCTGTACCTGAACACCGGCCACGGCACGCTGGGCTGGACGCACTCTTGCGGCTCGGGGCGCAGCATCGCGCGCATCGTCTCGGGCCTCGAGCCCGAGGTCGACTTCGCCTTCGTCGGCGTCGAGGCACGGCGCGCGGCGGTGACGGCGGGCGCGCTCTCACGCGCCTGAGGCGGGCCTGGCCAGGCCGCCAGCGCGCTGGCGCGGGACCAGCTGCGCCGGTGCGCCAGGCCGACAATCCTCCCGGTGATCCCCGACCTTCCGCTCGCCCAGACCCTGCGACTGGTCATCGAGGTGGCCGCCACCGCGGCCTTCGCGCTCTCAGGCGTGTTCGAGGGCGCGCGCAAGCGCCTGGATGCGGTGGGCGTGTGCGTGGTGGCCGTGCTCGCGGCCTTCGGCGGCGGCACGCTGCGCGACCTGCTGCTGGACCAGCGCCCCTTCTTCTGGGTGCGCCATGTCGAGCTGCTGTGGGGCGTTTTGCTGCTGTGCATCACGGTGATGGCGGTGATGCGCCAGCGCCACTTCGCCCCGACAGAGCGCGCCATGCTCTGGCCCGACGCGCTCGGCCTGGGCCTGTTCACGGCCACCGGCGTGCAGGTGGCGCTCGAAACCGGCATGCCGGCGCTGGTGGCGGTGCTGATGGGCGTGGTCACCGGCGTGTTCGGCGGCGTGCTGCGTGACATCGTCTGCAACGAGATCCCTGCCGTGCTGCGCGACCACCGGCCCTACGCCGTGTGCGCCTTCGCCGGCGGCTGGGTGCACGTGGGCCTCGCCCACGCCGGCACCGAAGCCTGGCTCGTCACGCTGGCCACGCTGCTGGTGACGGGCGGCAGCCGCATGCTCGCGCTGCGCCTGGGCTGGCGGCTGCCGGCATGGCGGGCGTAGATTCCGACGCAAGGCTGCGCCGAATCGCTGCGCCATCGTCAAGCCGCGCCGAGGTCCTCGGGCGCGACGCTCTTCTGCGCGCGCGCCCCAGGGACGCCGCCGCACAATAGGCGGGCACGCCCAGGCGGCGTCCGACCGCCCCGCGCCAGAGCCATGAAAACCGACGACCTGATCGCGATCGACGTCCACACCCACGCCGAGGTGTCGTGCTGGAACCCCTTCGACAACTACGGCGAGGAGTACGACCGCGCGGCCGACAAGTACTTCGGCTCCGACCGCCGGCCCACCATCGCAGAGACGGTGGCCTACTACCGCGAGCGTCGTCTCGGCCTGGTGATGTTCACCGTCGACAGCGAGAGCCAGCTCGGCCGGCGCCGCATCCCGAACGAGGAGATCGCCGAGGCGGCGCGCGCCAACGCCGACATGATGATCGCCTTCGGCTCGATCGACCCGCACAAGGGCAGGATGGGTGCGCGCGAGGCGCGGCGCCTGATCGCCGAGCAGGGCGTGCGCGGCTTCAAGTTCCACCCCACGGTGCAGGGCTTCCTGCCCTACGACCGCATGGCCTGGCCGCTGTACGAGGTCATCGCCGAGCACAAGCTGCCGGCCATCTTCCACAGCGGCCACTCGGGCATCGGCAGCGGCATGCGCTGCGGCGGCGGCCTGCGGCTGCAGAACAGCAACCCGATGCTGCTGGAGGACGTGGCGATCGACTTCCCCGACATGCAGATCGTCATCGCCCACCCGAGCTGGCCCTGGCAGGACGAGGCGTTGAGCCTGGCGCTGCACAAGCCCAACGTCTGGATCGACCTGTCGGGCTGGAGCCCGAAGTACTTCCCGCCCCAGCTCGTGCAGTACGCCAACACCCTGCTGAAGGACCGCATGCTCTTCGGCAGCGACTACCCGCTCATCACCCCCGAGCGCTGGATGAAGGACTTCGACGAGGCCGGCTTCAAGGACCGGGTCAAGCCGCTGATCCTGAAGGACAACGCGATGCGGCTGCTGAAGCTGGGGCCGCACGCCAGCCCGGCCTGAGCGCGCGCGCCTGCGCGGCGCGCGCGGGCCTGGCCGCGGGCTAGTCAGTGACGATGTTCTTCTCGCTCGCGATCTTCTTCCACATCACCAGGTCGTCCCTCACCCGCTGCGCCGCCTCGGCCGGCGACAGCGGGGTGGGCAGCGCGCCGTCGGACTCCAGCAGGTTCTTGAGTTCCGGCGCGCGCGCGATCTCGTTGAGCTCGCGGTTGTAGCGCTGCACCAGGGCCGCGGGAGTGCCGGCCGGGGCGAAGACACCGACCCAGATCTCGGCCGCGAAGCCCGGCGCCGCCACCTGCATCGGCGGCAAGTCGGGGAAGGCCTCGCTCGCCCGCGCGGAGGTCACCGCCACCGGGCGCACGCGGCCCGCCTTGATCTGCGGCAGCAAGGACGAGTAGTTGGAGATCATCATGTTGATCTGCCCCGCCGCCAGGTCCAGCAGCGCGGGCGCCGCGCCCTTGTAGGGCACGTGTGTCGTCTGGATGCGCGCGGCGTCGTTGAGCATCTCCGAGCTCATGTGCGCGATCGAGCCGACGCCCGCGGTGCCGTAGTTCAGGGCGCCGGGCCGGGCGCGGGCCGCGGCGACGAGTTCGGCCGGGGTGCGCACCGGGGTGGCGGCCGAGACCGCCACCAGCATCGGGCCCTGGCCCAGCAAGGCCACGGGCGCGAAGGCAGTCGTGACGTCGTAGGGCGTCTTGGGCATCGTCGCCGCCGAGGTGACGAGCGTGGAGGACGTCACGAGCAGGGTCGCGCCGTCCTTCGCCGCCTTGGCTACGAAGTCCGCGCCGATGGAGCCGGCGGCGCCGGGCTTGTTCTCGACGATGACGGTGGTGTTCAGGCGCCGGCCCAGCAGCGGCGCCACGGCGCGCGCGATGACGTCGTTGCTGCCGCCAGGGGCGAAGGGCACGACCAACCGCACGGTCGAGGGGATGGCCTCCGCAGCCCAGGCCGGGCCGAGGGCCATGGTGACCGCGGCCAGCAAGGCCCGGCGTGTCAAGGTGCTCAGGTTCGTTCTCATCGGGGTCTCCTTCTCAGGCCGGGATCTGCAGGTCCAGCAGCGGGGCGTATTGCTGCGCGCCGAAGATGTCGCCGTCGCCCGGGCTGCCGCTCGGGCGCAGGCGGAAGATCGTGAACTTGATCGCCAGCCCCGGGTCGTACTCGACGAAGTCGCTGATGCGCGCGGGCGGGATTCGGTAGAGGGCGGCCATCGCCTCGCGCGTGACGACGCCGGAGCGGCGCACCCGCTCGTAGGCCGCGCGCTCGCGGAAGATGATGTCGAAGGTGATCTTGTTGACGCCCGCGTTCTTGCTGCGGATGGTCTTGGCGAGGTCCTTCAGGGGCTGCGTATTCGTCATCACTGGCTCCGTCACGATCCCACCTGCTCGACGAAGGTGGGGAAGAGTTCCATCGGGTCGGCCACGGCCAGGGTGTGGTTCACCGTCCAGCGGTAGGCCGGGCTGGCCTGCAGCACCTCGTCGAGCGGGAAGGACACCGAGCCCGCGGTGCCCTTCACGTCGGGCAGGCGGGCGTAGAACATCTGGCGCAGGCCGATCATGGCCACTTCCTCGGCCACCTCGCGCGTGGGCGCCACGCCCTGGACGAGGATGGCCAGTTCGTGCCCGGGGCGGTCGCGCAGAGGCTCCAGGTCGCCCATGACGCCGTCGCGGCCGTAGACGTTGTAGTGCAGCTCGTAGCCGCTGTCGCCGAAGCGGGCCCGCACCTGCTCGCGCGCCCAGGCGATCACCTCGTCCACGTGGGCGACGGTGTAGGGGTCGCGGATGCCGCACAGCCCCACATAGCGCTCGCCGACCTTGCCCGCACCCTCCAGCTTCACGCGGACCTGCTGGTCGGGCACGAAGCGCGAGCCGGTGATGCGCGTGGTGCGCTCGTCGAGCTGCTCGTAATGACAACTCGTCATGTCCAGGCGGCCGCCGGCGAAGAATTCCTCGTAGGGGTTGGAGCGCTCGTACATCGCGTGCGCCGACACCGAGGCCACGGTGCAGCGCTGCGGCGGGTGCATCGCGGTGACGCGCACGTCCTCGTGCGAGATCTCGCCGAGGACGGTTTCCTTGCCGCCATAGGGCTCGGCGCAGAACGAGGCGCATTCCAGCACCTTGCCCAGGTAGTAGGCGTGGTCGGCGGAGAAGCCATGGTGCAGCGCGGGCGCGGCGAACAGCGCCGCGTCGGAACTGCGCCCGCCGATGATGACGTCGGCGCCCATCTCCAGCAGCCGCCGGTAGGGATGCACACCGGCCATGGCGACGATGCGCGAGGTCGCGTCGAGCTCGCTGTCGGTCAGGTCCGCGAAGCCCTCGAGGCCGAGCACCCCCGAGCCGTCCCGCAGGCCCTGGCGCACGCGCTCGGCGCTGACCTCCGAGTAGAACCACCCGAGCCTGAACGGCGGCAGGCGGTGCTGGGCGGCAAGCTCGCGGATGATCCTGCAGTACAGGTCGACCCGGCTGTTCGAGCCGGTGTCGCCCGCCGAGCCGATGATCATCGGCACGCGCAGGCGGCGCGCGGCCAGCAGCATCTGCTCGAGGTCGTGCCGCTGCCAGCCCTCCGGGCTGGTGGAGGTGTCGGTGCCCAGCGGCACCGGGCCGACGTCATCGCTGCCGGAGTCGGCGGCGATGATGTCCGGGCCCGCTTCGACGCCGAGCAGGAAGCTCGCCGGGCGCAAGGGCGCGAAACCGAGGTGTCCGTTCGGGCAGATGATCTTCAGGGATTGCATGTCGGCAAAGAGGGTTCCGAGACTGACCGGGAGATCCAGACGCGACTGATGATCGCACATCGGTTTGCGCGCGCGACCACGCCGCCGCCACGCGGAGCGGCCGCAGAATGCGCACGCCCCGAACCGGACACCGAGGCCGCCATGCATCTGCACCCCCTGCTCGCGCGCCTGCAGGCGCTCCACACCGTCTTGTCACCCGCGCCGAGCGCCACCAACGGCCAGATCACGCCGGCACAGGGCCCGGCCTTCGCGGCGCAAGGCCGACAGCCTGTGCTGGATCTGCGGCTGCGCATCGACGGCTGGGACAGCGCCCTCGGCGCGCCGCTCGCCGCTGCCGACGCAGCCCGTTTGCACCAGGCCAGCCGCCCGGCGAAGTTCGGACAGGGCGAGCGCACGCTGCTCGACACCTCGGTGCGGCACACGGGTGAGATCGGCGCCGACGCCATCGCGCTGGAGTGGCCGGCCGCGCAGCGCGAGGCGCTGCTGCGCGAGGTCAGCGCGGCCCTCGGCACCGGCCCGCTGGAAGCGCGCCTGCACTCGCTGCTCGTCTACGGACCGGGACAGTTCTTCAAGCCGCACCAGGACACCGAGAAGCACGACGGCATGGTCGGCACGCTGGTGCTGGTCTGGCCGTCGGCACACATCGGCGGGCTCCTGCGCGTGCGCCACGGCAGCGGCGAGTTCGGCTTCGCGTCGCAGCAACTCGGCACCGCCGGCGAACTGCGCTGGTGCGCCTTCTATGCCGACTGCCGGCACGAGGTGCTGCCGGTGGAGGAGGGCTGGCGTGTCGCGCTCACCTTCGACCTCTTGGTGCCGGCCGCCGCCTCCACCGGACCGGGCGGGGATCCGCCGCCCGACGCCTTGCTGCAAGACCTGCTGCGCGCGGAGTTCGGGCCGGACGAGCAACCCCGCCTGCGGCCCTGGGCTCTGTTGCTGGACCACGAGTACACCGAGCACGGCCTGCGCTGGCACCTCCTCAAGGGCCCCGACCGCGAGCGCGTGGCCGCGCTGCGCGCCGCGGCCCGCCCGCTGGGCTTGAGCCTGCACCTGGCGCTGGCCGAACTGCGCCAGACCTGGACCGCCGAGCCCGCGGAAGGCTGGAGCCGGGGTGGACGGTCCGCCGGCGCGCCCGAGCCCGGCGAACTGATCGACAGCAGCCTCACGCTGGACCACTGGGTGGACGCCGATGGCCAGATCGCGCCACGCCACGCGCTGACCGTGGCCGAGGAGGACCTGCACGCCTTCAGCGACACCGACGAGGCTTACCTCGTCAACGAGGAGTACGAAGGCTACATGGGCAACTGGGGCGAGACGCTGGACTACTGGTACCGGCGCGCCGCGCTCGTCATCCAGTCCCCGGCGGCTGCCGAACGCAGCCGCTTCCAGCGCGACCCCGCCGGGGTGCTGGCGGAGCTGCAGGCGCTCGCACGCAGCAAGGGCCAGATTGACGAACTGGCGCGGCGTCACGCGCGGCTTCGCGACCTGATGGCGCCTGAAGGGCAGCCTCAGGAGCCCGACCGCCTGGGTGCCTGCGCCGACATCGCCGCCGCGCTGCCCGACGCGGACGCGGCACGGTCCCTGATGGCGGGCTTCGAGCCGGCGGCCTTCACCCCTGCCGACGTGCCGGCCCTGGCGTGCTTGCAGGCCGCCCGCGGCGCCGAATGGCTGCAGTCCTTGTGGGACGGCTGGGCGCAGCGTGCAGCGCGGGCGCCTGGCTGGGCGGCACGCACCGAGGCAGCCGCGGATGGGAGACGCCGCAGCGGCCTCTGGCCGGATCCGGCAGCCGATTTCGTCCGCGCCGGCCTCTCCGCCGGCCTGGCGCGGGCCCTGCTGGACCGGGCAATGGGCGTGTATGCGCTCGACGCGCTGGCACGTGCCGACCGGCTTCGAGCCGACGAGACGCCTGCAGGGCGCCTAGCAGGGCTGAGCAATACCGTGCAGGACGTCTGCGCGCTGGCGGCGGCCTTGCGCACCCTTCCCGGGGCAGAAGGGCATCTGGTGCGGCTGCTCGACCACGTGGCCGACCGCCCGAAGCTCTACCCGCCCATAGAACTGGCACCCCTGGTCGCAGCGGCCGGTGCGGCCGCGGCCCAGTACCCAGCGGACGTGCCGCTGCGCGCGCGCACCCTCGCCTGCCTGCGGGCCGCGCTCGACCACCCTGCCAGCGCGCCCGACGACCACACCATGCGCGGCATCGAATGGGTCTGCGCCTGCGCCGACTGCCTGCCGGTGCGTCACTGGGCCGAATCGCCCACTGGGAAGGCGCTCGTACTGGCGATTGGCGAGCCGCGACGCCGACATGTCGTCGAAGCGCTGCGCAAAGCTGCAGCACCCGTCACCGACCAGACCCTGCGCCAAGGCTCGCCGCACAAGCTGCAGCTGGACAAGGTTGCCGACCTGCATACGCGCGAGCGCGCCGCGCGGCTGCGCTGGAAACAAGCACTGGACAGTCTGGCGCCTCGGGTGGAGTGAGGGCGGGCTGCGCGGGAGCGGTTGATCACTTCCCGATGCAGAACCGCCCGAAGATCTCCCCCAACAGGTCGTCCGCGGTGACCACCCCAGTGATCTCGCCCAGGGCCTGGTGGGCCAGGCGCAGTTCCTCGGCCAGCAGGTCCAGGGCTGGGGCGGGGGTGTCCAGGTGGGCGGCAGCGCGGTCCACGTGCAGGGCGCAGCGCTGCAGCGCCTGGACGTGGCGCGCGCGGGCGATGAAGACGCCCTCGGGGGCGGCCTGCCAGCCGGCCGCCTCGAGCAGACGTTCGCGCAGCGCCTGCAGGCCCTCGCCGGTGCGGGCCGACAGGCGCAGGGCCTCGGGGGCCACGGGCGCTTCGTCCGGGCGGGCTGCGTCCGGTCCAGGCGGTATCGCCAGCGCCGGAGTGGATTCGCCGTCCAGCGCATCGGCCTTGTTCCAGACCTCGACCACCGTCATGCCCGGCGGCAGGCCGGCGGCGATCTCGCGCTCGGCGGCGTCGTAGGCGGGGTCACGGCCGGCGCGCGTGAGGTCGCGCACGAAGAGCACGCAGTCCGCGCCGCGGATCGCCTCCCAGCTGCGGCCGATGCCGATGCGCTCGACCTCGTCGCTGGCCTCGGCGTCCTTGCGCAGGCCGGCGGTGTCGGTCACGTGCACGGGCACACCCTCGATCTGGATGGACTCGCTGACGCGGTCGCGCGTGGTCCCGGGGATCGGCGTCACGATGGCCAGCTCGGCCCCGGCCAGCGCGTTGAGCAGGCTGCTCTTGCCGACGTTGGGCTGCCCGGCGATGACCACGCGCAGGCCTTCGCGCAACAGCGCGCCCTGGCGCGCGGCGGCGAGCACGGCACGCAGCGCGGTGTCGATGGCGCGCAGCTGGCCGCGCGCGTTGGCCTGCTCGAGGAAGTCGATCTCCTCCTCCGGGAAGTCCAGCGTCGCCTCCACCAGCATGCGCAGCTGCAGCAGGCGCTGCGCGAGCGCGTCCACGCGCTGCGAGAACTCGCCGGCGAGCGCGCGCGCGGCCGAGCGCGCCGCGGCCTCGGTGCTGGCGTCGATCAGGTCGGCCACGGCCTCGGCCTGGGCCAGGTCGAGCTTGTCGTTCAGGAAGGCACGCTGCGTGAACTCGCCCGGCTCGGCCAGACGCAGGCCGATGACCGCACCCACCTGCAGGCAGCGCGCCAGCAGCAGCTGCAGCAGCACGGGGCCGCCGTGGGCCTGGAGTTCGAGCACGTCCTCGCCGGTGTAGGAGTGCGGCGCCGGGAAGTAGATGGCCAGGCCTTGGTCCAGCGAGCGACCGTCGGCCCCCAGGAAGGGCAGCACGGTCGCATGGCGCGGCGCCAGGGCGCGGCCGCACACGGCGGCCACCAGCGGCGCGAGGTCGCGCCCCGAGGCGCGCACGATGCCCACCGCGCCCCGGCCTGGGGCGGTGGCGATGGCGACGATGGAGTCGCCCTGGCGGGCCAGCGGCGGGGCAGGGCTCATGGCCCTACGCTGCGGCGCCGTGCCCGGCGCAAGCGCATATGCCTGGGCCGACGCGGGCTGGACGCCATGCCCGCTGGGGTGTATGGCGCGGGTGGAGAGGGCGCAGGCTTTGGGGCCCTGCGCACCTTGCTCCCGAGCCGGTCTGTGTGAACCGGGTCACCCGCATCATCAGCTTATCGGCCGCGGCCGCAGGAAACTTGAGAAGAATCTTGCATCGCGCCGGGCCCCGTTCCAAGGCGGACCGATGCCGCGGCGGATAAGAACGTCAGCGCCCGCTCACTTCACACCCAGTTTCCGGTTGATGTACCACTGCTGCGCGATCGACAGGATGTTGTTCGTCAGCCAGTACAGAACCAGACCCGCGGGGAAGAAGAAGAACATGAAGGAGAAAGCCAGCGGCATGATCCACATCAGCCTTGCCTGCAGCGGATCCGGAGGCGTGGGGTTCAACCAGGTCTGCAGCAGCGTCGAGCCCGTCATCAGGATGGGCAGCAGGCCCACCGGCAGGTTGATCCACGGAATGGTGCCCAGCAGTGCGTCCGGCCGGGCCAGGTCGCTGATGTACAGCCAAGAGGAGTTGCGCATCTCCACGCTGGACAGCAGCACCCAGTACAACGCGATGAAGAAGGGCATCTGCGCGACGATGGGAAGGCAGCCGCCCAGCGGGTTGACCTTTTCCTCGCGGTACATCCGCATCATCTCCTGCTGCATCTGCTGCGGCTTGTCCTTCAGGCGCTCGCGCATCTCCATGACGCGCGGGTTGATGGCCTTCATCTTCGCCATCGAGCGGTAGGCACTGGCGTTCAGCCAATAGAAGGCAGCCTTCAGCAGCAGCACCAGCGCGACGATGGCCCAGCCCCAGTTGCCGAGCAGCGTGTGCATCTGTTCGAGCAGCCAGAAGAGCGGCTTGGCCAGGATGGTGAACCAGCCATAGTCCTTGACCAGTTCCAGCCCAGGCGCGAGCGCTGCAAGCTTGCGCTCCTCCTGGGGGCCGGCGAACAAGCGCGACTCGAAGGCCTTGCTGGCGCCGGGTGCGAGTTCGCCCAGGGGCATGACCATCGCCACCGTGTAGTGGTTGTCAGCCACCTTGGCCGTGCGGAACTCGCGCTGCGTCTTCTCCGGCAGCAGCCAGGCCGAGGCGAAATAGTGCTGGACCATCGCGATCCAGCCGTTGTCGGCGGACTTTTCGTGCGTAGCCTTGTTCTTCTCGATGTCCTTGAAGTCGACCTTGGTGAACTTCTGGCTGTCGGTGTAGACGGCTGGGCCGGTGTAAGTGAAGTAGAACGAGGACTCGCCCTCAGGCGGGTTGCCGTCACGCGCGATCTGCAGGTAGAGCTGCGGGCTCACCGGTGCTGTACCGTCGTTGAAGACCTCATGCTTCACGTCGACGACGTAGTCACCGCGCTTGAAGGTGTAGGTGGTCACCAGACGGCGGCCATCGATGACCGGGGACTCGAACTGCAGCCGCAGTTGCTGCGCGCCAGCAGCGAGTTCGCGCTCGGCGCTGACCACCTTCATCGCCGTCAGGTGGTTGGGCAGGGCCACGCCGGCCTGACCCGTGATCAAGCCGGCCTGCGCCAGGTACAGGCGCTTGGCGCTCTGGTCGAACAGCGTGACGCGGCGGTTCGGGTCCGCCTGGTCGGCGTACTTCAAGAGCTCCAGCCGAACCAGGCTGGCGCCGGTGGCGTCGAAGGTGGCCCGCACGACGTCGGTCGTGATGACGACCTTCTCGCTGGCTGCGCCTTGGGCAGCGGGAACGCCCGCGGTCGGCGCGCCCGTGGCAGCAGGCACGCCCGCTGCCGGTGGCGTCGCTACCGGCGCGGGTACCGCCGCAGTCGGGGCTGACGCGGCCGGCGGCGTGCCGTTGGCAGCCGGGGCTGTTGCAGCGGGCTTGGGCGCAGACCCACCGAAGATCGAGGGCTGGCCCGTGTGCTTGTTCCATGCGTCCCACAGCAGGACGAGAGACATCGTGAAAACCACCCACAGAAGGGTGCGGCGCATGTCGGTCATGAAGACGATTCCTGGAAGTCCTGGGGGGCCTGCACGCGGCCCGAGCTGGCGGCGGCGCGATTGTGAAGGGAAGGGCCCGAACCCAGCCCGAAACGGGTGAACAGCCGCGGTGGTTTAGCGGGCACTGCGTCGCATCCCCCCTCACACCAGGGATGGCAGCGCAGGAGCCGGCCGGCCGCCAGCGTGCCACCGACCAGGGCGCCGTGGCGCTCCAATGCCGTCAGCGCGTACTGCGAGCAGGTCGGTTCGAAGCGGCAGGCGTTGCCGAGCCACGGCTTGAGCAGCAGGCGGTAGCCCCTCACCAGCAAGAGCAAGCCCTGGCGAGGCAGGTCGGTCACGCGGGACCACACTCTGGTCACGATCGGTACACCCTTGTCAACGCAGCGCGGACTTCAAGCCGCTACCTGCCCGAACAGACGATCGAGTTCCGCGCGGGCGACGGAGCGCAAGGCGATCGAATCGGCCGATTGAAACTGGGCGACCGAAAACCCCTGGCGCAGGCGCACCAGCCACAACCCGTGCGCCAAACCGCCTTCGTGGCGCTGCGCGGCCGCGCGCATCTGTCGCTTCAGCATGCTGCGCGTCACCGAGCGGCGAGCATGTCGCTTCGGCACGACACAGCCGAGCCAACACCCGGGAATTGAGTTATCCACAGATGGCGAAAGCTTGAGTGCATCGCCTGTGGACAACCTGGAATCCGCGCCTGTCCCGGGGCCTTGACGGCCTTCGTCAGACGGCACTGGAGCGACCTGCGGCTGCGTTTCTGACAGGCAAACGGGCACCCTTCGGGCCGGCCGCGTCGGCACCGCTACCAAGTGATGCAGCAGGAAATGCGCACTTCGACCGCGCGGGGGAGTGGCGAGCAGCCGTTGGAAATCGGCAGCCTGCAAGAGACGGCCGATCATGGGTGGTATTGGAGCCGACGCGCGCGACGAATGCGCTGGCGCTGACCGAGCGAGCGGATGCCTCAGACCTGGGACAGGCGCTTGCGACCCTTGGCCCGGCGCGCATTGATGACCGCGCGGCCGCCGCGGGTCTTCATGCGCACCAGGAAGCCGTGCGTGCGGGCGCGGCGGGTCTTGGAGGGCTGGTAGGTGCGCTTCATGGCCATGGCAGAACTCGGCTTTGATTCGGAAAACCGGCGATCATAGCAAAAAGCCATTCAGACTCAAATACTTGGCCGACGCTACGTGGTTTTCCCGGGCATTGACGGCAGGCACCGGATTGTGGACAACTACGAGTTGCAACACCGCAAAGCGCCCTCGGCGGCAACCGGACCGCCCGACTTTTCCACAATGACGACCGACCTCTGGACGCTGGGCTGCGAACGCCTGGCTGCCGAACTGCCCCCACAGCAGTTCAACACCTGGATCCGCCCTCTGGCGCCGCCCCAGCTGGACGTGCTGGAAGACGGCGCAGGCACGCGGGTAGCCTTGCGCGTGCCCAACCGCTTCAAGCTCGACTGGATCCGCAGCCAGTACGCACACCGCATCGAATCCGTGCTTACCGAGGTGTCCGGACAGCCGGTTCATCTCGAACTGACGCTCGCTCCGCGCGAGGCACCCGCCGGCCTGCGGCGCCCATCGGCGGCCGCGGGCAACGCGCCGCAGACGGCACCGACTGTCGAGGTCGACAGCGCCGACACCCTCATCACCGCGGTACACACCCTCCCGCTGCCACCCTCGGCGACGCAGCACAAGCTCAACAGCGCGCTCACCTTCGACACCCTGGTGGCTGGACGGGCCAACCAGATGGCACGCACGGCGGCGCTGCACGTGGCTGGCGCACCGGGCGTCATGTACAACCCGCTGTTCATCTACGGCGGCGTGGGCCTGGGCAAGACCCACCTGGTGCACGCGGTGGGCAACCAGCTGCTGCGTGACCGACCGCAGGCACGCGTGCTGTACCTGCATGCAGAGCAGTTCATCAGCGATGTGGTCAAGAACTACCAGCGCAAGACCTTCGACGAGCTCAAGGCCAAGTACCACTCGCTGGATTTGTTGCTGATCGACGACGTGCAGTTCTTCGCCGGCAAGGAGCGCACCCAGGAGGAGTTCTTCAACACCTTCGAAGCCCTGCTGGCCAAGCGCGCGCACATCATCATGACCAGCGACACCTACCCCAAGGGGCTGGCCGACATCGATGAGCGCCTGACCTCGCGCTTCGATGCCGGGCTGACGGTGGCCATCGAGCCGCCCGAGCTCGAGATGCGCGTGGCCATCCTGATCCGCAAGGCCGAGGCCGAGGGCGCGCACATGCCCGAGGACGTCGCCTTCTTCATTGCCAAGAACGTGCGCGCCAACGTACGCGAGCTCGAGGGCGCGCTGCGCAAGGTGCTGGCCTACGCGCGCTTCACACACACGGAGATCCACATCAACGTCGCGCGCGAGGCGCTTCGCGACCTGCTGTCGATCCAGAACCGCCAGATCTCCGTGGAGAACATCCAGAAGACCGTGGCCGACTTCTACAAGATCAAGGTCGCCGACATGTACAGCAAGAAGCGGCCGGCCAGCATCGCGCACCCGCGCCAGGTGGCGATGTACCTGGCCAAGGAGCTGACGAAGAAGAGCCTGCCCGAGATCGGCGAGCTCTTCGGCGGGCGTGACCACACCACGGTGCTGCATGCCGTGCGCAAGGTAAGCGCTGACCGCGGCAAGAACACCGAACTGAACCAGCAGCTGCACGTGCTGGAGCAAACCCTCAAGGGCTAGGGCACGAGGACAAGGCTGTGGAGAAATCCGTGACAACCGCCTTCTTGTCCACAGCCGCCGTCGCCGATGCGTTGTTGTCCCCAATCGCGGTCTCACCTGCGGGTGCACTGTCCACAGGGCGCAGTGGCAGTTAAATCCTTGAGTTTTCAGCGAAAATCGACCTTTCCCCAGCCCAGCGGGCTCCCTACCACTACCACCACCTTGATATTTCAAACATCATGATCGTCTTCAAGGCAGCCCAGGAGCAGGTGCTTGCGGCCTTCCAGTCGGTGGCAGGCATCGTCGAACGCAAGCACACCTTGCCCGTACTGGCCAATGTGCTGCTGCGCAAACAGGGAACGATGCTCGAGCTGACCACGAGCGATCTGGAGATCCAGATCCGCACGACGGCCGAGCTCGGGGGCGGCGAAGGCCCCTTCAGCACCACGGTGGGTGCCCGCAAGCTGATCGACATCCTGCGCTCGCTGCCTGCCGAGCAGATGGTCTCGCTCGCCGTCAACGGCAGTCGGTTGACGCTGCAGGCCGGCAAGAGCCGCTTCACGCTGCAGAGCTTGCCCGCGGAGGACTTCCCCCTCGTCACCGAGAGCGCAGACCTGGGCCCCGTCTTCGCGGTGCCGCAGAAGACGCTGAAGACCCTGATCGACCAGGTGCACTTCGCGATGGCGGTGCATGACATCCGCTATTACCTCAATGGCATCCTCTTCATCGCCGAAGGCCGAAGCCTGACACTGGTGGCCACGGACGGGCACCGCCTTGCGCTGGCACAGGCTGCGCTCGAGAGCGAGGTCCCCGCGCGCCAGGAGGTGATCCTGCCGCGCAAGACTGTGCTCGAGCTGCAACGTCTGTTGAAGGTCGACGACAGCCCGATCGAGATGCGCTTCGCGCAGAACCAGGCGCGATTTGCCTTTGGCGGCATGGACTTCGTGACCAAGCTCGTCGAGGGCAAGTTTCCCGATTTCAACCGGGTGATCCCGAAGAACCACCGCAATTCGCTGACCCTGGGGCGCGAGCCGCTGCTGGCCAGCCTGCAGCGTGCAGCCATCCTGACGAGCGAGAAGTTCAAGGGGGTGCGCATCGAGATCGAGCCCGGCACGCTGCGCATCGGCTCGAGCAACGCCGAGCAGGAAGAGGCGATGGAGGAGCTCGAGGTCGACTACGCGGGTGATGC
>CAIRBF010000280.1 GCA_903876715.1 uncultured beta proteobacterium
CGGCCAACGGCGGCAACGTCGTGATGGCGGCCGACAGCGTGTTCGGCAGCACGAACGGGGCGATCCGTGTGCTGGCGGACGCGGGCATGCAGGTGGGGGAGATCACGACGGCGGCCAGCGCCACGCCCGCGGACGGCAGCGGGATGGTGAGCCTGACGGCCACCAGCGGCTCGATCGTCGATGCGCAGAGCCTGGGCAATGCCGCGCAGGACGGGACGGTGAACGTGGTGTCCAGCGGCCTGAGGCTGTGGGCGGGTTCGGGTGTCGGCCAGACGGTGAACCACCTGGAGACGACGGTGGGCACGCTGAGCGCGCGGGCGGCCGGCGGCGGGATCTTCGTGCTGGAGAGCGATGGCCTGACGGTGGGCGACGTCGCTGCGAGCGTCAACCGTGTGGGCAGCGACGCGGCGACGTCGACCGGGGCGAGCAGCGACGCCAAGCAGAGCGACGTGTTCACCGTATCGAACAACGGCAGCATCGTGGTCCGAACGACGGCCGGGAGCGTCACGCTGGACGACGGGACGGCGACGACGGTTGGTGCGGGCATCGCAGGCGCTGCGGTCAGCGCCCACGGCACGGGCAACGTGCTGGTGCAGGCGGGTGTGGGCTCGGGCGACACGACGAGCGACGTGACGGTCCATTCGAGCGCAGACATCGTCAGTGGCAGCGGCAACGTGAGCGTGGTGGCGACCCGCCATGTGGTGTTCAGCGCACAGGCCGACATCCTGACCTCGAGCACGGCGGCCACGAACGGCAGCATCGACGTTCAGGCCACGGGGGGCTCGATCACGCAGGATGCGACGAGCCGCATCGTGAGTGCTGGCGCGTCTGCCACGGCGCGGCTGTGGGCCGGCACCAGCGTGACAGTGGGTGACATCGAACTCACCACCGGCCAGGTGAGCATCACCGCGAACACGGGCACCATCCTTGACGCCGATGCGGTGACGACGAACGATGCGGATCAGGATGTGACCGCTGCATCGCTGCGGCTGTGGGCAGCGGTGGGGATCGGCCAGACGGTGAACCACCTGGAGACGACGGTGGGCACGCTGAGCGCGCGGGCGGCCGGCGACGGAATCTTTGTGCTGGAGGCTGACGACCTGACGGTGGGCGATGTCGAGGTGAGCGTCAATCGGGTGGGCAGCGGCGCGGCAACGTCGACCACGGCCAGCCGGGACGCCAAGCAGAGCGATGTGTTCACCGCGGTGGGCAGCAACGGCTCGGTCGTGCTGCGTACGGTGGCGGGTGAGATCACGCTCGGTGACGGGACTGCGTCGACGGCCGGTGCGGGTGTCCCGGGGGCGTCGGTGAGCGCGGACGGCTCGGGCAACGTGCTGGTGCAGGCGCAGGGCGTCGTCAAGGACGTGATCGCCAACGCCGACATCGTCAGCGGCAGCGGCAACGTCAGCGTGATCGCGTCAGGCAGCGTTTCGTTGAGCGCACAGGCCGACATCCTGAGCTCCAGCACGGGGGCGGGCAGCGGCAGCATCGATGTGCAGGCCATCGGCGGCGACATCATCCAGCACAAGGACAGCCAGATCTCCAGTTCGGGCCCCTTCGCGACGGCCCGCCTGTTGGCGCAGGGCAACGTCACCGTCGGTGACATCGTGCTCACCAGCGGCCAGGTCAGCGTCAAGAGCACGACCGGCTTCGTGTCGGACGCCGACGCGGCGAACGACAGCGACCTCGACATCACGGCCTCGGGCCTGCGGCTGTGGGCTGGCGACTTCATCGGCGGCTCGACACGGGACCTGGAGACGTCAGCGGGCACCCTGAGCGCGCGCGCAGGCAACGGCGGCATCTTCGTGCTGCAGACCGGCGACCTGGCTGTCGATGACGTCACGGTCGTCGTCAGCCGCGTGCTCCAGGACGGGACGTCCACCCCGGTGAACGATCCGCTGTCGACGATGGACGGGGAAACCCAGTCCGATGTCCGCACCACGGGCAACAACGGCAGCATCGTGCTGCGCACCACGGCGGGCAGCATCACGCTGAACAACGGCACGGCGCCTGGGGTGACCACGAACCCGACAGACGTCGCGGCGGTCAGTGCCCACGGGACCGGCAACGTGCTGGTGCAGGCCGGGGTCGGCGCCGGCAACGCCAGCAGTGACGTCGTTGTCAATGCCAACATCGTCAGCACCAGCGGCAACCTGAGCCTCCTGGCTTCCAGGGATGTCACGCTGAACGGTGCCACCGTGCTCCAGACGGCGGCGGCTGCTTCAGCGACCAGCGGCAGCATCGACATCCAGGCGTCGGGCTCCATCACCCAGAGTGCTTCGAGCCTGATCACCAGCACCGGCACCGCTGCGCGGGCTCGTCTGGTCGCGGGGCAGGACGTCACGGTGGGCCGGATCGAGCTCGCCGACGGCCGGGTCGGCATCACGGCCACCGCGGGCAGCGTGCTCGATGCCGATGCGCCGAACGACAGTGTCGTCAATGTCACCACGGCCGGCTTGAGAGTCAATGCGGGTGCCGGCGTGGGCCAGGCCTTGAACCACCTCGAGACCCGTGTGCTCACGCTCACTGCGCGTGCCGGTGGTGGCGGAGTCTTCGTGGCCGAGGCTGATGACCTGACGGTGGGGGATGTGGCTGCCATCGCCGTTAACCGTGTGACGAGCAGCGCAACGACTGGCCTGCAGACGGATGCCTTGCAGAGCGATGTGCTCACGACGTCGGGCGGCGGGAGCGTCGTGCTGCGTACCGTGGACGGCTCGATCACCTTGAGCAACGGCACCGCGCCAGGACCGGGCAGCAATCCGGTGAACGACGTCGCCGTGGGCGCAGATGGCGGGGGTCACGTCCTGATCCAGGCCGAGGGTGTGAACAGGGATGTTTCGGCGAACGCCGACATCCTCACCGGCAGCGGCAGCGTCAGCGTGATCGCGGCGCGCGATGTCACCTTCACCGGCACCGCCGACATCCACAGCGGTGGGGCAGGCACGATCGACGTGCAGGCGATCGGGGGCAAGTTGACGATGGCCAACGGCAGCCTGTTCGACGGCGGCAGCGGCGACGTGCGCCTGCAAGCGGCGGTGGACGTGACGTTGGGTGGCGTGCTGACGTCCGGGAACGTCGGGATCACGGCCGGGAGTGGCTCGATCCTCGACGGCGGCGACCAGTATGTGGACGTGCGCGCGGCCGGTTTGCGCATGACGGCATCCACCGGCATCGCGACCGGGGTGAATGCCTTGGAAACCACCGTCGGCACGCTGAGCGCCCGCGTGAGCGCCGGCGGCGTCTTCCTGCTGGAGACCGACGCCCTGACGGTGGGCGATGTGGGCGTGGCGGTCAACCGGGTCGACGCCGGCGCGGTCACCTCGGTTCAAACCGAAGACATCCGCAGCGACGTGGTGACCACGGGCAGCAACGGCAGCATCGTGATCCGCACCAGCGCCGGCAGCCTCACCCTCCAGGACGGTGGCGCGCCGGACAACGGGCAGAGCACCACCTTGAACATCGCCGGGACGGCAGTGCGGGCGCACGGCAGCGGCAATGTGCTGCTGCAGGCGCTCGGTGCGGGCACGGACATCGTGGCCGAGGCGAACGCGGACGTGCAGAGCACGGCGGGCCACATCACGCTGCGCGCGGCGCAGACGACCGACCTGAGGTCGGGCGTGGACGTGAGCACCGCGGGCGTGGGCAGCCTGGACCTGCTGGCGGGCACGGGCAGCCTGACGATGGCCGCCGATGCGACGCTGAACACGGTCGACGGCGACATCCGGATCACGGCCGGTGACGGTGTGTCCGACCAGGTGACGATCGGGGTGATCACGGCCAGCAACGCGAACGTGGCGATCACGACGCCGGGCTCGGTGCTGGACAGCGACGTGGTGACGGCGCAGGCCGACGACACGACGGTGGACGTGGTGGCACGGGGCCTGCGGGTGGACGCGGGCAAGGGCCTGGGCGTGCTGGCGGGCAACAGCCTGGCGCAGAACGTGAACGCGATCGAGACGACGGTGGGCGTGCTGTCGGCGTGGGTGCGGGGCTCGGACGGCGTGAACGTGCGCGAGACGGACGCGCTGGTGATCGGCGACGTGGGGAGCCTGGTGGACGCCACGAAGGCGGTGTCGGTGCAGACGGTGGCGGCGAACGCGACCACGGGCGCAAGCACCGAGACGACGCAGAGCGACGTGGTGACGACGAGCACCAATGGCGCCGACGGCAGCATCGTGATCCGCACGACAGCGGGCACGATCACGCTGCGCGAGGGCACGGCGACGGCGGACCTGGACACGGATGCGGCGCTGGTGGCGCACGGCAGCGGCAAGGTGCTGCTGGAGGCGATCGGTGCGGGCACGGACCTTGTGGCCGAGGCGAACGCGGACGTGCAGAGCACCACGGGACACCTCACGCTGAAGGCGGCACGCACGACAGACCTGCAGGCCGGCGTGGACGTGACGACGACGGGCGCAGGCAGCCTGGACGTGGTGGCGGGCACGGGCAGCCTGACGATGGCCGCCGATGCGACGCTGAACACGGTCGACGGCGACATCCGGATCACGGCGGGCAACGACGTGCTGGACCAGGTGACGATCGGCGTGATCACGGCCAGCAACGCGAACGTGGCGATCACGACGCCGGGCTCGGTGCTGGACAGCGACGCGGTCACGGCGCAGGCCGACGACACGACGGTGGACGTGGTGGCGCGGGGTCTGCGGGTGGACGCGGGCAAGGGCCTGGGCATGCTGGCGGGCAACAGCCTGGGCCGGGACGTGAACGCGATCGAGACGACGGTGGGTGTGCTGTCGGCGTGGGTGCGGGGTTCGGACGGCGTGAACGTGCGCGAGAGCGACGCGCTGTTGATCGGCGACGCGGTGAGCCTGGTGGACGCGACGAAGGCGGTATCCGTGCAGACGGTGGCGCCGAACGCGACCACAAGCGCGAGCACCGAGACGACGCAGAGCGACGTGGTGACGACGAGCGCCAATGGCGCCAACGGCAGCATCGTGATCCGCACGACGGCGGGCACGATCACGCTGCGCGAGGGCACGGCGACGACGGACCTGGATACGGATGCGGCGGTGGTGGCGCACGGCAGCGGCAATGTGCTGTTGGAGGCGATCGGCGCGGGCACGGACATCGTGGCCGAGGCCGCCGCTGATGTGCGCAGCGCTGGTGGCCACATCACGACCGTGGCCGCGCGCAGCATTGACCTGGCGAGCGGTGCCGACGTGAAGACCTCCGGGTCCGGAACCCTCGTTGTCGACGCGCTCGGCGGTTCATTGACGATGGCCGACGGCAGCCGGATCTCGGCGGTCAACGGTGATGTTCTCGTGCGCGCAGCGCAGAGCGTGACGCTGGGCGGCGTCGACAGCGCCGCGGGTGTCAGCGTCACGGCCCTGGGGGCGGACGTTGTCGATGGCGGCAACAGCCATGCCGATCTGAAGGCGGACCGGGTGCTGGTGCGCGCTGCCGGTGCCATCGGGACGGCGCAGAACGCGATCGACACCGAGGCTGCGGTCCTGAGCACCCGCAGCCAGTCGGGTTCGACCTTCGTCGACGAACTGGATGCCGTGGCCGTCGATGGCGTGAGCATGGTCGTCCAACGCGTCCATGCCGATGCGACGACCACGGCGTCGAACGACGCCCAGGAGGACCTGCTCAGCGGCGCTGAACTCGTCCTGAAGACGACCAACGGCGCGGTGACGATCCGCGGGGGCACCGACACGGACGGCATCTGGGCCGCTGGTGACATCCTCGTTCATGCCCGGGAAACCACCGAGCCCACGGATGCGAGCCTGACCGTGGACGCCGCGGTGGCGAGCGCGGGCGGGCAGATCCGCCTGCTGTCCGACGACGCCATCGCCATGACGACGGTGGC
>CAIRBF010000281.1 GCA_903876715.1 uncultured beta proteobacterium
ACGCTGGTGCACAAGGGCAACATCATGAAGTTCACCGAGGGTGGCTTCCGCGATTGGGGCTACGCGCTCGCGCTGCGCGAGTTCGGTGCCGAACCGATCGATGGTGGGCCGTGGTGCAAGTTCCGTAACCCCAGGACGGGGCGCGAAATCACCGTCAAGGACTCGATCGCTGATGCTTTCCTGCAACAAATTCTGCTTCGTCCGGCCGAGTACTCGGTCATCGCAACGCTGAACTTGAACGGCGACTACGTCTCGGACGCGCTTGCGGCACAGGTCGGTGGCATTGGCATCGCGCCGGGCGCCAACCTGAGTGACACGGTGGCGATGTTCGAGGCCACGCACGGTACCGCGCCGAAGTACGCCGGCAAGGATTACGTCAATCCGGGCTCGGAGATCCTCTCGGCGGAGATGATGCTGCGTCACATGGGGTGGACGGCTGCGGCCGATCTGATCATCTCCTCGATGGAGCGCGCGATCCAGAGCAAGAAGGTGACGTACGACTTCGCCCGTCTCATGGAGGGCGCTACCCAGGTTTCCTGCTCCGGCTTCGGGCAGGTGATGATCGACCACATGTAAATCTGACGGTTCCTGCCAGTGTGTTGTTGACAGCCGGGCGCCATCATGGCGCCCGTGCCCTCCGAGCCCCTGCCGGCGGCGACCTGGCTGGGGCTTTTTTCATGGCCGAGGGTCCGCTTGGCCCGCGCGTTGCTTCAAGATGTGTCGCCAGCATGAATCCAAGCCCCCGCCAGCACGGCGCACCTGACGGCTGTGCATAGAATCAACCATGCCCTCTCGCCCAGTGGATCCGTCCAAGCCCAGCCCGGTGCCGCCAGGCGGCGGTGACCACGGTGCCGCGGTAGTGGAGAGGCAGACGGCGCGCACCAAGCCGCCGTCGATGTACCAGGTCGTCATGCTCAACGACGACTACACGCCGATGGAATTCGTCATCCGCGTGCTTCAGCAGTACTTCCACCATGACGTCGAGACGGCCACGATGATCATGTTGAAGATCCACCACGAGGGACGCGGCGTCTGCGGGGTCTATACCCGGGACGTAGCGGCGACGAAGGTCGAGCTGGTTCTTGCGGCAGCGCGCCGCGACCAGCATCCTCTGCAATGCCTGATGGAGGCCGCATTATCGCGCAAGAGCTTGAAGTCAGCCTGCACATGGCCTTCGTTGAGGCCAGGCAGCAACGCCACGAATTCATCACGGTCGAGCACCTGCTGCTGGCCCTGCTGGACAACCCCTCGGCCGCCGAGGTGCTGCGCGCCTGCGCCGCGAGCATCGACGACCTGCGCAAGAGCCTGACCTCCTTCATCAAGGAGAACACACCCACGGTTTCCGGCACCGAGGAGGTGGACACGCAGCCGACTCTCGGTTTCCAGCGCGTGATTCAACGCGCGATCATGCATGTGCAGTCCACCGGCAGCGGCAAGAAGGAGGTCACCGGCGCGAATGTGCTGGTGGCGATCTTCGGCGAGAAGGACTCCCACGCTGTCTACTATCTGCACCAGCAGGGTGTGACGCGGTTGGACGTCGTCAATTTCATCGCCCATGGCATCCGCAAGAGCGAGCCGCCCGAACCGGCCAAGTCTGGCGAAGGCTCGACGCGAGAAGAGGGCGGCGACAAGGAAGAGGCGTCTGAGGGCAAGGCTTCCCCGCTGGACCAGTACACGCAAAACCTGAATCAGTTGGCGCGCGACGGAAAGATCGACCCTCTGATCGGGCGCGAGCACGAGGTCGAGCGCGTGATCCAGGTGCTGTGCCGGCGGCGCAAAAACAACCCCTTGCTGGTGGGCGAGGCGGGTGTCGGCAAGACCGCGATTGCCGAGGGCCTGGCATGGCGCATCACGCAGAACGATGTACCCGAAGTGCTCTCGCGCTCGGTGGTCTACTCTCTGGACATGGGCGCGCTGTTGGCTGGTACCAAGTACCGCGGCGACTTCGAGCAACGCCTCAAAGGCGTCCTCAAGCAGCTCAAGGAGCAGCCGAACGCGGTCCTGTTCATTGATGAGATCCACACGCTCATCGGCGCCGGTGCGGCGTCCGGCGGTACGCTGGACGCGAGCAACCTGCTGAAGCCGGCGCTTTCCAGCGGCGCGATGAAGTGCATCGGCGCGACCACCTTCACCGAGTACCGCGGCGTGTTCGAGAAGGACGCAGCGTTGTCGCGTCGGTTCCAGAAGATCGACGTCGTCGAGCCTTCGGTCGAGCAGACGGTGGAGATCCTGAAGGGCCTGAAGTCGCGCTTCGAGGAGCACCACGGCATCAAGTACGCGTTGGGCGCGCTACAGGCTGCCGCCGAGCTCTCGGCCAAGTACATCAACGACCGCCACCTGCCGGACAAGGCCATCGACGTCATCGACGAAGCTGGCGCGGCGCAGCGCATCCTGCCGAAGAACAAGCAGAAGAAGACCATCACCCGCGCCGAAGTCGAAGACATCGTCGCCAAGATTGCGCGTATTCCGCCAGCCAGCGTCTCGAGCGACGATCGCAACAAGCTGAAAACAATCGATCGCGACCTGAAGAACGTGGTCTTCGGCCAGGACCCGGCAATCGACGCGCTGGCGGCCGCCATCAAGATGGCTCGCTCGGGTTTGGGCAAGCCGGACAAGCCCATCGGCTCCTTCCTGTTCAGCGGCCCGACGGGTGTGGGCAAGACCGAGGTCGCCAAGCAGCTCGCCTATATCCTCGGCATCGAGCTCATCCGCTTCGACATGTCGGAGTACATGGAGCGTCATGCAGTGAGCCGCCTCATCGGTGCGCCCCCCGGCTACGTCGGTTTCGACCAGGGCGGCCTCATGACCGAGGCGGTGACGAAGAAGCCGCACGCTGTGTTGCTGCTCGACGAGATCGAGAAGGCCCACCCGGATGTC
>CAIRBF010000282.1 GCA_903876715.1 uncultured beta proteobacterium
CGCGCCCCGTGCGGCTGCTGCTGGAGCACCTGCTGCGGCGCGTGCCGCCGCCGCCCGCGGGCGGCTGACACGCCGCCGGGCATCAGCCCGCCGGCAGCGCGGGCAGCGCCTCGACGCGCTTTCACGTTCCGCGAAAGCTGGCGTCGCAACCCGGTCATTCCTCGCCTGCGCCCGGCGCCGCAGAATCCACCCGCCGTTCCCAGGGAGCGCGTGATCCGCCCGCAGGCACGGACTTGCCACACCGTCCAAACGACCCAGGAGATGACCCGATGAACCTCGCACGCCGCCTGTTCGCCACCAGCCTGATCGCCCTGGCCGCCGGCACCGCCGCCGCGCAGGAGCGCTACCCCAGCCGGCCCGTCACCCTGGTGGTGCCACAGGCCGCCGGCGGCGCCAACGACGCGATCGCGCGCGTCATCGCGCAGAAGCTCGGCGAGGTCATGGGCCAGACCTTCGTGGTCGAGAACCGCGTCGGCGCGGGCGGCAACGTCGGCACCGCCGCCGTGGCCAAGGCGCGCAACGACGGCTACACGCTGATGCTCACCGCCAACAGCGCGCAGGTCATCAACCCGGCGCTGTACAAGAGCACCGGCTTCGACCCGGTCAAGGACTTCGAGCCCATCGCCCCGGTGGCCACGGCCGGCTACGTGCTGGTCGCCCACAACAGCTTCCCGGCACGTAACGTCAGCGAGCTGGTCGCCGCGGCCAAGGCCGCGCCCGGCAAGTTCATGATTGCCTCGGCCGGCAACGGCACGCTGAACCACCTCATCGGCGAGATGCTCGGCAAGGCCGCCGGCATCGAGCTCACGCACGTGCCCTACAAGGGCGCCGCCGCGGCCGTGAACGACCTCGTCGGCGGCCAGGTGCAGTTGAGCGTGCAGAGCCTGCCCTCGTCCATCGCCTTCATCAAGGCCAACCGCCTGCGCGTGCTCGGCGTCGTCAACGAGAAGCGCGTGGCCGCCCTGCCCGACGCGCCCACGATCGGCGAGACGATCAAGGGCTTCGGCTCCACGCCCTGGTACGGCGTCTTCGCGCCCGCGGGCACGCCCAAGGCCATCGTCGCGCAGGTGCACGCCGCGCTCGGCCGCGTGCTCGAGATGCCCGAGACGCGCGAGCGCCTGGCCGCCGTCGGCTGCGAGCCCTACTTCAGCAGCACCGAGCAGTTCGCCACGCTGGTGCGCGAGGACCTGCCGCGCTGGGCCCGCATCGTCAAGGACAGCGGCGCCACCATCGACTGACCCCCAGCCGCGAGGCAAGCGCAAGGACATGCAGACCATGCAAGCCGACGCCCTGGCCGGGCTCAAGGTCATCGAGATGGGGCAGCTGATCGCCGGCCCCTTCGCCGGCAAGACGCTCGGCGACTTCGGCGCCGACGTCATCAAGATCGAGGCCCCGGGCGCCGGCGACCCGCTGCGCAACTGGCGCCTCGTGAAGGACGGCACCTCGGTGTGGTGGCAGGTGCAGAGCCGCAACAAGCGCTCGATCGCGCTCGACCTGCGCAGCGCCGAGGGCCAGGACATCGCGCGGCGCCTGATCGCCCAGGCCGACGTGCTGATCGAGAACTTCCGCCCCGGCACGCTCGAGGGCTGGGGCATGTCCTACGAGGAGCTCTCGCGCGACAACCCGGGCCTGATCATGCTGCGCATCAGCGGCTACGGGCAGACCGGGCCCTACCGCGACCTGCCCGGCTTCGGCGCCATCGGCGAGG
This sequence comes from uncultured beta proteobacterium, assembly GCA_903876715.1. Lineage (GTDB taxonomy): Bacteria > Pseudomonadota > Gammaproteobacteria > Burkholderiales > Burkholderiaceae_C > Rubrivivax. The sequence goes on from CAIRBF010000282.1 coordinate 1,709, forward strand.
CCATGGGCGGCCTGCGCCACCTCACCGGCGAGCCCGGGCGCGTGCCGGTGCGCTGCGGCATCAGCATCGGTGACACGCTGGCCGCGCTGCACGGCACCATCGGCGTGCTCACCGCGCTGCACCACCGCCAGGCCAACGGCGGGCGCGGCCAGGTGATCGACGTCGCGCTGCACGAGGCCGTGTTCAACGTGATGGAGAGCCTGATCCCCGAGCACAGCGCCTTCGGCGCGGTGCGCGGGCCCGCCGGCAGCGCGCTGCCGGGCATCGCGCCGAGCAACGCCTACCGCTGCGCCGACGACGCCGTGGTGCTGATCGCCGGCAACGGCGACAGCATCTTCAAGCGCCTGATGCGCACCATCGGCCGCGCCGACCTGGCGGAGGACCCCGCGCTGGCTGACAACGCCGGGCGCGTGCAGCGGGTGGCCGAGCTCGACGCCGCGATCGAAGCCTGGACGCTGCAGCGCGCCAGCGACCAGGTGCTGGCCGAGCTGGCCGAGGCCAGCGTGCCGGCCGGCCGCGTCTACACCGCGCGCGACATCGCCGAGGACCCGCACTACCGCGCCCGCGACATGATCCTGCGCCAGGTCACGCGCGACGGCCACGAGCTCGACGTGCCCGGCATCGTGCCCAAGCTCCTGGGCACGCCGGGGCGGGTGCGCTCGTCGGCGCCGCGCCTGGGCGACGACACCGACGCCGTGCTCGGGGAGATCGGTCTGGGCGCCGAACAGATCGCGGCGCTGCGGGCCAGCAAGGTGGTGGCATGAAGGCGGTACAGACTCCGCGACGTGACGGCCCGACCGCCGGCGCGGCGTCGCGGCCCGGTACTGCTCAGCCGGGCGAAGCCGGCCCCACCGAGCGGCCCGGCGCCGCCGCCCCGGCGAGGGCCGGCGACACCCCGGCCACGGCCTTCGACGGCCGCGGCCGCCGCATCCACCTGCAGGAGGTCGGCCCGCGCGACGGCCTGCAGGCCGAGGAGCGCTTCGTCGACACCGAAGACAAGATCGCCCTCGTCGACGCGCTGTCCGCTGCCGGCCTGGCCAAGATCGAGGTCAGCTCCTTCGTCTCGGCCACCGCCATCCCGCAGTTGCGCGACGCCGAGGCGGTGCTGCGGCGCATCCGCCGCCGCCCGGGTGTGGTCTACAGCGCCCTCGTGCCCAACCCGCGCGGCGCCGAGCGCGCCCTCGAGAGCAGGGCCGACGAGCTGAACCTGGTGATGTCGGCCAGCGCGAGCCACAACCTGGCCAACCTGCGCATGACGCAGACGCAGAGCCTGGCCGCGCTGGCGCAGACAGCCGCATTGGCGCGCGCCGCCGGCGTGGCGGTGAACGTGTCGCTGTCGTGCAGCTTCGGCTGCCCGATGGAAGGCGAGGTGCCGGCCCACGCCGTGCTGGACTGGTGCGGGCGCTGCCTGGCCGAGACCGGCGCGAGCGGCCTGACGCTGTGCGACACCACCGGCATGGCCTACCCGACGCAGGTGGCGCGGCTGACGCGCGCCTTTCTCGGGCGCTTTGCCGGCACCGAGCTGACGCTGCACTTCCACAACACGCGCGGCATGGGCCTGGCCAACGTGCTGGCCGGCATCGAGGCCGGCGCCGACCGCTTCGACGCCTCTGTCGGCGGACTCGGCGGCTGCCCCTACGCGCCGGGCGCCACCGGCAACGTCTGCACCGAGGAGATCGCGCACGCGCTGCAGTGGATGGGCTGGGACACCGGCGTGGACCTCGGCCTGCTGCTGCAGGCCAGCCGCCGCCTGCCCGCGCTGGTGGGCCACGACGTGCCGAGCCAGCTGCTCAAGGCCGGCGACCGCCTGGCGCTGCATCCCCTGCCGGCGGACTTCGAGCACCTCCAGGCGCGAGCGCTGGCGCGGGGCTGATGACTCCCGGCAGGCGCAGGAAGCGCCCGGCGCAGCGGCTCTGCCGAGGCGACCTGCGCCCGGCGTGCTGCCGAGCCGGGCGCCTGGCCCCGCCGGCCGGCGCGGCGTCGCCCGCTCCTTGAGCAGACGCAGCCGCCCGGGCCACCCCCCTCGCCACACTGCGCTGCAACACGCTGATGCCGGCTGGGCTCGCGGGGAGCCACCGCCTCGCGCCGCGCCCGGGCCGTGGCGCCGCCTGGCGTGCGCGCATCCGTCGGAGACACCCTGCATGCAGACCCCCGCCGAAGCGGCCCTGATCGACAGGGCAGCGACCGTCCTCTCCGGCCTCGACGTGCCGCAGCGCGCGCTGCTGAACGTCGGTGCCGGCCACAGCACCGTCATCGAGGACGAGCTCCTCGGGCGCCTGGACGATGGCTTCGTCTGCGACCGGCTGGACGTCGAGCCCTGCGCGGTCACGCACCCCCTCGTGCGGCGCTGCGTGGTCGAGTCGGTCGAGCGCATGAGCCAGGTCGGCTCGGCGCAGTATGCGCTCGTGGTTTCCAACTATGTGCTCGAGCACGTGCCGGACTGCGACGCAGCACTGCGCGAGGTGGCGCGCGTGCTGCGCCCGGGCGGGCGTTTCGTGCTCACCGTACCCAACCCCGACGCGCCCGAGTTCGCGGTGGCACGGCGCACGCCAACCTGGTTTCACCAGGCGGTCAAGGGGCCGGCGCGGGGCACCGAGCGGGCCTACCCCACCTTCTACGCCTACGGCAGCGTCGACGGTCTCCTGGCCAGCGGCCGCGCCGCCGGCCTGGAGCCCGAGGACCTGAAGCAGACCGCCTTCGTGCTCGGCTACCTGGCGCGCTGGCCGGCGCTGGTGCCGCTGGCGCGGGCCTGGGACGGCAGCGTCAACCGGCTCGGCCTGCACCGCCTGCAGGGACACGTGTGCCTGACCTTGCGCAAGGCGGCGCGGGCCTCGTAGTGCGTGGTTCCGCGCAGTGCGGCCAGCGCCACCAGGAACGCAAAGGGCGTGGGCCGCAGCGCGATGCGCGGGCCGTGGGTCCCGCGCTCGCGCACGGCCCACGTGGTCCGGCTCACACCCGAAAAGGCACAGCACATGGCCGGCGTGACGGGCCATAGTCGACGCGCAGCGCGCATCGGTGGGTTCGCGGCCGGGACTGCCGGGCACACCCGGTACCGATGCCCAACCGAGTCGCCGCCGATGGATGCCATGGCTCCGTCGGCACCGGCAGAAGCAGTGTGACCTCTGGCGGGGCGGCAGTGATTTCAGCAACACGCGATCACGCAGCGTGGCTCTGCTGAAGCATAAACTGTGAGGTCACAAACCAGTTTGACTTCCCGTAAACATCTTCGCGTGCACCGAGTGCATCGCCCCACCGCCCACCAAACCCCGGCGCGGCACACCGCAATCGATTCGCACCGGCTCACATGCAGAGTACCAACCCGCCGCCAAGGCAGCCCGCGTGTCACGGCGCCAGCACTGCGAGCCCATGCGGAGCGGCGCGACCAAGCCCTCCCGCGCGGGTGTGAGGGCGCAGCGCCGGCGGGCCCTGCTGCAGAGCCCCGCAAGGTGACGGACAGCCCGACTGGCCGCCTGCTCGAGACCGCGGTGGCGCACCACCAGCGCGGGCAGTTCGCGCAGGCTCAGGCGCTGTACGAACAGGTCCTTGGGCTCGAACCCAAGCAGCCCGACGCGCTGCATCTGCTGGGCGTCCTGGCGCGGCAGCAGGGACGCGCCGATGAGGCCGTTTCGCTGATCGGCCGCGCGATCAGCCTGCGGCCCTGGATGTCCATCGCGCACCACAACCTCGGCATCGCGCTGCTGGCGTTGCAGCGTCCGCAGGAGGCCCTGGCCAGCTTTGAGCGGGCCATCGAGCTGGAGCCGGGCTATGCCGACGCGTTGGTCAGCCGCGGGCACCTGCTGCGCACTCTGGAGCGCCGCGAGGAGGCGCTGGCCAGTTTTGAAAGAGCCATGGCCTTGGAGCCCGGCCACTTCGATGCCTGGAACCAGAGGGGAAACACCCTGATGGACCTGAACCGCCCGCAAGAGGCGCTGGCCAGCTATGACCAGGCCATCGCGCTGAACCCCGATCGGGCGGAGACCTTCAGCAACCGCGGGGTCGCGCTGAGGACCCTGAAGCGCCCGGCGGAGGCGCTGGCCAGTTGCAACCAGGCGCTCATGCGGGACCCTGGCCACGCCGATGCGCTCGTCAACCGAGGGCTGGTGCTGACGGACCTGGGGCAGCTGGACGAGGCGCTCGACAGCCACGACCGGGCCCTGGCGCTGAAGCCGGACCACGCCGACGCCCTCGTCAGCCGGGGCAACGCGCTCAGGGGCCTGAAACGCGTGCGCGAGGCCATCAACAGCTACGAAAAGGCGATCGCCCTGCGGCCACTGCACGCCGACACCCTTGTCAACCTGGGAGCGGCCCTGCGCGAACTCGGCCGAGCCGAAGAGGCGCTCGCCAGCTACGACCGGGCGATCGCGCTGCAGCCGAACCACGCCGCCGCCTTCGGCAACCGCGGGAATGCCTTGCTGGAACTGAAGCGCCTGCAGGAGGCCGTGTCGAGCTATGACCGGGCCCTCCATCTGAACCCGGCCCAGGCCGACCTCCTCACCAACCGGGGTGACGCCCTGCGCGAACTCGGGCGCCTGCAGGAAGCCCTGGCCAGTTTCGACCAGGCCATCGCTCTGAAGCCGGACTACGCCGACGCCTTCAGCAGCCGCGGCAACGCCCTGAGAAGCCTGGGTCGCCCGCAGGACGCGCTGGCCAGCTACGACCGGGCCGCCGCCCTCGAACCGAGCCGTCTCCAGACACAAGGAGACGCCGCCCACACGAGCAGCCTGCTGTGTCGGTGGTCGGACCAGCCGCAGCGTTTGGCGGCCATCGCCAAAGCCCTGGGTGGTGGCCAGCCGGTGACCGCCTCCTGGCCGCTGCTGGCCCTCATCGACGACCCTCGGTTGCATCGACAAGCGGCGCAGGCCTGGGCGCGCAAGCGCGTCACGGCTTCCCGCAGGCTGGGGCCGCTGCCGGCGCGTCCCCAAGCCCCCCGGATCCACGTCGCCTACCTCTCGGCCGACTTCCACGACCACGCCACGACCCGGCTCCTGGCCGAAATGCTGGAGCTGCACGACCGCAGACGCTTCGAGCTCACCGGCATCTCGTTCGGACCCCGCACCGACGACGCCATGCGGCTGCGGGTGTCAGCCGCCCTGGACCGCTTCATCGATGTGCGCGAGCGCAGCGACCTCGACGTGGCGCGCCTGTGCCGGGAGCTCGGCGTGGACATCGCTGTGGACCTCAAGGGCTACACGCAGGACTGCCGGCCCGGCATCCTGGCCGAGGGCTGCGCCCCGGTCCAGGTGAACTGGCTCGGCTACCCCGGCACCATGGGTGCGCCCTTCATCGACTACATCGTCGCCGACCCGGTCGTGATCACCGATGCCGACCTCGAGCACTACAGCGAAAAGGTGATCTGGCTGCCCCACAGCTACCAGCCCAACGACAGCAAGCGTCCGGTCGCGCTGCAGACCCCGAGCCGCGCCGACTGCAGCCTGCCGGCGCACGGCTTCGTCTTCGCCTGCTTCAACGCCGCCTACAAAATCCAGCCGGAGGTGTTCAGCGGGTGGATGCGCATGCTGCAGCGGGTGCCGGGCAGCGTGCTCTGGCTGTTGCAGGCGAACCCGGAGGCATCGGCCAACCTGCGCCGCGAAGCCGCGGCCCGTGGCGTCGATCCGGGGCGCGTGGTCTTCGCGCAGAAGCTGCCGCTGGCCGAGCACCTGGCGCGGCACCGCCTGGCCGACCTGTTCGTCGACACCTGGCCCTGCAACGCTCACACGACGGCCAGCGACGCGCTGTGGGCCGGCCTGCCGGTGCTGACCTGCCGCGGCCGCTCCTTCGCGGCGCGAGTCGCGGCCAGCCTGCTCCACGCGATCGGCCTGCCGGAACTCGTCACGCACTCGCGTGAGGAGTACGAAGAACTCGCCGTGGCGCTGGCAGCCGACCCCGCCCGCCTGGGCGTGCTGCGCGCGCGGCTGCAGGCCCACCGCAGCACCTGGCCGCTGTTCGACTGCGCACGCTTCGCGCGCCACCTCGAAGCCGCCTATGCACAAGCCGTGCAACGCGCCGGACAGCCGGCACAGCACATCCGCATCGAGGACGCCGCAGCACGCCCAAGCGAGGCTTGATGACGCCCTGAAGCCGTCGCTCACGTCCGGCCCGGTCGCTCGGCCCGCAGGTCCGGTGCTGTGGTCATCAGCGGCATGCCAAGGGCTAAACTTGGGCCTCCCTGGGTCTCTTGCATCGGGGCCGCGGTTCGCGAAGACCGCACCCTCAGGCCGCACCTGCAAGGCTCCCTTCGCCCCGGCCCTCCCATCCCGCCCGCACCACCGATGAGCGCCTTCCCCACCGAGCGCGTGCTCGAGGTCCACCACTGGACCGACCGCCTGTTCAGCTTCAAGACCACGCGCGACGCGGGCCTGCGCTTTGCCAACGGGCACTTCACGATGATCGGGCTGATGGTGGACGGCAAGCCGCTGCTGCGCGCCTACAGCGTGGCCAGCCCGAACTACGAGGAGCACCTGGAGTTCCTCAGCATCAAGGTGCCCGACGGCCCGCTGACCTCGCGCCTGCAGCACGTGCAGCCCGGCGACAGCGTGCTGGTGGGGCGCAAGCCCACGGGCACGCTGGTGGTGGACTACCTGCGCCCGGGGCGGCGGCTGTACCTGCTGTCCACCGGCACCGGGCTCGCGCCCTTCATGTCCATCGTGCGCGACCCCGAGGTCTACGAGCGCTTCGAGCAGGTGGTGCTGGTGCACGGGGTGCGCCAGGTGGCCGAGCTCGCCTACCGCCAGCTGCTGACCGAGGAGCTGCCGCGCCACGAGTACCTGGGCGAGATGGTCAGCGCCAAGCTGCGCTACGTGCCCACGGTCACGCGCGAGCCCTTCCCGACCATGGGCCGCATCCCCGAGCTGATCGACAGCGGGCGCCTGGCCGCGATGCTGCAACTGCCCGAGCTGTCCCCGGCCGAGGACCGCGTGATGATCTGCGGCAGCACCGCGATGCTGCGCGACCTGAAGGCCCTGCTCGAGCGGCGCGGCTTCGAGGAAGGCAATACCACCCGGCCCGGCGATTTCGTGATCGAGCGGGCGTTCGTCGACCAGTAGGCAGGGGCGGGGGACGGGGCGCGGCCCGCGCCCGTCCCAGGTCGGGAGAGCCCGGGTCGCCGCCACACGCCGAGGGGACACCGGACAGGGCTGCGCCCAGCCTGCACCCACACTGCGCACCCGGTGCTCCCATGCTCGCTCTGCAGCCCACCGACGCCGCCATCGCCGCCGTCTTCGCCGTCGTCTACCTCGGCATGTTCCTCGGCGGCCTGCCGCGGCTGAAGCTCGACCGCTCGGGCGTGGCGCTGCTGGGGGCGATCGCCGTGATCGCGCTCACCGGCATGGACGTGGAGGACGCGGCGCGGGCGGTGGACCTGCCGACGATCGTGCTGCTGTTCGCCTTCATGGTGGTGTCGGCGCAGATGCGCCTGGGCGGCTTCTACGCCGAGGTCGCGCGCCGCGTGGGCGCGCGGCTGCTGGCGCCCGCGGCGCTGCTGGCGGCGCTGATCGCCCTCACCGCGGCGCTGTCGGCGGTGTTCTCCAACGACGTGGTCTGCCTGGCGCTGACGCCGGTCGTGCTGCGCATCGCGCTGCGGCGCGGGCTGCCGCCGGTGCCGGTGCTCGTGGGCCTGGCCTGCGCGGCCAACATCGGCTCGGCGGCGACGCTGATCGGCAACCCGCAGAACATGCTGATCGGCTCGGTGCTGGCCCTGCCCTTCGCCGCCTACCTGCA
>CAIRBF010000283.1 GCA_903876715.1 uncultured beta proteobacterium
CCAGCTCAGCGACCGGCTGCTCGAACTGCAGGCGCTGGGCATGCTGCGCCCCCGCGCCTACGCCGGCAGCCGCCAGGAGTACCACCTCACGCGCGCGGCCATGGCCACCTTCCCGATCACGCTGGAGCTGATCCGCTGGGGTGACCGCTGGCTCTGGGACGGTCGCGGTCCGCTGGCCGTGCAGCACCGCCCCTGCGGCCGGGTGCTGGGGCTGCAATGGCGCTGCAGCCATTGCGGTGGTGCGCGCGAGCGCACCCGGCTCGCCGTCGGCGGCGAGGGCACCGGCTCCGATCTCACGCGGTCGTAGCCTGCGCCGGGGACTTGTGCCCCGGCGGCGCAGGGATCGGCGCCCTGGCGATGACGTCCGTTCCGCGGCCCGTCGCCGGCCTGACAAGCAACTCGCCGCCCACCGCTCGCATGCGCTCACGCATGCCGACGAGGCCCATCGTCGGGGCGGCGCTTGGGCCGCGCGGCTGCAGGCCGCAACCGTCGTCGATCACGCGCAGCTCGACCCCGCCGTCAGCCGACGGCGACAACGTGACGATGACTTCCTGCGCCTGCGCGTGCTTGGCCACGTTGTTCAGCGCCTCTTGCGCCACCCTGAACAGGCTGATGGCCAGCGGCGTGGCCGTCTGCAGGGCTGGCGCGTCCAGCGCCCGCTCCTGGAAGCGGCCATCGATGCCGGTTTCCACCGCGAAACGCGACACCAGGTCCTCCAACGCCGCAGCAAGCCCGAGGTCGTCCAGGAGTTGGGGCCGCAACGCGTTGATGAGGCGACGTGTCGACCGGATCGCTTCACCGGCCTTGTCCGCGAGCGCCGCGGCCTGCTGACGCACGGTCGGTGCGACTTCGGACTCTCCCCCCAGGCGACCTGCGGCGAGCCGGATCGCGGCCAGACGCTGCTGCAGGTCGTCGTGGATGTCGAGCGCGATGCGCCGGCGCTCCCCCTCCTGGGCCCGCGCCAGTTCGTCAACCAGCCGTCTCAATTCGACGCGGGACTGTTCACGCTCCCGATCCAGCGCCTGCAGGCGTTGTCGTATCGCGCGAATCTCGACCACGTCCTCATCGTCTGCCGACGTCGAGCCCGCGACCAGCGACGCCAGGCCCTTCTGGAAGCGACCCGCGGCCGCGCGCGCGCCCAGCACCGCCCCAAGACTGGCCAGGCCCAGGAACGACATGACGAATGCGAGATCCAGCATCGCCGGGCGGTGGTATTCCCAGGGGTGCATCTGCAGAACCACGGCGTAGGGTGACTGCTCGGACAGCAACACCACGCCCGGTCCTGCAAGCGAACTGTCATCACCGGACTCGCCGACCTGTCCACGGCGCGCCACGGTGGCGCCGGCGCTGTCCCGGATGGCTACGCCCACGCCCTGCGGGAGGACGTGGGCATCCAGGAAACCCTGGAACCACCGCGTCTCGAGTGACGCCACGAGGGTTGAGCGCGGGCGCCCCGGGCGCTGCACCGGCGCCACGAGCGGCACGACCCGGACCCCGACGATCGGCCCCATGATCGCATCGCCGACCGTGGGACGCCCGCTGAGCCAGGCCTCATCGAGCGCCGACCGACCCTTGGGCACGGGCAGCCTGGGCAAGGGTTGCCCCAGGGGCGCGCGGGTGTTCAACAGCATCTGTCCGCCCTCATCGGCCAGCAGCACATGGGTATCCAGACCATCCCGATAGGCCTGCAACTCGGCGTAGGCCGCGGCGCCGAACTCGGGGCCGTCGAACAGCGGTGACCGGGCGAGCGCCGACAAGGCCCGCAGTCGTATCTCCAATTGCAGGTCGAGCGCCTGCCTCAATTGCTCGGCTGCATCATCGAGCGCGTGGTCTATGGCCCACTGCGCCGCGCGTCCCTGGATGACCAGCAAGACCAGCCCGAACGCCAACAGGGGTGCCATGCACACCCAGATCAGCCGTCGGAGAAAGGATTGCAGGTCCATGCGCGTCCACGCTCCCGGGCCGGTCGATCCGCAGCTCGGTTCCCGGATTGTGAACCTTCAGGGAGTGCCCGGTCGACGCAGACAGCGCCCTCGTGGCCCGGGTCAGCACCCCATCGCCCGCCCTGCTCTCACCCCCTGCGCATCAACCCCAACACCTCGGCGAACACGCGGTGGCGCAGCCCGGCGGCGAGGTCGACGACAAGACTGCGGCCGTAATAGGCACTCAAGTCCAGGCCCACGCCAACGGCAGAGAGCTCGATCTCCCCGGACTGCTCGATGCCGCCGGCCACCTGCTGCAGGTGGCGGTCGAGGTAGTGCGCGTCGTTGGCCAGGCCGGTGGCGGCGTCCATCGGGCAGCCGTCGGAGACGACCACGAGCAGCTTGCGCTGCTCGGCGCGGCCGCGCAGGCGCTGCGCCGCCCATTGCAGGGCCTCGCCGTCCAGGCCCTCGCGGAAGGCGTCCTCCTTCAGCATCGCGGCCAGGTCGCGCCGGGCGCGGCGCCACGGCGTCTCGGCGGCCTTGAAGACCAGGTGCAGGCGCTCGTTCAAGCGCCCGGGCGCGGGGGGCCGGCCGGCGCGCTGCCAGTCCTTGGCGGCACGCCCGCCGTTCCAGGCGCCGGTGGTGTAGCCCAGGATCTCGCTCGTGGCGCCCGCGAGCTCGAGCGCGCGCGCGAACACGTCCACCAGCGCCGACACCGCCTGCCGGTGCGCGCGCATCGAGCCCGAGCAGTCGATGAGGAAGGTCACCGCCGCATCGGCCACGGGCTCGCGCAGCGGCTGGCGGAACAGCCGCCGCTCGGTGGGGGAGCTGACGAGCTGCGCCAGGCGCCGGCCGTCGATCACGCCCTCCTCCTGCGCCAGCGCCCACTCCTCGCGCAGCGGGCTGGCAAGCAGCGCCGTCAGCTCGCGCGCCAGCCGCGGCAGGTTCACACCCTGGGCCTGCACGTGGCGGTCGAGCTGCTCGCGGAACTCGTCGAGCTGGGCCGCGCGCACCAGGGCCGAGGCCGTGAGCTCGCGGTCGTGCGCAGTGGTGTAGACGCGGTAGGGGGCATCGGTCCCGCCCACGCCGCGCGGGCCGGCCTGCACCTGCGCGGCGCTGCCGTCCTCGACGTCGCCGTCCTCGAACTCCAGGCGCATGCCCAGCGCGATGCGGCTGTCGAAGGGCTTCTCGTCGGCGCCCTCGGCCGCCGCCAGCACGGCCGCTTCGGCGAGCTGGCGCGCCACCCAGCGCGCAAGCTCCAGCGCCGGCGCGGCGAAGGCGGCCTGGTCGTGCCGGTGGCGGCGCATGCCGGCCAGCGCGCCGCCGATCTCGGGCACGATGCCGGCGCGCGTGGCCTCCATCAGGTCTTCGGTCTCCTCGAGCGCGGGCTCGCCGGTCAGGCGCGCGCGCGCGATCTGCGCCACGGTGAAGACCAGCAGCCCCCCGGCGGTCTCGGTCGTGCCGCCGTGGTGCAGCGCCCGCAGCCAGGCCTCGAAGCGGTGGCGCAGGTTGCGCCGCGCGCCGGGCCACTCGTCGCCCGCCAGCGCCTCGCAGCGGAACTGCTCGAACAGGTCGAACAGCGCGCGCTCGACCGCGTCCCCGGGCTCGAGCGCGCGGTGCAGCGCCGCGTCCGACCGCGCCAGCCGCAGCGCCAGGCCGTCTGCCGCGCCGCGGAAGGAATCCACGTCGTCGCGCTCGTGCGAAGGGTGCAGGTGGGCCGCGTACAGCGGCAGCCGCTGCCGCCCCCGGTGCAGCCGTCCGCCCCGGAAGTGCAGGTCCCCCTGCCCCGCCAGCGCGCGAATGGCGGCGGCGCAGAGCTCGTCCAGGCGCTGCTGGCGGCGGACCTCGGCCGCCAGCGTCACGCGCCCGGCCCCGACGGTGCCAGCTCCGCGTCGAAGCAGCGCTGGTAGTACTCCCCCACCAGCGGCTGCTCGGCCGCGTCGCACTTGTTGACGAAGGACAGGCGCAGGGCCTGGGCGACGTCGCCGAAGTGCTCCCAGTTCTCGGCCCAGGTGATGACGGTGCGCGGCGACATCAGCGTGGAGAGGTCGCCGGCCTCGAAGCCCTTGCGCGTCAGCGCGGCCAGCGCGACCATCTGGCGCACGAGCGCCTGGCCGCGCTCGTCGGCCAACGCGGGCACGCGCGCGGTGACGATGGCGGCCTCCTCGGCCGGGCTGAGGTAGTTCAGCGCGGCGACGATGTTCCAGCGGTCGATCTGCGCGTGGTTCAGGCGCTGCGCGCCGTGGTACAGGCCGTTGAGGTTGCCCTGCCCCACCGTGTTGGCGGTGGCGAAGAGGCGGAAGGCCGGGTGCGGCTTGAGGACCCGGTTCTGGTCCATCAGCGTGAAGCGGCCGTCGCGCTCGAGCAGGCGCTGGATGACGAACATCACGTCCGGCCGGCCGGCGTCGTACTCGTCGAAGACCAGCGCCACCGGGCGCTGCAGCGCCCAGGGCAGGATGCCCTCCTGGAACTCGGTCACCTGGCGGCCCTCGCGCAGCACGACGGCGTCGCGGCCCACCAGGTCGAGCCGGCTCACGTGGCCGTCGAGGTTGACGCGCACGCAGGGCCAGTTCAGGCGCGCGGCCACCTGCTCCACGTGCGAGCTCTTGCCCGTGCCGTGCAGGCCCTGCACCAGCACGCGCCGGTCACGCGCGAAGCCGGCCAGCAGCGCCAGCGTCACGTCGGCGTTGAAGCGGTAGACGCCGTCGACCTCGGGCACGTGCTCGGTGCGGCGGCTGAAGGCCGGCACGCGCATCGGGCTGTCGATGCCGAAGGTCTCGCGCACGCCGACGGTCCGGTCGGGCTGCAGGGCCATGAATTCGTCCAAGGGGCGTCCTTCAGCGGCGGGGGCCGCGCTGCGGGTGGGTGCAGGAAAACACGGGTCGGCCTGCCGGGCACCCGCCTGAAAGAGGGTCGGCGGTCAGGACAGGCACCATGCGGGAGCTCACGCCGAGCCGCGGGCCTGCGCCGCGGGCGCGGCTTCGAGCTGGGCCAGGGCCTGCGCGGCGCGCTGCAGCGCCGGCAGCAGCGCGCGCAGCCGGTCGGCCGACAGCCGCACGGCCGGGCCCTGCAGCGCCA
>CAIRBF010000284.1 GCA_903876715.1 uncultured beta proteobacterium
AGACCGAGACCGGCGGCCACATGATCACCCCCATGCCCGGCGCCACGCCGCTGGTGCCGGGTTCGTGCACGCTGCCCTTCCCGGGCATCCAGGCCGCCATCGTCGACGAGACGGGCAACGACGTGCCCAACGGGCAGGGCGGCATCCTCGTCGTCAAGAAGCCCTGGCCGAGCATGATCCGCACGATCTGGGGCGACCCCGAGCGCTTCAAGAAGAGCTACTACCCGCCCGAGCTCAAGGGCTACTACCTCGCGGGCGACGGCTCGATCCGCGACGCGAAGACCGGCTACTTCACGATCACCGGCCGCATCGACGACGTTCTCAACGTCTCGGGCCACCGCATGGGCACGATGGAGATCGAGTCGGCGCTCGTCAGCTGCACCGAACTGGTGGCCGAGGCCGCGGTCGTCGGCCGCCCGGACGAGACCACCGGCGAGGCGATCTGTGCCTTCGTGGTGCTCAAGCGTGCCCGCCCGACCGGCGACGAGGCGAAGAAGATCGCCAACGAACTGCGCAACTGGGTGGCCAAGGAGATCGGCCCGATCGCCAAGCCCAAGGACATCCGCTTCGGCGACAACCTGCCCAAGACCCGCTCGGGCAAGATCATGCGCCGCCTGCTGCGCAGCATCGCCAAAGGCGAAGCCATCACCCAAGATACGTCCACCTTGGAAAATCCGGCCATCCACGATCAGTTGGCCCAGACCAACTGATCGAGGATGCCGCCTGCCGCGTCAGCGGCAGGCGGTCGGCGCAGCCGACAGCCGGATTTCGGCGCAGGCTGACTTCCGCGCAGCGCAAGACAAGGCCCGCAGGGCCAGCCGGAGCCAGAACCCCGCCATCCTGGATCCGTCGGCCCGAACCGACTGATCCAGGCTGCGCGTGAGCGCGGGCGCGGCCGCTCATTCAATCCGTTCCATTCCGGCGTGTGGCGCGCTGAAGGTGGACCGTGGTTCGACCCCGGGGCAGTCGCCCCGTCCTGCAGGGACGGGCCTGTGCACGGTTTCCTGAGGCAGTTCCATTGGATGGGAGCGACTGCGCTTGCTGAGCGGCGACTCTTGACGTGCAGTCCGAGGGAAAACACGGAGAAGTCAGGTTTGTCGGCCATTGGGTGCGCCGCTACACTTGTAGTTCCAATGGTTGAAACTTGTCGGAGCCGTCTGCGCGTTCCGCTGGAGTCATGATGGCCCATGCGCCTGCTGCCGCCGTTCTTTCCGGCGTCTTCCCTGTCCTGCCCACACCGTTCGACGCCACCGGCCAGCCCGACGAGACCGGCTTGCGCCGGCTTGTGCGCTACCTGCTCGCTTGCGGCGTGGACGGCATCACCTATCCAGGCGTGGCCAGCGAGGTGGCGCAGCTCAGCCCCGACGAGCGCCGCGCGCTGACGGACGTCGTGCTTGCCGAGGTGGCCGGGCGTGTGCCGGTGATCGTCGGCGCGTCCAGCACGCAGGCCGAAGCGACGATCGGCTTTGCGCGCCAAGCACAGGCTGGTGGCGCCCAGGCCGTGATGGTGGCCGTGCCCGCCGACCGGCCGCGGGTGGAAGACCAGGTTGCCTTCTTCAGCGCCGTCGCCGCGGCCGTGCCTGGCGTGGCCATCATGTTGCAGAACGTTCCTCCCCCTGCGGGCGCCGGGCTCGAGGCCGCGGCCGTGCTCGAGGTGGCGCGTGCCGTGTCCGCCGTGCGCTACGTCAAGGAAGAGACGCTGCCCAGCGGCCAGCGCCTGACGCAGGTGCGCGCGCAGGCCCCGTCCAGCCTTCTGGGCGTCTTTGGCGGCGCGGGCGGGCGCTACATCACCGACGAGCTGCGTCGCGGCGCCGCGGGCACCATGCCGGCGATCGAGCTGGCCGAGGTGCACGTGGCGCTGATGCGCGCCCACCGCGCCGGCGACGAGGCGCGCGTTCGCGCCCTGTTCACGCGCATGTTGCCGGTGCTGAACGTGCAGGCCGTCTTCCGCTGGTCGTTGACCAAGCACGTGCTCGTGCGTCGCGGCCTCATCGCCTGCGACCTGCAACGCGCCAGCGGCCCGCGCCTGGACGCGCTGGACCGCGCCGATGTCGACGCCTTCCTCGACGACCTGGCCGACCTGCTGCTGCCCACCGCACAACTTCCGGTCTAACCACACTTCCGCACAGCCTCCCCGCCGCCGATGACCATCCCCCGGATAGCCGCCGTAGAAACCTTCATCGTCACGCTGCCGCGTGACGTGCCCTACCTCGGCCCGGCCGCTGCCGGGGACCGTATCGTGCCCGGTGGCTACATCGTGCGCGCCGGCAACCGCACCCTCTATCCCACGGTGGACCGCTCGGTGATCGTCAAGCTCACCGCCAGCGACGGCAGCGTGGGCTGGGGCGAGACCTATGGCATCGTGGCCCCGCGTGCCGTCACGGAGATCGTCACCGACGTGCTCGGCCCGCAGCTGCTCGGGCGCGACCCGCGCGAGCCCGTGGTCATCCACGAGGACCTGTACGACTTGATGCGGGTGCGTAACGGTTCGGGCGGGCTCTGGGGCGACGCACTCGCCGCGCTCGATATCGCCGTGTGGGATCTGCACGGCCGTCTGGCCGGGCTGTCGCTGGCGCAACTGCTGGGCGGGCGGCGTCAGGCGCGCATCCCGGCATATGCCTCGGGGCTGCCTGGGGGCACGCTGGAAGAGCGGGTGCGTATGGCGCAGGCCCTGCACGCGCGCGGGCACGACGCGATCAAGTTCGCGGGGGTCGTGTCGCACGAGGGCATCGCCGAGGAGATGGCCGCGCTGCGCGCTGCCCTCGGCCCGGGCGTGCGCCTGATGGTGGACCTGCACTGGAAGTTCGACGCCGCGCAGGCGCTGGCGCTGAGTGAGCGTCTGGCTGCCTCGAGTCCGCTGTTCATCGAGGCCCCCTGCGCCCCCGAGGACCTGGAAGGCCAGGCGCGCGTGGCGGCGCAATCGCGCGTGCCGGTGGCGCTCGGCGAGGAGTGGCACAGCGTGCATGAGGCCATGCCGCGCTTCGAGCGCCGAGCCATGGCCATCGTTCAGCCTGAAATGGCGCACACGGGCGTGACCGAGTTCTCGCAGATCGCCCGCCTGGCCCAGGCCTTCCACCTGCAGGTCATGCCGCACGCCACCATCGGCACCGGCCTGTTCTTGGCCGCCAGCCTCCAGGTGGCGTCCGTGCTGCCCAACGTGCCGATGCACGAGTACCAGCACTCCGTCTTCGACCGCTACCTTCCGCTGCTGAAGACCACGATGCGCTGCGAGGCCGGCCACTACACCGTGCCCGACGGCCCCGGCATCGGCGCCGAGCCGGCCGAGTCTCTCTGGGCGTACGCACAGGCGGCGGGGGGCGTGGCTTGAGACAGGTCTCGATCACGCAAGACGCGCCGGTATTCATCAGCGCCTCTCCACTTGCGGGAGAGGGGTTGGGGAGAAGGGGGTACGCCGAACACTCGGCCCTCATCCCCCTCTCCCCCAGCCCCGCCCCCGCCAGGGAAGAGGGGAGTCAGCCCCGGGTTGCCCGTGCCCGCTCCGGGGAACGCAATTGCCTTGCCGCCAGAGTCCCTTTCTTTAGTCGAGAGGAATGCAAGATGCGTCAACCAACCCTGCTGCCCTGAGCTGTGACTGACACCCCGCAACTCCTTGCCCTGGACTGGGGCACCTCCAATCTGCGCGCCAGCCTGCTGGGTGCAGGCGGACGCCTGCTGGAGCGTCGCGCCGCGCCTGGCGGCATCATGGCCGTGCCCGAGCGGCGCTTCGAGCCCGCCCTGCGCGCCCTGTGCGGCGACTGGCTCGATGCCCACCGTGGTCCCGTCATCGCCAGCGGCATGATCGGCAGCCGCCAGGGCTGGCAGGAGGCGCCCTATGTCGCCTGCCCGGCCACGCTGGCGCAGGCGGCGGCGCAACTGGCGCGCGTGCCGCTGCAGGGCGGTGGCGTGCTGCACATCGTGCCCGGTCTCAGCTGTGTGGGCAGCGATGGCGTCGACGACGTCATGCGCGGCGAGGAGACGCAGCTCTGGGGCGCGGATCTGCCCGATGGCACCTGTGCCGTGCTGCCCGGCACGCACGCCAAGTGGGCCTGGGCGGGGGAGGGTGGTCGCATCGAGCGCTTCCAGACCTGGCTCACCGGCGAGCTCTTCGGCCTGTGGACGAAGCACGGCATCCTGGGCCGCCTGATGGAGTTCGGCCATGACAGCCCCGAGGACTACGCCCGCGGCGTGCGTCTGGGCCTGGCCGAACATGCCCGCGCCCACCATGTCGTCTTCGCTGCCCGCACCGCCGGCCTGATGGGCCGGGTGTCGCCGCGCGGGCTGCCGGACTACCTGTCGGGCCTGCTCGTGGGCATCGAGATCGGCGCGGCGACGCAGGCCGGACCGCCGTCGCACGGCAGCACCGCGGCGGCTGGTGGCGACGGCGTTCTCGTGCCCGCCCTCGGCACCGCCCCACTGGTGCTGATCGGCGACGATGAGCTGTGCCGCCGCTACGAGACGGCCTTTGCCATTGCCGGCCTGCGCAGCGTCCGCGCCGGCGACGAGGTCACGCTGCAGGGGCAGTGGCGCGTGGCTGTCGCGGCCGGGCTGGTGCACGCATGATCCTCCTACACCGAGCGTCCAGACCATGACCCAGGCTCCCACCGCCGACCGCTTCGCGCGCGGTGTCATCGCCATCCTGCGTGGCGTCGCGCCCGACGAGGTGCTGGCCGTCGCCCAGGCGCTGCTGCGCGCCGGCATCGGCGTCATCGAGGTGCCGATGAACTCGCCGCGGCCGCTGGACAGCATCGCGCGGCTGGCTGCGGCGCACGGCGAGCAGGCGCTCGTGGGCGCGGGCACGGTGCTGACGCCCGAGGATGTGGACGCCGTAGCCGATGCGGGCGCGCGCCTGGTGCTGGCACCCAACTTCGACGCCGCCGTCGTGCGCCGGGCCAAGGCGCGCGGCCTCTGGGCCATGCCGGGCGTGGCCACGCCGAGCGAGGGCTTCGCCGCGCTCGCCGCCGGGGCCGACGGGCTCAAGCTCTTCCCGGGCGAGATGCTCGGCCCGCCGGTGCTCAAGGCCTGGCGCGCGGTCTTCCCGCGCGACGTGCCGCTGTACGCGGTGGGCGGCGTGGGCGCCGACAACCTGGGCGCCTATCGCGCTGCAGGCGCGGTGGGGGCCGGCGTCGGCTCTTCGCTCTACACCCCGGGGCTCGAGCCGGACGAGATCGAGCGCCGGGCGCGCATCCTGCTGGCCGCCTGGGGGCCGGTGTGAACACCTGCATGTCTGCGGCCCGTCGGATCCGGTCGATGCCAGTCCCCGGCCGAAGGCCTGTGTCCAAAGTCTGTTTCAGTCTGCACCCCAGCCAGCCCACCTGCTGGATCCCGACCCTTCCCACCCCACCCCAGGAGACCCCATGAGCCGCACGATTTCCCGCCGTCTCGTCCCCTTTGCGCTGGCTGCGCTGGCGGCTGCCGCCACGCTGGCCTCGGCTCCGGCCATGGCCCAGGCCGGCTATCCCTTGCGGCCGATCAAGTTCATCGTCCCGGTGCCGCCGGGCGGCGCCGCTGATGTGATGTCGCGCATGGTGGCCGAACACCTGCAAGCCCGGCTGGGCCAGACGGTGACGGTGGAAAACCGCCCCGGCGCGGGCTCCAGCCTCGGCATGGACGCGGTGGCCAAGGCCGCGCCCGACGGTTACACCATCGGCATGGGCAACATCGCCGCCAACGCCATCAACCCGGCGGTGCGGCCCTCGGCCTTCCCCTACCAGCCGGTGAAGGACTTCGCCGCGATCTCGCTCGTCGGCGTCACCCCACTCGTGCTGGCTGTCAACGCCGAGAAGGTGCCTGCGCGCACGCTGGCCGAGTTCGTCGCCTATCTGAAGGCCAATCCGGGCAAGGTCGCCTACGGCAGCTCGGGCATCGGCTCCTCGCTGCACCTGGGTATGGAGTTGTTGCTGCAGCGTACCGGCACCCAGGCCATCCACGTACCCTACAAGGGTTCGGCGCCGATGGTGACCGACCTTCTCAGCGGCCAGGTCGTCGCGACGATGGACGCCGCCACCACCACCTGGCCGCACGTGCAGACCGGCAAGCTGCGCGCGCTGGGCGTCTCGAGTGCGCAGCGCGCCTTCTTCGCGCCGGAGCTTGCCCCGATTGCCGACACCATCCCCGGCTTCGACGTCAAGCCCTGGCACGGCGTCATGGCCCCGGCCGGCACGCCGCAGGCCATCGTCGACCGCCTGTCATCGGAGATCCAGGCCTTCGTCGCCCAGCCCGCCACGCAGGCCAAGCTGCGTGAGCGCGGCGTCGTGCCGGTGGGCTCGAGCGCCCGCGACTTCTCTCAGACCATGAACGACGAGTTCGAGCTCTTCAAGAAGGTCGTCAAGGACGCGAATATCAAGCCTGAATGAGCGATGGCGCCCGAAGGGGCGCCGATCTCAGGCCTTCAATCGGCCTTGATGTTCAAGGCGCGCGCGATCGCGCCGTAGCGCTGGTCGTCGTTGCGCATGAAGTTGGCCAGGACCTGGGCGTCGCCACCCAGCGGCTCGATGCCGGCGTTGAGGAACTTTTCGCGCACGTCGGCCAGCTTCAACGCCTCGTTGACCTCCTGGTTGATGCGTGCGACCACCGGCGCGGGTGTGCCGGTGGGGGCGAAGATGCCGTACCAGGCGTTGACCTCGACGTCACGCACACCCTGCTCGGTGGCGGTGGGCACGTCGGGCATCAGCGCCGAGCGGCGGCTCTCGGTCACGGCCAGGGGCACCAGCTTGCCGGCGCGGATGTGGGGCAGTGCCCCGCCCAGGCCGACGAAGAGCACGCGCGTGTCCCCCGCGAGCGTGCCGGTGATCGACGGGGCCACACCGCGGTAGGGCACGTGCGTCATGTCCACGCCCGCGGACTGCTTGAACATCTCGCCGGCGAAGTGCATGGGTGAGCCGTTGCCGGCGCTGGCATAGGGCAGGCCGGGGCTGCGCTTGACCTGTGCGACCAGGTCGCGCAGGTTGGTCACGCCGAGCTGCGGGTGCACCACCACCGCCAGCGGTGTGGTCGCCGGGGCGATGACCGGGGTCAGGTCCTTCTGGACGTCGACGCCGCCGCCAGCGCCCTTGGGCAGCACGTGCGGGGAGATTGCCATCGTGTTCGGGGTCAGCAGCAGCGTGTGCCCGTCGGGTGCCGAGCGCGCCACCGCGGCCGCGCCCACCAGCGCGCCGGCGCCGGGGCGGTTCTCGACCACCACGGCCTGACCGAGGCGCGGCGCGAGCTTCTCAGCCAGCACGCGCGCGGCGACGTCGGGCCCGCCGCCGGGCGGGAAGGGTACGACGATGGTGACGGTGC
The DNA here is from genome assembly GCA_903876715.1 of uncultured beta proteobacterium. Classification (GTDB taxonomy): domain Bacteria; phylum Pseudomonadota; class Gammaproteobacteria; order Burkholderiales; family Burkholderiaceae_C; genus Rubrivivax. Next base: position 7,279 of record CAIRBF010000284.1, read on the forward strand.
GGGCCGGCCAGCTCTGGGCCGCGGCCGGGCCGGCGAGCAGCGCAGCCGAGATCAGGGCCGGCAGCGCGGCCAGCGCGAGCACGGTGCGGCGGGTGCGAAAGGCAGTCATCGGTTCTCCAGGTTTCTGCGGGTGAGGGCGTTGGCGAAGCCCGGGAACTGTACGCAGGAATGCGCCGTCCGCGTGCCCGACCGACCCCGCGCCGATTGGGGACAAACCCGCACACGGCGGGTGCGCGGTCGGGCCCGCCCTTGACGACAATCGGCGCTTCGTCACGGGCTTTGAAAACCTCCCCGCAGGACCCGCCGCCATGACCTACCTGCTTGCCCTGGACCAGGGCACTTCCAGCTCGCGCAGCATCGTCTTCGACGCCCAGGGGCGCATCGTGGCGATGGCGCAGCGCGAGTTCCGCCAGATCTACCCGCAGCCGGGCTGGGTCGAGCACGACGCGCAGGAGATCTGGGACACCCAGCTCGCGACCGCGCGTGATGCCATCGCCAAGGCCGGGCTGCATGCCCGCGACCTGCGCGCTGTGGGCATCACGAACCAGCGCGAGACCACGGTGGTGTGGGACCGCCGCACCGGCCGGCCGCTGCACCACGCCATCGTGTGGCAGGACCGCCGCGGCGAGCCGCTGTGCGCGAAGCTGCGTGAGAAGGGCCTGGACCGAGCGATCCGCGAGCGCACCGGGCTCGTCGTCGATTCCTACTTCTCGGCCACGAAGATCCGCTGGCTGCTCGACCATGTGCCCAACGCCCACGCGATGGCCGCGCGCGGCGAGCTCGCCTTCGGCACCATCGACAGCTGGTTGCTGTGGAAGCTGACCGGCGGACGCGTCCACGCCACCGATGTCAGCAACGCCGCGCGCACGATGCTCTACGACATCCGCCACCAGCGCTGGGACCACGAGTTGATGGCTGCGCTGCACGTGCCCGACAGCGTGCTGCCGCAGGTGCACCCCTCGAGCCACGTCTATGGCGAAACCGACCCGGACCTGCTCGGCGCGGCGCTGCCGGTGGCCGGCATGGCCGGCGACCAGCAAAGCGCGCTGTTCGGCCAGGCCTGCCTGCGCGCCGGGCTGGCGAAGAACACCTACGGCACCGGCTGCTTCATGCTGATGCACACGGGCGAGCGCATGCTGCCTTCGGCCAACGGCCTGATCGCCACGAGCGCGGCGCAGCTCACGGGCCAGCAGCCGCAGTACGCGCTGGAGGGCAGCGTGTTCATCGGCGGCGCGGTCGTGCAATGGCTGCGCGACGGGCTGGGCGCGATCCGCGCCAGCGGCGAGGTCCAGGCCCTGGCCGAGACCGTTCCCGACACCGGCGGTGTGGTCTTCGTGCCGGCCTTCACCGGCCTGGGCGCCCCCTACTGGAACCCCGACGCGCGCGGCGCCATCGTCGGCCTGACGCGCGGCACAACGGTGGCGCACATCGCGCGCGCCGCGCTCGAGAGCATCGCCTTCCAGAGCGCGGCCCTGCTGGGTGCGATGGAGCGCGACGCGCTGGCCGCCGGTGCCGCGCCGGTGAGCGAACTGCGCGTGGACGGCGGTGCGAGCGTGAACGACCTGCTGATGCAGTTCCAGGCCGACCTGCTCGGCTTGCCGGTGGTGCGGCCGACCTGCGTGGAGACGACGGCGCTGGGCGCGGCCTTCCTGGCAGGCCTGGCCACCGGCGTGTGGCGCGACGCCGACGAATTGGCAGCGCACTGGCAAGTCGACCGCCGCTTCGAGCCGTGCATGTCGCGCGACGAGGCCGGGCAGCGCCGGGCCGACTGGGACCGCGCGGTGCGGCAGACGCTGGCGGGGACGGGCGCATGACGGTCCGGCTCCCCGATGCGGTGCTGTTCGACCTGGACGGCACGCTGCTGGATACCGCGGGTGACATTGCGCTGGCGCTCGAGCGCGCCTTCGCAGACCACGGCCACGCGGCGCCGCCTCCGGCGGCTGTGCGGCGCATGATCGGCAAGGGCGCGCCCATCCTGGTGCAGCGCGCGGTCGCGGCGCAGTCGCTCGCGCTGGACGCGGCCGGGTGCGCGGCGTTGGTCGAGCGCTTCTTCCACCACTACGGCCGCTTGCAGGAGCTCGACGAGTGCGAGGCCCAGCCTTACCCGGGCGCGCGCGAGGCCTTGCAGGTCCTGCACGCCGCGGGGCTGCCGCTGGCCGTGGTGACGAACAAGCAGCATCGCTTCGCCTGCGGGCTGCTGGAGCGCCTGCAACTGTCGCCCTGGCTGCGGCTGGTGGTGGGCGGTGACAGCTGCGAGCGCCGCAAACCCGACCCGCAGCCGCTGCTGCACGCCTGTGCGCAGCTCGGCGTGGAGCCGGTGCGGGCCTGGATGGTGGGTGATTCGGTCAACGACGTGCAGGCCGCGCGCGCCGCCGGCATGCCCGTGTACTGCGTGCCCTACGGGTACAACGAGGGCGAGGATCCCCGCAGCCTGGCCTGCGACGGCTTGCTGGAGTCGCTGGCGGACTTGCCGGTGCGCCTGGCGCTGGCAGGCTTGCCGAATGCGCAAGGCGGCGTGCCGGGCGGGCCGCCGCCGGCCGCCGGCCGGGCCCGCTGAACCGCGACAGAAACCGGAAGGACAGGTGGCGATGGGGCCCTTGCAAGGATTGCGCGTCGTCGAGCTCGCGAGCATCGGCCCGGGGCCGATGTGCGCGATGCTGCTGGCCGATCTGGGCGCCGACGTCGTGCGCGTGGACCGGCTCGAGCCCAGCGGGCTGGGCGTGCCGATGGCGCCGCGCTTCGACGTCCACGGCCGCAACCGGCGCTCGGTGGCCATCGACTTGAAGGCCGCGGCCGGCCGCGAGGCGGTGCTGCGCCTGGTCGAGTGCGCGGACGTGCTGATCGAGGGCTTCCGCCCCGGTGTGGCCGAGCGCCTGGGCCTCGGGCCGGCCGAGTGCCATGCGCGCAACCCGCGCCTGGTCTACGGCCGCATGACCGGCTTCGGCCAGACCGGGCCGCTGGCGCAGGCCGCCGGGCACGACCTGAACTACATCGCGCTGACGGGCGCGCTGCACGCCATCGGCCCGGCTGGCGGCGCGCCGGTGCCGCCGCTGAACCTGGTGGGCGACTACGGCGGCGGCGCGCTCTACCTCGCCTTCGGGCTGCTGGCGGCGGTCTACGAGCGCCAGTCCTCGGGCCGGGGCCAGGTGGTGGATGCCGCCATGGTTGACGGCGCAGCGTCGCTGATGTCGCTCTTCAACGGCCTGCGCGCGGCGGGCGCCTGGGGTGCGCAGCGCGGCGAGAACCTGCTCGACGGCGGGGCGCCGTTCTATGGCGTCTACGAAACCGCCGACAACCGGCACGTGGCCCTCGGCCCCCTGGAGCCGAAGTTCTTCGCCGACTTCGCGCGCCGCGTCGGCCTGCCACAGCGCTTCGTCCAAGGCCAGCACGACCGCGCGCTGTGGCCCGAGATGCGCGCGGCCATCGCTGCCCTGGTGCGCACGCGCACGCGCGACGAGTGGTGCGCGCAGCTCGAGGGCACGGACGCCTGCTTCGCCCCGGTGCTGAGCCTGGACGAGGCGCCGGCGCACCCGCATGCGCTGGCGCGCGCGAGCTATGTCCGCGTCGACGGCATGACGCAGCCGGCTCCGGCACCGCGTTTCGACCGCAGCGTGCCCGAGACGCCGCGCCCGGCGCCCGAGATGGGCGCCCACACCGCCGAGGTCCTGGCTGAGGCCGGGTTCGACGCGGCGCAGGTCCAGGCGCTGCGCGCTGCCGGCGTGATCGCCTGACGGCGGCGGCTGCACTCGCGGCCGAGCTGGCCGTAGCATGGGTGGGCCTTCAGCATCCGTGCCGACCTGTGGCCCGTGACCAGCAGCACCAGGAAAGACATCGCCATGAACGACATCATCTGCCCACACTGCCACAAGGCGTTCAAGATCGACGAGGCCGGCTATGCGGACATCCTGAAGCAGGTTCGAAACAGTGAATTCGACAAGCAGCTGCACGAGCGGCTCGAACTGGCCGAGCTGGACAAGCGCAATGCCCTCGAGTTGTTCGAGGCGCGGGCGGCTGGCGAGATGCAGAAGGCCGCCGCGGCGAAGGACGCCGAGCTCCAGGAATTGAGGGCTCGGCTCGACGCCTTTGATGTCGAGCGCAGGCTCGCCGTGGCCGAGGCCCTCGGCGTGGTCGAGAAGGAGCGCGATACGCTCGCCAACGAGCTCGAGCAGGCCCGAAACGAGAAGCACAACGCCCTGAAGCTGGCCGAAGCCCGGCTCGCCAACGAGCTGCAGCGGGCCACCTCGTTGAAGGACACCGAGATCCTGCACTTGAAGGCCCGGTTGGAATCGCAGGAGACAGCCCGGCGCCTGGCCATCACCGAAGCCCTGGGTGCGGTAGAGAAGGAGCGTGACGGACTGCGCAGCACGCTCGAGCGTGCCGAGCTGGAGCGGCGGCTGGGGGAGAAGTCGCTGAAGGAGAAGTACGAGACCCAGATCAAGGATCGGGACGACGCCATCGAGCGGCTGCGCGACATGAAGGCCCGGCTGTCGACCAAGATGGTGGGCGAGACCCTGGAGCAGCACTGCGAGACCGAGTTCAACCGCATCCGCGCCACAGCGTTCCCCAGGGCCTACTTCGAGAAGGACAACGACGCGCGCACCGGCAGCAAGGGCGATTACATCTTCCGGGACACCGACGAGAGCGGCACCGAGATCGTCTCGATCATGTTCGAGATGAAGAACGAGAGCGACCGGACGGCCACGAAGAACCGCAACGAGGACTTCCTGAAGGAGCTCGACAGGGACCGCACCGAGAAGGGCTGCGAGTACGCGGTGCTGGTGTCGCTGCTCGAGCCCGACAGCGAGCTCTACAACACCGGCATCGTCGACGTGTTCCACCGGCACCCCAAGATGTACGTCGTGCGGCCGCAGTTCTTCATCCCGATGATCACGTTGCTGCGCAACGCAGGGCTGAACGCCGTGAAGTACAAGTCCGAGTTGGCGGTGGTGAAGGCGCAGAACGTCGACATCACTCACTTCGAAAGCGAGCTCGAGACCTTCAAGGCCGCCTTCGCGAAGAACTACGATCTGGCGTCCAGGCGCTTCCAGACGGCCATCGAGGAGATCGACAAGTCGATCGACCATCTGCAGAAGACGAAGGAGGCGCTGCTCGGCACGGACCGCAACCTGCGCCTGGCCAACGACAAGGCGCAGGATGTGACGATCAAGAAGCTGACGCGGGGCAACCCGACCATGGCAGCCAAGTTCGCCGAGCTCAAGAGCCAAGGCTCGGATGGCATGGCCTGAGAGTCTGAGAGCGGCTGTGCCTGTGCACGGTCGGCTGGGCAGGGGGTGGGCCGCGACGTGGCTCACATCGTCCAGGTGTCCCAGGCGAGCTGTGCAAGAGCCGTGCGATAGTCAACGTTGAACGCACGCGCCCCGCCAACCGCAGTGCCATCGTCCTCATGAGCTCCGCCTTGCCGCGGTCCTGCAGGCCTTCGGTTTGGGCGGGGCCTTTGATCCCGGCTCACCGATGTCCCCCATGAAAGATTTCGACCCCCTGGCCGGCGCGCGCAAGGCCGCGTCGGTGATCGTGCTGCGCGACCGCGAGGCTGGCGACGGCTTCGAGGTGTTGATGATGCGCCGCGCCGAGCGCGACGGCGACTTCCGCAGCGGCGCAGCCGTCTTCCCGGGTGGGGCGCTCGATGCCGCCGATGCCGGAGCGCATGGCCACGTGCTGGGATGGGACGATGCGCAGGCGAGCGCGCGCATGGGCCTGCCCTGCGGTGGGCTGGACTACCTGATCGCCGCCGCGCGCGAGTGCTTCGAGGAGGTGGGCCTGCTGTACGCCACGCCCCTGGACGAGCCGCGTCTGGCCACGGCACACGCGAGTTGGCGCGCGCCGATGCAGCAGGGGCAGCGCACCGTCAGCGATCTGTGCGGTCACCTGGACGTGCGCATCGACCTGAGCGACTGGCACTGCTGGAGCCACTGGCTGACACCGCCCGGGCACCCGAAACGCTTCGACACGCGCTTCTTCGTCGCCCGCGCGCCGGCCTCCCAGCAGGCCGAGGCCGACTTTGGCGAGGCGCTGGAGTTGCTGTGGCTGACGCCCGCGCAGGCGCTGGACCGGGCTTTCGGCCTGAAGCTGCTGCCGGTGACGCGCCGCACGCTGCAGCAACTCGGCACCTTCGCCTGCGTGCAGGCGGTGCTCGACTACGCCGCCGCGCTGGCCGCCTACCCGATGACGATGCCGCGCCGCGCCTTGTCCGCCGCGGGCGAGCTGCGCATCCTGCTGCCCGACGAGCCGCCCTACGCCGAGGTCGCGCGCCTGGACCCCACGGGGCAGCAGGGCGCGCTCGGAGAGATCGTCCCCGGGCGCGCGGTGCGGCTGGCCGACGGCGTGATCCGCGTCACCGCGCCCAACCCCGGGGTGATGACGGGACCGGGCACGAACAGCTACCTCGTCGGCGACGCCGCACGCCAGCGCTGGACGGTGATCGATCCCGGCCCGACCGACCCGGCGCACCTGCGCGCGCTGCTGGCGGCGGCGCCAGGGCCGATCGATCGCATCCTGGTGACGCACACGCACAAGGACCACTCGCCCGGTGCGGCGGAGCTCGCGCGTGCCACCGGTGCGCAAGTGCTCGGCCGCCGCGCGCTGCACCCGCAGGGCCAGGACGAGAGCTTCGTGCCGCAGCACGAGGTCGTCGACGGGGAAACCTTCCCGCTGGGCGATGGGCTCGCGCTGAGGGCGGTCCACACGCCCGGGCATGCGTCGAACCACCTGTGTTTCCTGCTGCCGCACGAGCGCATGCTGTTCACCGGCGACCACGTGATGCAGGGCAGCACCGTCGTCATCAACCCGCCCGATGGCGACATGGCGGACTACCTGCATGCGCTGCGCGGCCTGCTGGAACTGCCCATCGACTGGCTGGCCCCCGGCCACGGATTCCTGGTGGCGCAGCCGCGGGCGGTGATCGAGGCCCTGATCCGCCACCGGCTCGCGCGCGAGGCGCGCGTGGTCGAGGCCATGCACGCGCTGGCGCCGGCGCCCATCGATACGCTCTTGCCGCGCGTGTATGCCGACGTGCCGCCCACGTTGCACCCGATGGCGCGGCGCTCGCTGCTTGCGCACCTGTTGAAGCTGCAAGGCGACGGCATGGCCGCCCTGACGGACGGGTCCTGGGGATTCGTTCAGCCGGGGCAGGGCGTCCAGCGCCCGTCCACCAGCAGTTCGTAAGGCCGGAATTGGATCTTGTAGGCCATCTTTGGGCTGTTCTCGATCCAGTAGCCGAGGTAGACATGGGGCAGCTTGAGCTGCCGCGTCTGCTCGATCTGCCACAGCACGCCGTAGGTGCCGTAGCTCGCGCCGGCCTCGGGCTCATAGAAGGTGTAGACGGCCGACAGGCCCTCGTTGAGCACGTCGAGGATGGACACCATCTTCAGCGCACCGGGCTCGCCGCGCACTCCCGTGGGCTCGCGGTACTCGACCAAGCGTGAGTTGACCCGGCTCTGCAGCAGGAACTGCGTGTACTGGTCGATGCTGTCCTGGTCCATGCCGCCGCCGGCGTGGCGGCCGGCCTGGTAGCGCAGGTAGAGCTGGTAATGCTCAGGCACGAAGCCCAGGCGCAGGACGCGCGCTTGCAGGTTCTGGTGCGTCTTCCAGGCGCGGCGCTGGCTGCGCGTGGCCTGGAACCCGGCCACGGGAACGCGCAGCGGCACGCAGGCCTTGCAGCCGTCGCAGTAGGGCCGGTAGGTGAACATGCCGCTGCGGCGAAAGCCGTTGGCCACCAGGCCGGAGTAGACGTCGGCGTTGATGAGGTGGCTGGGCGTGGCGACCTGGGAGCGCGCCTGCCGCCCGGGCAGGTAGCTGCAGGGGTAGGGGGCCGTCGCATAGAACTGCAGCGACGACAGCGGGAGTTCCTTGGGATGCGTCACGCGGGTGTCGGAGGCGGCTGTTCAGGGACCCCGGCGGCGTCGACGTCCAGCCCGAGGCATGCCCAGTGGCGAGGATCATAGGTCCAATCGGCGACGTCCGGCGCACGCGTGGCCTGCTGCAGGTGGCGCTCGAAATCGCCGCGCGCCCACTCGCGCGCGCCCATACTCGCAAGGTGGCGCGTGTTCTGCTGGCAGTCGATGAGCCCGATCCCGTGCGTGCGGCAGAACGCCACGAGGGCGGCCAGCGCAATCTTCGAGGCATCGGTGCGGCGCGCGAACATCGATTCGCCGAACACCATGCGGCCGATGCCCACACAGTACAGGCCGCCGCACAACTGCCCGTCGATCCAGGTCTCGACGCTGTGCACGCGCCCGGCCTGGTGCCAGGCCGCGTAGGCGCGCACCATCGCCGGCACGATCCAGGTGCCGGCCTGGCCCTCGCGCGGCGCGCCCGCGCAGGCCTCGATGACGCGGGCCACGTTGCCGTCGATGCGGATTTCGCTGCCGGGTGTCGCCAGGAAGTGGCGCAGTGTCTTGCGCAGCGAGCGCGAAACCTTGAACTCGGCCACGGGGAGCACCATGCGCGGGTCGGGCGACCACCACAGCACCGGCTGGCCGAGGCTGTACCAGGGGAAGACCCCGTGGCGGTAGGCCTCCTCGAGCCGGACCGCGGTCAACGCCCGGGTGGCTGCGAGCAAGCCCGGGGCGTCGCTGTCGGGGCCGAGGGCCTGGCTGGTGCAGGGCAGGGGGTCGGATTCCTCGATCCAGGGGATCATGCAGTGCGCGGACGGTGGTGGCGACGGGTGGCCGCGCCCGGGCAGGCATGGCCAAAACCCTAATGATCCTCGATCCGCACCCGCGTGTCTTCAGCCAGCGCGCCGGTTTCAGGGTCTATCCAATCGCCCAGGCCGAGCACGCGTTCGGTTTCCTGCAGCGTCTGCCCGGCATCGGGCCCGGAGTCGCTGGTCTCCATGTCGGCCAGCACCGCCTCGACGCTGTCGAAGGGTCCGAACTGCTGGTGCCCGTCGGGGGCGGTCCAGTACCAGCCGTCGGGGTGCTCGACCACGCGCGACAGGCGCTCGTCGGGCGATGGCGCCGGGCTGCCGGGCTCGTCCTCGAAGTCTGGCAGCCTTGGGGGGAGGGCGTGCTTTGTCTTCATCGCGGCATCCTGGTGCGCCCGGCCTCGTCGCCGACGCGCAGCCCAGCGCCCGATCGGGTTTCGGCTTCGGCTTCGGCTTCGGCTTCGGCTTCGGCTTCGGACAGCCCCGGCAGCTCGCGCGCAGTTGTCGGCTCGTGGCGCTTGACCTCGCCGCGGCGGCGCTGCTGGTAGTCCTCGAGCTGGCGCGTCATCGCTTCGAAGGCTTCACGCGCGGCGACGTGGAAATCCGTGTCGTGGAGGCGGTTGACCGTCAGCTCGTGGCCGGGCAGCCGGACGTCGATGCGCACGGCCACCGGACGGCCCAGGCGATGGTGCTTCTGCGTCTCCTCGACGACGACGCGGCAGGAGATCATCTGCGGGCAGAAGCGCTCGAGCTGGGCCGCGCGCTCGCGCAGGTGCTCCTCGGCACCGGGCCAGGGATCGAGCTGATGGAAGACGATCTGCACCGGCAATTGCATCGGAACCTCCAGCGATGGCCATGACTTCGGCACGAGTCGGCGCGCGCTTGGGCGGACCGCTTGCGCCCGCGCAAGCCGCGCACGGCAGGCCGGTCAGGCCAGCCCGCGCAGCTTCAACGCGAGCAGCACCTGGTTGCGCATGACGCTCAGCATCGACAGCAGCCGCTCGTCGAGCTGCAGCGACCCGGTCACGCCGCGGTCGGCGTACAGCAGTCCCGCGACCTGGGCTTGCGGCTTCAGCGGCAGCAGCAGGAAGGTGGACGCGTCACAGTGCTGTCGAAACCAGGGAGGCAAGCGGGCGTCGATGTTCGGCTGGCGGGTGTCGGAGATCAGCGTGTCCTTGCCCAGGGCGCACAGCATGCTGAACAGGTCCTGGCTGCGGCCCAGCGGCACCTGGAAGTGAGCCAGGACGGACGGCATCCCCGCCCCCGAGCCATAGCGCCCCTGCAGCATGCCGGCGGGTGTGCGCAGGCACAAGACGACGCGCTGCAGCAGCAGGGCTGCGCGCAGGTCGTCGAGGATGGCCTGCGCGACCTCGTCCATCGCCGCGTTGGACAGCGCTTGCTCACTGGCCCGGGCGACGACTTGCGACAGCGCGTCCAGTGGCGTCGACGGCAGATGCGCAGGCGGTGCGAAGTGGGCTGCCGGGCCGGCATCCGCCTCCGCGGCGGGCAGTGCAGGCGGGGCCGGCGCGTGGGCTGAGACGACGACCGGCCCGTAGGTCGCTGCGCGTGACGGCTTCGTCCCGGGCAGCGCGTGCCCCTTGGGCAGTGGTTCGCTGCCGTCGGCGGCCCCCGAGTGCTTGAGCCTCTGACGGTGGCGGCCCAGCACGGTGTCCAGGCCGAGCATGACGGCCAGCGCAAACCACTGCTCCAGCGCGCGCTCCACGGCCTGCGTCATGGCCGCTTCGTCCAGGGACAGCGGCAGCCCCCAGGCCCTGTGGAAACGGCTGACGCATGCGCGTTGCAGGGCGGGCTCGTCCTCGGCCGAACTGGAGGCCTTCAGGCGGTGCAACTGCACCGACAGATCCGACGCTGCGGTGGCCAGCACCCGCAGGTAATCGTCCTCGGCGACGGTTTGGTCGGCGTTCGCGGGGTAGAGACGGCGCAACTGGCCGCGCAGTTCTTCGGGCCAGCCCCAAAGCTGGGCCACCTCATCGCCGAGATCCTCGGTCGACAGCCCCAGCGTCTGCAGCGAGATGCGCATGCGCTGCGCATGCGCCTGCGACCCCTCAGATGCCAGGCCGGTGGCCTGCAGGGTGTCGCGCAGGGTGTCGTCCATCGCCTCGGCCGCTTCCGGGAAATGCAGCGACACCAGCATGCGCCCCAGATTCATGAAGACGGCCGTGAGGTAACTGTGCTCGAGATGCCGGCCGGAATGGCACATCTCCTGCGCCAGCAGCCCTGCCAACAGCGCGTGGCTGAAATCCTCGCGCACGCGCGCGCCGTCGATGCCCTTGGGAAGGCGCTCGAACAGGATGAGCGAGGCCGCGATCATGCCCACCGTCTGGAAGCCCATCAGCGACAGCGCGCGCTGGACGCTGGAGATCGACCCCGCTCCGACGGCGCGGTAGCAGGCGCTGTTGATCAGCCGCAGCAGCTTGGTCGTCAGGCCCACGTCCTTCAGGACGCCCTCGGTCAGCGCCCTCATGTGCGCCTGCTCGGAGCGCACGATCTGCTGGATCGAGGAGATGGATTCCTTCAGGCTCGGGAAGTCGGCGTGCGAGCTGATGCGCGTGAGCAGCCGCGCCAATGCCTGCTCGCGCGGATCTGCGCTGCTGCCCACGCCTGCCGCCGAGCCGGCTGCCCGGGGGGCGGACCGCGGCGGCGGCGCTGGAGTTCTCGCGGTGGGGGGCTCGCTCATCACAAAAAGGAAGGGTCGGTCCCGGCAACCTCAACCTCTTGGGGAGAAGGGATGCAGACGGCACGGATCTGGGGCGCACGTCACTTCAGCGCTGATCCCAGTCCTGGAGCGGAATGTGCCATGAACCCGCGCGGGGGATCGGCGGACATGGGCTTGAGGTCGGCGGTGCGGAACATGTCCGCGACGATCGAGCAGGTGGAGCCGAGCGGGCGGTTGATGAAGAGGAT
>CAIRBF010000285.1 GCA_903876715.1 uncultured beta proteobacterium
CCTGTTCCCCAGCCTGACGGTGCGCGAGAACGTGGCCCGGGTCACCGACATCGCCGAGCACCCGATGGACGCCGACGAGGCGATCGCGCTGGTGGGCCTGGCGCCGCGTCGCGACCACTTCCCGGCGCAGCTCTCGGGCGGCGAGCAGCAGCGCGTGGCCATCGCGCGCGCCATCGTCAAACGCCCCGACGTGCTGCTGTGCGACGAGCCCACCGGCGCGCTCGACTACGTCACCGGCAAGCTGGTGCTGGACGTCATCGCGCGCATCAACGCCGAGGTCGGCACGACTGCAGTCGTCATCACCCACAACGCGGCCATCGCCGCGATGGCCGATCGCGTGATCTACCTCGGCGACGGCCGCATCCAGCGCGAGGAGCGCAACGCCAGGCGTGTCAGCGCGGCGGAGATCTCGTGGTGAGGGGTGCAGCGGACGAGTCCAGCCCTTCCTCCGCCCGGAGGGCAGGGGAGCCGGGCCCGCACCCCGGAAAAGCTGAGCGCGCGAAGCCTTTGGGCCACCCATGAAAGCACTCGACCGCAAGCTGCTGCGTGACCTGCGGCTGATGTGGAGCCAGGCCCTGACGATCGCGCTCGTCGTGGCCAGCGGGGTGGGCGGCTTCCTGACCACGCTGTCGGCCGTGGAGTCGCTGGCCGGGGCGCGCAACGACTTCTATGCCCAGGGGCGCTTTGCCGATGTCTTCGCCGGGGTGCGCCGGGCGCCGCAGGCCCTGGTGGAGCGCCTGCGCGGGATCCCCGGCGTGGCCGACGTGCAGGCCACCGTGGAGCAGCCGGTGCGCCTGCGCATCGAGGGCCTGGCCGACCCGCTGCTCGGGCAGCTGATCGGCGTGGACGCGCGCGCGCCGCGACGGCTGAACGCCATCGTGCTGCGCAGCGGCGTGCCCGAAGCAGCGCTGAGACCCACCGGGCCGGCGCCCGCCCTGGCCGACATCCCGCAGTCGTCCGGGCAGGCACCGGCTGTCGCGGACATCCCGCTCTCGCCCGGCCCGGCGCAAGCCGACGGCGCGATCCCGGCCTGGGTCTCGGAGACCTTCGCGCAGGCGCACGGCCTGCGCCCGGGCGCCCGCCTGCAGGCCGTGATCAACGGCCGCCAGCGCGACCTGCTCGTGCGCGGCGTCGCGCTCTCGCCCGAGTACATCTTCGCCGGCCTGTTCGGCATGCCCGACCCGCGCGGCTTCGGCGTGTTCTGGGTCGACGCGGAGACCCTGGCCGCCGCCTGGGACATGGAGGGCGCCTTCAACCGCGTCGCGCTGCGCCTGGCCCCCGGCGCGCGCGAGGAGGCCGTCATCGCCGCGCTGCAGCCGCTGCTCGCGCCCTACGGCGGGCGCGAGGCGCACGGGCGCGAGCACCAGCCCTCGCACGCGATGCTGGACAACGAGATCGCCGAGCAGCGCGTCATCGGCACCGTGCTGCCGGCCATCTTCCTCGGTGTGGCGGCTTTCCTGCTGAACGTCGTCGTCTCGCGCCTGGTGGCCACGCAGCGCGAGCAGATCGCGGCGCTGAAGGCGCTGGGCTATGCCGACCGCGCCATCGGTGTGCACTACCTGAAGCTGGTGCTGGCCATCGTCGCGCTCGGCTTCGCGCTCGGCGTCGGTCTGGGCAAGCTGCTGGGCACCTGGCTCACCGGGCTGTACGCGGAATTCTTCCGCTTCCCCAGCTTCGCGCACCACCTGCCGCCCGCGCTGGTGCTCACCGCTGCGGCGGTGGCCGGGGCGACCGCGGTGCTCGGCACCGTCAATGCGATCGCGGCCACGGTGCGCCTGCCGCCGGCCGAGGCCATGCGTCCGCCGGCGCCGGCGCGCTTTCGGCGCACGGTGCTCGAGCGCCTGGGCCTGCAGCGCCTGCCCACGGCGCTGCGCATGATCCTGCGCAACGTCGAGCGCCGCCCCTGGCGCAGCGCGCTGGCCGGCGCCGGGGTGGCCGCGGCGGTGGCCATCGTCGTCATGGGCAACTTCTTCCGCGACGCGATCGACCACATCGTCGACGTGCAGTTCAACGTCGCGATGCGCGCCGACGTGCAGGTCTGGATGCTCGAGGCCTCGAACGACAGCGTGCGCACCGCCCTGGCGCGCGCGCCCGGCGTGATCCGCGCCGAGGCCACGCGGCAGGTCGCGGTGACGCTGGTCAACGGCCACCGGCGCCAGCGCACGGCGATCCGCGGGCTGGACGAGGACTCGCAGCTCAACCGCCTCGTCGATGCCGACGGCCGCCAGTCGCTGCCCGGCGGCAGCGGCGTGATCCTGACCGACCGCCTGGCCACCAAGCTCGGCCTGCGCCCGGGCGACACGGTGCTGGCCGAGGTGCTGGAGGGCCGGCAGCGCACGCTGCACCTGCGCGTGGACGCGACGGTGCAGGAGTTGATGGGTCTGAACGCGACGATGACGCGCACGGCGCTGAACCGCGCGCTCGGCGAGGGCGACGTGGCCGGCGGCGTGGCGCTGGCCGTGGAGCGCGGGCGCGAGGACGCGCTGCTCGAGGCCACGCGCGCGATGCCGCGCGTGGGCGGCGCCTTCAGCAAGGCCACGCTGCTGCGCAACATGGAACAGGTCAGCGCGCGCAACGTGCGCATCATGAGCACGGTGATGACGCTGTTCGCCGCCGTCATCGCCGTGGGCGTGGTCTACAACAACGCGCGCATCGCGCTGTCGGAGCGGCGCTGGGAACTCGCCAGCCTGCGCGTGCTGGGCTTCACGCGCGGCGAGGTCTCGGCCCTGCTGCTGGGCGAACTGGCGCTGCTGATCGCGCTGGCGCTGCCGCTGGGCATGGTGGGGGGCTGGGCCCTGGTACACGCGATCACCGCCCTGCTGGTGAGCGACCAGTTCCACTTTCCGGTGGTGATCCTGCCGCGCACCTATGCCTGGGCGGCGCTGTGCGTGGCCGTGGCCGGCGTGGCGAGCGCGCTCGTCGTGCGACGCCAGATCGACCGCCTGGACATGGTGGCCGCCTTGAAGACAAGGGAGTGAGCAAGCGATGAAGCGCAGCACCTGGGCGATGCTGGCCGCGGGCACGGCGGCGGCGGCGGGCTTGCTGGCCTGGGCCTTCGCGCCGCGGCCGGTGGCGGTGGAACTGGCGCGCGTGGCGACCGGCGCCTTCGAGAGCGCGATCGAAGAAGAGGGCCGCACGCGCGTGCGCGAGCGCCATGTCGTGACCGCGCCGATGGCCGGGCGGCTGCGCCGCATCGCGCTGCAGGAGGGCGACACGATCGAGGCGGGCGCGATCGTGGCCGTGATCGAGCCTCAGCTGCCAGCCCTGTTGGACGAGCGCACGGCGCGCGAGTTGCGCGCCCGCGCCGCCGCGGCGGCGGGGGC
>CAIRBF010000286.1 GCA_903876715.1 uncultured beta proteobacterium
CGCCGCCGGCCTGTCCGTCACCCGCCCCGGCACCGCCCCGGCCATGGCCCCGCGCGCCGAGATCGACGCCGCGCTGGCGCGCGCGCCGGCGCCGGTGGCGCTGGGCTGAGAGACGTTCCCCCATGCCCGCCATGCCCGCCGAAACACCCCGGCTCTGAGGGCCGGGCTGCACCCGGCCCCGACACGACCGCGACACGACCTCGACACCGACGCAAGCCATGACCCTGCGCCGCAAGCTCGTCATCGACCAGGACGCCCACGGCCCGGCCTCCACCAACCTGCAGTCGCTGCTGATGCTGCTGGCGGCCGAGGACGTGGAGGTGCTGGGCATCGGCGTGGTCAGCGGCGACGGCTGGTGCGCCGAGAACACGGCCCACCTGCTGCGCCTGCTGGAGATCGCCGGGCGCACCGAGGTGCCGGTGCACCGCGGCGCCACCTTCCCGCTGCTGAACACGGCCGAGCGCATGCGCCGCTGGGAGGCGCTGCACGGGCGCCTGTTCTGGAAGGGCGCCTGGACCGAGCACTTCATCGACGGCCGCTTGCGCGAAGGCGAGCACCACGCGCAGCCCCACCTCGTGCCCGCGCTGGCCGAGGGCCTGCCGACGATCCAGGCCGCGCCGGGCACGGCCGCGCAGTTCCTCGTGGACACGGTGCGCCGCCACCCGGGCGAGGTCACGGTCTGGGCCGCCGGCCCGCTGACCAACCTCGCGCTCGCGGCGCGGCTGGAGCCGGACTTCGCCGCGCTGGCGCGCGAGCTCGTCTTCATGGGCGGCAGCTTCAGCCCGGTGGCCGCCGACCACGTCTTCGCGCAGGAGTACCAGTACTCGCCGCGGCACGAGTTCAACCTGCGCTTCGACCCCGAGGCCGCCGCGCTCGTGCTGCGCGAGCCCTGGCGGCGCATCACGCAGGTGCCGGTGGACGCGACCACGCGCACCTTCTGGCGCCCCGAGCACCAGGCCGAGGTCGGCGCCGGCGCGAGCCCGGTGGCGCGCTACCTGGGCCGCTTCGGGCGCCAGCTGCCGATGTGGGACGAGGTCGCGGCCGGGGTCTGGCTCGACCCGACGCTCGTCACGCGCCGCGAGACGCTGCGCGTGGACGTCGACACCACCTTCGCCGCCGGCTACGGGCAGACGCTGAGCTGGGCCCCGCACCTGGGTCCGGGCCTGGGCGAGCCGCTGGTCGACGTCGTCCTCGACATCGACGCGCCGCGCCTGGAGCGCCTGGCGGTCGAGATGCTGAAGCGGTGGTGAGATCCGCATGCGACCGGGCGTCCGACGGCCGTAACGGCGGTGTAGCCTGCATGCAACCGTACAGCCGACAGTCCGCAGCACCCGCCCGAACGCACCGGGCCGACACGCCGCACCTGGCCCAGGAGGACCACCGATGACCGATCCCGCCCCCTGCGAGCTCGCCGCTGCCGTGATGCGTGAGCGCGCGGGCGGCCTCGTGCCGCGCGTCGGCCTGATCCTGGGCTCGGGGCTCGGCGGCCTGGCGCAGGCGGTGGACGGCGCGGTGCGCATCCTCTACGCCGAGCTGCCCGGCTTCCCACCCGCCGGGGTGCACGGGCACGCGGGTGAGCTGGTGCTCGGCCGGCTCGAGGGCGTGCCGGTGGCCTGCCTGCGCGGGCGCGCCCATGTCTACGAGGGCCACGGCCTGGCGGTGATGACGCAGGCCGTGCGCGCGCTCAAGCTCGCCGGCTGCGAGACCCTGCTCGTCACCTGCGCCGCGGGCTCGCTGGTGCCCGCCGTCGGCCCGGGGTCGCTGGTGGCCCTCAGCGACCACATTAACCTGCTCGGCAGCACGCCGCTGGTCGGGCCGAACGACGAGCGCTTCGGCCCGCGCTTCTTCAGCCTGGCCGACGCCTACGACCCCGCGCTGCGCGTGCTGCTGCGCCAGGCGGCGCAGGACGAGGGCCTGCCCTGGCACGAGGGCGTCTATGTGGCCACGCCCGGCCCCTGCTTCGAGACCGCGGCCGAGATCCGCATGATGCAGATCCTCGGCGGCCACCTCGTGGGCATGTCCACCGTGCCCGAGGTCATCAGCGCGCGCCACTGCGGCCTGAAGGTCGCCGCGGTGGCCACCGTCACCAACCTGGCCGAGGGCCTGGGCGGCGTGGCGCTGTCGCACGAGCAGACCCTGCACCACGCCGGCCTGGCCGCCGCCGACCTGCAGCGCCTGGTGCGGGCCTGGCTGCGGCGCCTGGCCGTGGCTGGAGCGGGGCCCGCGCAGGCCTGACCTTGGCGAAGCGAACGCCGCCCCTGCCGCCCAGTCGCAGCGATCCCGGGTATTTCCCCCTCCCCCTTGGCGGGGGAGGGGGTGAAAGAGAGGGGGACGCGCGCCGAGGTCTCGGCTGTGCCCCCTCGCCCCCACCCCGCACCCGCAAGGGAAGAGGGGCTCAACATCCAACTGGCGGCCTACCGGTCCTGGGCGGGCTTGAAGACCGAACTCCAGCATAAAGTCCGCTCCATGGACGCCCCATCGCTGATCGCGCTCGTCGAGCGCTACTTCGCCGCCGTCGACCGCATGGACGTCGAGGCCACCCTCGCCTGCTTCGAGCCCGACGCGAGCTTCACGATCGCCACCTACGACAGCGTCTTCCGCGGCCGTGACGGCGAAATCCGCACGATGTTCGAGCGCCTGAACGCACGCTACGCGCGGGTCTGGCACGGTGCCTTCGACCACGTGGTGCAGCCGCCCGGGCGCATCGCCAGCCGCTTCCGGGTCGAGAACACGCTGCACGACGGCAGCCTGCGCGTGAAGCACAACTGCAACTTCTTCAGCGTGCGCGACGGTCGCTTCGACGCGGTCGTCGTCTACATGAGCGGGGACAACTCGCTGGCGTGAGCGCTTCCCATGCCGCTGTCGATGCGCAGTGTCCGCAGGAATGCCGTCCGGGCGCCGCTGTTCGACGAAGCTCGGGACAGGCCCGTCGAAGCCCTTCGCGGGCACTTCGACAAGCTCAGTGCGAACGGGGGTGTGCGCGGGCCGTTCGGGCTGAGCCCGTCGAAGCTCTGCCTGGGGACAGGCCTGTCGCAGCACCTTGCGGGCACTTCGACAAGCTCAGTGCGAACGGGAGTGTTCGCGGGCCGTTCGGGCTGAGCCTGTCGAAGCCCTTGCACAAGCCACTCGGGCCGAGCCCGTCGAAGCCCTTGCACAAGCCACTCGGGCCGAGCCCGTCGAAGCCCTCGCACAAGCTGCTCGGGCTGAGCACGTCGAAGCACTGCGCTGGCACTCCGGCAGGCCCGCCCTGCGCGAAATCGAAGGAGCCCGTGTGAACCGCGGCAGGCGCGCGCCGCCCGGGGCGCCGACGTGGCGCGGTCGGTGAACGCCGGCCCTGCATCGCCGGCAGCGTCGTCTGCCACACGCCGCCTCTTCCTGGCCCTGTGGCCCAGCGCCGCCGACCGCCAGGCTCTGGCCACCCAGGCTGGCGCCTGGACCTGGCCCGCCGGCGCGCGGCCCGTCGCGCCGGCACGGCTGCACGCCACGCTGCACTTCATCGGCCCCGTGCCTGCCGCGCGGCTGGACGAAATCGCCGCCGGTCTGGCGGTGCCCCTGGAGCCGGCCTGGATCGTCTTCGACCGCGCCGAAGTCTGGCCCGGGCCGGCCGTCGCCGTGCTCGAAGCCACCCAGGCGCCCGAGGCCCTGGGCGCGCTGCACCAGCGCCTCGCGCAGGCGCTGCGCGGGCTCGGGATGCCGGTCGAGCCGCGCCCGTGGCGCCCGCACGTGACGCTGGCGCGGCACGCGCGCGGCGCCATCGCCCCGGCCGCGCCCACTCCCGTGCGCTGGCGTGTCAGCGGCTACCGCCTGGTGGAGTCGGTCCCCGCCCCCGGGGGCGGTTACCGGACCGTGCGCGCCTACACCGACGTCGAAGAACGGCACTGAACCCGCCCCGCTCCACGGCGCCCCCCGGCGCAGGCGGATGCAGCCCAAGGGCCGCCGTTCCGCTTCGAGCCCGATCAGGCAATCCGCTGGATCCCCTGCCGCCACCGCTGGGCCTGTTCAGACAAGGTGAATCCGAGGCCGGGGCGGTCCGGCAGCAGCATCCGGCCATTGCGGATCTCGAGCCGCTGCGAGAACGCCGGCTCGAGCCACTCGATGTGCTCCACCCAGGCTTCGTGCGGGTAGGCGCTCGCGAGGTGGATGTGGATCTCCATGACGAAATGCGGCGCCAACTTCAAGCCGGCCAGGTCCGACAGGGCCGCGATCTTGAGAAACGGCGTGATGCCGCCCACCCGCGGCGCATCGGCCTGCATGAAGGTCACCGAGCGTCGCCTGACGAGTTCAGCGCATTCGGCCACGCTGCTGAGCATCTCCCCGGTGGCGATCGGGGTGTCCAGCCTCTCGCTCAGGCGGGCATGGCCCTCGTAGTCGTAGGCGCCCAGCGGCTCCTCCAACCAGACCAGGTCGAGCGCGTCCAGGTGCCGCCCCGCGCGCAGGGCGGTCGCGAAGTCCCACTGCTGGTTCGCGTCCACCATCAAGGGGACACCCGGCCCGACATGCTGCCGCACCGCGCGGACCCGCTGCAGGTCCTGGGCCAGGTCAGGCTGTCCGACCTTGAGCTTGATGCCGCCCAGGCCACGCGCCAGCGAAGCGTCGACGCTGGCCAGCACCTCGTCCAGCGTCGAGGAGAGGTAGCCGCCTGAGGTGTTGTAGCAGGGCACTTCTTCGCGAAAGGCGCCCAGCAGCTTGCCGATGGACTTCCCCGCCCGCCGGGCCTTGAGATCCCACAGGGCGACGTCGAACGCGGCGATGGTCTGGACGGTCACGCCGGTGCGGGAGACCGACGAGCCCAGCCACGCCATCTTCTCCCAGAGCCTGCCGATGTCGTCCGGGTCCTCGCCGATCAACTCGCCGGCGATGTCTCTTGCGTGGGCCAGCAGCGCGGAACCCCCCGCGCGCAGGCTGTAACTGAAGCCGAAGCCGGTCTGCCCGTGCGCCGTCTCCACCTCGGCCGTGAGCAGATCCACATGGCTCAGGGCCTTCTGCCGGCCGGTGAGCACCTTGGCGTCGCTGACCGCGCGGTTCAGGGGCACGCGGCAAAGCGAGATCTCGACGCTGCGGATGGGATCCATGGACTGTCCTGGTGCGGTGGGGCGGGCGGGCCGGTTTCGGGCGTCACGGCCGCGCGGGCGTCTGCCCGGCGTAGAACGACAGCACCGCCGCCAGCGCCGGGTTGCGCAGGTCGTCGCGCTCGACCAGCAGGGCGTGGCGCGCGGTCGGCAGGCGCCAGCCGGTGCAGCGCCCGGGCGCGGTGGCGCCGGCGTTGACGCGGGCGCAGAACTGCTGCTGCGCCAGGGGCTGGACGACACGGTCCTGCCCGCCCTGCAGCAGCAGCAGCGGCACGGCAATGCGGGCCGTGGATTCCGGGCTGCGCGCCTCGCGCGCGGCGGCGCAGGCCTGGCCGACCCAGCGCAGCGTCGGCCCCGAGACGCGGGCGTCGCCGTGGCCGCAGTGCGCACCCTCGCAGCGCGCGTCACGGTCGGCCCAGCGCCGACGCAGCCGCTCCACGCTGTGCGACATGTCGTTGTCGGCGAGGTCGGCCTGGGCGAAGAAGGCGGCGCGCTCGGCGTCGAAGCCCTCGCCCTGCACGCGCCGCGACGAGACCCAGGGCAGCTCGAAGGGCAGGCGGAAGGACCACTCGTCGCACCAGCCCGTGATCGCCCGGTCGGCCGCGCCGGTCTGCGCCGGCTGGCGCACCGTGGGCTCGTGCATCGGCGTCACCAGCGCGGCCGAGGCCACGGGCACCTCGCGCTCGGACCGCGCCAGGTACAGCGAGACCACCGCCCCGCCCATCGAGTGCGCGAGCAGGTGGATGGGCGCGCGCGACTCGCCGCGCCAGGCCCGCACCAGGGTCACGAAGTAGCCGAGATCGTGCACGAGGTGGTCGAAGCGGTCGACGTGGCCCTTGTCGGCCTCGCCCACGCCCTCCAGCAACCGGGTCGAGAAGCCCTGGCCGCGGTGGTCGTGGAGGTAGACCGAGTAGCCGTTGCGCACCAGGTCGTGGATCACCTCCTGGTACATCGTCGCGCCCTCGGTGAAGCCGGGCACGACGACGACGGCGCCACGCGTCTCGGCCAGCGCCTCGTAGACGCGGTAGTGGATGCGCGCCGGCCGCTCGCGCCAGGCCGGCCCGGTGGGCGCGCCGTCGAAGGAGCCCACGCGCAGTTTCGCGAGCTTCATCGTCTCGCGCTCGATCGCGGCCCAGGACTGGCCGGCGAAGCGGTCCTCGGTCGACAACGACCAGGCCTCGGCGCCGGCGGCAGGTGCGGGCAACTCCGGGAAGGGCGCGTCGGCGCGGGCCGGCAGCGCCCCTGCGAGGACTGTGGCGATCAGGGTGGCGGCCATCCGCGCGGCGAAACGCATTACGGGGCTCCCAGGGCAAGACAAGTCGGCCAGCTTAGCCCAATCCGTCCTCCGTCCGGCGGCGGACCGAAGCGGCCGCGTACGCCGCCGCGGCCTCTCTGCGCGGACCCGCGCAGGGCCCTCCCGACTGTTGCGGGTCATGCCGGATGGGCGGGCACGACGCCCGCGGCTACGATCCCGGGCAGCCCATCCCGGGCGAGGACACCCCGTCATGACCACCCGCCGCACCTGGTTCTCGATCCTCGGCCTCGCCGCGCTGTCCACCGCCCTGCTGGGCCTGGCCACGGGCGCCGCCGCGCAAGGCTTCCCCTCCAAGCCGGTGCGCATCGTCGTGCCCTTCCCGCCCGGAGGCAGCACCGACCTGCTGGCGCGGCGCATCGCCGAGAAATGGCAGCAGTCCCTGGGGCAGCCGGTCATCGTCGAGAACCGCCCTGGCGCCGGCGGCGTCACCGGCTCGGACTTTGTCGCCCGCGCCGCCCCGGACGGCCACACGCTGGTGATGGGCGTGACCGGCAGCCACGGCGTGAGCATCAGCCTGAACCCGCGCCTGCCCTACCACCCGCTGCGGAGCTTCGAGCCGATCTCGCGTGTCGTCAGCGCGCCGCTGGTCATCGTCGTCGGCGCGGCGGTGCCGGCGCGCACGCTGGCCGAGTACGTGGCCGCGGCGCGGTCCAAGCCCGGCGAGATCACGCACTCCTCGCCCGGCGTGGGCACCTCGATGCACCTGACCGGCGAGATGTTCAACGCCGCCGCCGGCACGCAGCTCGTGCACGTGCCCTACAAGGGCAGCGCCGGCGCCATCAACGACCTGATGGGCGGCCAGGTGCAGTCGATGTTCTCGGACTTCCTGGTCGCGCTGCCGCAGGTCGAGTCCGGACGCATCCGAGCGCTGGCAGTGACCTCGGCGCGGCGTCACCCGCTGATGCCCAACGTCCCGACGGTGGCGGAGTCGGGCTACCCCGGCTTCGAGGCACTGTCCTGGCAAGGCCTGTTCGCGCCCGCCGGCACGCCGCGGGAGGTGATTGAGCGGCTGAACGCCGAGACCCAGAAGGCGCTGGCCAGCCCCGACATCCGCGACTTCTTCTCGCGCCAGGGCTTCGAGGTCGCCGGCAGCACGCCGGCGGAATTCCGCGCCTTCATCGAGGCCGAGATCCCGAAGTGGGCCAAGGTGGTGAAGGAGGCGGGCCTGACCCCGCCTTGAGGCGCGGGTCCGGCAGAGCCCCGCCGGGGCTCGTTCAGCCCTGCTGCAGCACCGCCGCTATCGCCTGCGCGGTGCGCTCGACGTTGCCGGTGCTCAACCCGGCCACGCACATGCGGCCCGAGCGGATCAGGTAGACCGCGTGCTCCTCGCGCAGGCGGTCCACCTGCGCCGCGCTCAGGCCGGTGTAGCTGAACATGCCGCGCTGCGTCAGGAAGTAGCTGAAATCGCGCCCGGGCAGGCGCGCGCTCAGCACGCCGTGCAGCGCGCGCCGCATCTGCAGGATGCGCTCGCGCATCTGCGCCACCTCGGACTCCCACAGCGCGCGCAGGTCGGCGTCGCCGAGCACGTGGGCGACGATCTTCGCCGCGTGCATCCCGGGGCTGGAGTAGTTGCGGCGCACGGTGAACTTCAGCTGCCCGAGCACGAGCTCGGCCTCGGCGCGGTCGGCGCAGACCACCGACAGCGCGCCGCAGCGCTCGCCGTAGACGCTCATGCTCTTGGAGAACGAGTTCGCGACGAAGAACACGAGCCCGGCGTCGGCCAGGGTGCGGATGGCGTGCGCGTCGGCGTCCATGCCGTCGCCGAAGCCCTGGTAGGCCAGGTCGAGGTAGGGCAGCAGCTCGCGCTCGCGCAGCACCGGCACCAGGGCCTGCCACTGGGCCGGGCTGAGGTCCACGCCGGTGGGGTTGTGGCAGCCCGCGTGCAGCAGCACGATGCTGCGCCGGGGCAGGCCGCGCAGCGCCTCGAGCATGGCGTCGAAGCGCAGGCCGCCGGTGGCGGCGTCGTAGTAGGGGTAGGTGCCGACCTGGAAGCCGCTGGACTCGAACATCGAGCGGTGGTTGTCCCAGGTCGGGTCGCTGACCCACACGCCGCTGTCGGGCAGCCAGGTCTTCAGGAAGTCGGCGCCCACGCGCAGGCCGCCGGAGGAGCCCACGGTCTGGATCGTCGCCACGCGGCCGGCCGACAGCGCCGGGTGGCCGCGCCCGAACAGCAGCGCCTGGACCTCGGCGCGCGCCTTCGGGTCGCCCTCCATCGGCAGGTAGGGCTTGGCGCCGCCCTCGGCCAGGATGCGGGCCTCGGCTTGCTGCACGCTGCCGAGCACCGGCAGCCGGCCCTGCTCGTCGAAGTAGATGCCGATCGAGAGGTTGACCTTGTGCGGCCGCGGGTCGGCGTGGAAGGCGTCGACGAGGGCGAAGATCGGGTCGCCCGCGTAGGGCTGGATGTGCTCGAACATGGGGAGGGCTCCTGGTGGACTGGATTATCGAGCGCGGGGCCGAGGCCCCCGCCGCCAAGACGCCGCAGCGCCCTCTGCCGCCCCCGTCAGCGCTCAGGCGGCCAGCGAGGCCTCGATGGCGGCGGCCAAGGCCTCGGGCCGGTCGCCGCTGGCGTAGCGCGCGCGCACCGCGCCGTCACGGCCGACGAGGAACTTCGAGAAGTTCCACGCGATCGGCTCGCCGCCCTTCGGGCCCGGCGCCTGCGCCTTCAGCCACTTCCACACCGGGTGGGCGGCCTCGCCGTTGACCTCGACCTTGGCCATCATCGGGAAGGTGACGCCGTAGTTCTTCTGGCAGAAGGCGGCAATCTGCTCGTGCGTGCCCGGATCCTGGCGGCCGAACTCGTTGCTGGGAAAGCCGACGACGACGAGCCCGCGCTCGCGGTAGCGTTCCCACAGCGCCTGCAGGCCGGCGAACTGCGGCGTGTAGCCGCAGGCGCTGGCGGTGTTGACGACGAGCACGGCGTGACCCTTCCAGGCCGAGAAGGGCGCGGGCGAGCCGTCGATCGCCAGGGCTTGCAAGTCGTGGAATGCGGGCATGGTGGGGTGGCTTCCGAAGCGGTGACGCCGGATGCTAGGCCGCGCCGGCGGGCACTGCCCCGCGACGGCGGGTGTCCGGGCGCCGTCCGGGGAATTGGCGCCCGGGGCGACGCGATGCGTCGCGCTGGGTGTAGGGAACCGCTGCCGATGCACCGGCCGACGGCAGCGCTGCTCCGCCCCGGCGCGCACCGGGCACCGCGCGGCTCACACCCCCAGCAGCCCGAAGGCCCCGCGCCCGCTGGCCGCCGTCAGCATGCCCAGCACGCGCCCGGGATCGGGGCCGACCTGGCCCCAGGCGAAGCGCCAGGTCCAGTTCGGCGCACCCATGGTGCCAGGGACGTTCATGCGGTGCGCGCTGGGCAGGCCCAGCACGTCCTGCAGCGGGAAGATCGCCGTGTCGGCCACGGAGTTGAGCGCGCTGCGGATCAGCGCCCAGTGCACGTCGTCGGCGCCGCAGGCCAGGTAGGTGCCGGCGAAGTGGCGCTCGCGCTCGCTGGCCGCGTCCCACCAGCCGCGCGCGGTGTCGGTGTCGTGCGTGCCGGTGCAGACCACGCAGCGGCGCTCGTGGCGGTGCGGCAGGTACTCGTGCGTCGCGTCGTCACCGAAGGCGTACTGCAGCACCTTCATGCCCGGGAAGCCGCAGGCCTCGCGCAGCGCGTGCACGTCGGGGGTGATCAGGCCCAGGTCCTCGGCGACGATGGGCAGTTCGCCCAGCGCGCGCGCGATCGCGTCGAACAGCGCGCGCCCCGGGCCCTCGACCCAGCGCCCCTGCAGCGCGTCGGGGCGGTCGGCCGGGATCTCCCAGTACGCGGCGAAGCCGCGGAAGTGGTCGATGCGGAAGACGTCGGCCTGGTGCAGCGCGCGCCGCACCCGCGCCGTCCACCAGGCGTAGCCGTCCTCGGCCATGCGGTCCCAGCGGTACAGCGGGTTGCCCCAGCGCTGGCCCAGCGGGCCCAGGTCGTCGGGTGGCACGCCGGCCACCACCGTGGGCTGGTGGTCGCGGTCCAGGTGGTACAGGTCCGGCCGGGCCCAGACATCGGCGCTGTGGTGGGCGACGAAGATCGGCAGGTCGCCCATCAGCGCGACGCCGCGGTCGTTGGCGTAGCGCTTGAGCGCGGCGCACTGGGTGTCGAAGCACCACTGCACGAAGCTCCAGAAGGCGATCTCGCCCGCGTGCTCGCGCCGCGCCGCCTGCAGCGCGCCCTTGCGCCGCGCCGCCAGCGGCTCGGGCCACTGCCACCACGGCGCGCCGCCGTGCGCCGCCTCCAGCGCCATGAACAGCGCGTAGTCGTCCAGCCAGCCGGCCTGCGCCGTGCACCAGCGCGCGTGCTCGTCGCGGTCCTCGTGCGTGGCGCGGGCCTCGAAGCCCCGGGCCGCGGCGCGCAGCCGCGCCATGCGCCAAGGGATGACGGCCTCGAAGTCCAGGTGCGGCGCGTCGAAGGCCGGCGGCCGCCGGGGGCGCGCC
>CAIRBF010000287.1 GCA_903876715.1 uncultured beta proteobacterium
CGCGCCCCGCCGCTGCGCACGTTCTCGACAGCCAGGGTGCCGCCGAGCGCGCGCATGCGCTCGTCCAGGGTGCGCAGGCCCCAGGCCGCGGTCTGCTCGAGCGCGCCAGACGGCAGGCCCAGCCCGTTGTCCTCCACCGTCAGCTCCAGGCATCCGTCCCGCCCGCGCAGGGTGATGGCGACGTCTGTGGCGCGGGCGTGCCGCTCCACGTTGTCCAGCGCTTCCTGCACAGCCCGGTAGAGTGCCGTGGCCACCCGCGGATCGGCAGCCGGCTCTTCGGCGTCGCGGCGCAGCGTGACTTCGATGCCCAGGCGCCGGCTCGACTGATCCGCCAGCCAGTCCAGCGCCGCATGCAGACCCAGGTCGTCCAGCATGAGTGGCCGGAGGTCTTCGGAAATCTGGCGCAATGAGGCCATCGAGGCGCCCACCAGTTCGGTCACGGCTGCGATACGCTCGGACTGTGCCGGACTGCCCGCCGACAAGGTCAGCGCGCCGAGTTCCAGGCGCAGGGCCGTGAGCATTTGTCCGACGTCGTCATGCAACCGGCGCGCCACGCGCAGCCTCTCCTCTTCGCGGGCGTCGACCAGCCGGGCGACCAGTGCCCGCAAACCTGCTGGCTCGGCGAGCCCCTTCGCCGCGCTGGCGCTGGCCGGTGCGTCGGGCGGGGAGTTCAAGGGCGGGACGGCGTCGGGCGCGTGTGGAAATGGCAAGGTTTGACGGCTAAGTATTTCTTGCGGCTGCGATGATAGGCCTTTTGCGTTGCCAATAGATGAACATGCCGACGCCTCCCGCTTCGGAAGCAGGCCGCAGTGCTGCTGCAGCGACCGCGCACGCGGGAGGCCAGCCTGCGCTGCCGCTCTCGCCGCCGCCGATGCCGGTCGTCGTCGCCATCGGGGCCTCCGCCGGTGGCCTCGCGGCGCTGGAGCAGATGCTGCCGCGCGTTCCCCCCGGCGCTGGCGTGGCCTGGGTCTACGCGCAGCACCTGGACCCGGTGCTGCAGACGCAACTCGTCCCGGTGCTGCAGCGCTTGACTCCGATGCCCGTGCGCGAGGCGACGGACGGTCTGCGCCTGCAGCCCGGTCAGCTCGTCACCATCCCGGCCGACGCCGCGCTTTCGGTGGTTGCAGGCCTGTGCCGCTTGCAGCCTTTGTCCGCGAACCGAGGGCGGCGGGAGACGCTGGACCTTTTGTTCAACTCCCTGGCCCGGGACTTGGGCCCGCGCGCGGTGGGCGTGCTGTTGTCGGGCGTGGGGGCGGACGGCTGCGCAGGCCTGCGCGCGATCCAGGCTGCTGGTGGTCTGACGCTGGTGCAACTGCCGCAGACAGCCCAGTTCGACGCGATGCCGCGCAACGCCATGGCGCTCGGCGCCGTGGACATTGCCGCGCCAGCGGCGGAGCTCCCGGCCCGCCTGTTGCAGGCGCTGGCCGCGCGCAAGCTCATCAGCCCTCTGGCTCCGGAGGAGGTGGCTGGCGCGGCGAGCGTGGCCTCGGGGCCGGCCGAGCGCGTGCCGGGCCCAGCGGAGCAACCGGCAAAGCTCGACCGCGGCGGCGCAGAGGGTGACGACGTTGACAGCCTGGGCGGTCAGGCGCAGCGGCTGCAATTGATGGCCCTCTTGGAACGCCTGCGAGCGCGCGGCCAGCATGACTTCACGCTTTACAAGTCGAGCACGCTGCTGCGGCGCATCCGTCGCCGCATGGACGTGCACCGCATCGGCTCGATGCCGGAGTACGCGCGCATGCTCGAGCTCAACGACGCCGAGCCGCACCTGCTGGCGCAGGAACTGCTGATCGGCGTGACCAATTTCTTTCGTGATCCAGGGCTTTGGCAGTGGCTGCGCGACGAGGGTCTGCCTCGCCTGTTGCGCGCGCGCGATGACGGCTGGCGCTTGCGCGCTTGGGTGGCCGGCTGCTCCACCGGCGAGGAGGCCTACTCGCTGGCCATGATCTTCCGCGAGGTGCTCGACAAGCTCCCCGAGCGCCGCCGCTGCACGCTGCAGGTCTTTGCCACCGATCTCAGCGCAGCCGCGATCGAACGCGCGCGGCGGGGTGTCTACGCGGCGGTGGCGCGCGAAGACGTGTCGCCCGCGCGTCAGGAGCGTTTCTTCGTGCCGCACGGGCCGGGGCTGAAGATCCACCCCGAGATCCGCGAAATGGTGGTCTTCGCCACCCACGACGTGAACCGCGACCCGCCGTTCACGCGGCTGGATCTGCTGAGCTGCCGCAACCTGTTGATCTACCTGACCGCGCCGCTGCAGCGCCGGCTGCTGCCTCTGTTCCACTACAGCCTGCAGCCGGGCGGCCTGCTGATGCTGGGCAGTTCCGAGACCATCGGCCGCTACGAGGACCTGTTCGAGCCTCTGGACGCGCGGCTGCGCGTCTACCGCCGCGGACATGCCGCGAGTGACCTGCCCATGCCCGGATTCAGCTGGCGGGCTCCGCCGCCCACGGCCGACACCGCCAAGGAGACCCCGATGTCTGACGACGCCCCTCAGAGACCGCTGTCCAACCTGCAGGCCGTGGCCGACCGCTGGCTGATGCAGCGTCTGGCGCCGCCCCTGGTGCTCGTCAACGGCAGCGGCGACATCGTCTACATCAGCGGTCGCACGGGACGCTACCTCGAGCCGGCCGCCGGTCAGGCCAACTGGAACGTGCATGTGATGGCCCGCACCGGGTTGCGCGCCGCGCTGTCCGACGCGCTCGAGCGCGCCCGGACGGCGCACGCGGTGGTGGAGGTCGATGACCTGCCGCTGGAGACGGTCTCCGGGCCGCCGGCGGTGGGGTTGCGCATCGAGCCGCTGGACGAGCCTGCGCAGCTCCAGGGCCTGTGGCTGATCATCTTCCGTGACGTGCCGTTGCGCGCGCGCCGGCGCCGTGCCGGGGCGCCCTCTGGCGCCGTGGTCGAAGCCGAGCTCGTGCGTGCACGCGAGGAGACCCAGAGCCTGCACGAGGAGATGCGCGCCTCCCAGGAAGAGCTGCAGGCGGCCAACGAGGAGCTGCAGTCGACGAACGAGGAACTGCAGTCCACGAACGAGGAGCTGACCAGTTCCAAGGACGAGATGCACGCCATGAACGACGAACTCCAGGACGTCAATGCGGCCCTGAAGGCCAAGCTCGCCGACCTGGCGCAGGCCCAGGCCGACGTGCGCAACCTGCTGCTGGGCATGGATGTGGTGATGCTGCTGGTCGACCGCGACCTGCGCCTGCGCTGCTACAGCGAGGCGGCGCGCCAGCAGTTCGGCTTGAACGACACCAGCCTGGGCCTGCCGCTGGCTTCCCTGGGTGAAGCGATCGGCCTGTCCGATGTGGGGCAGCGCACGCAGGACATGCTGCGCACCCTGGTGGTGACCCGCCATGCCTTCAGCGGGCGCGACGGCCGCACCACGTCGATCAGGATGATGCCCTACCGCTCCCTGGACAACGTCATCGACGGGGCGGTGCTCGCCTTCTCCTGAGCTGGGGACGGTCGGCCGGACTGCAGGGCGCGCGTCCGGCCGGGCGTCCTGCGGTCAGGGGCCGGCCGTGCAGCGCCGCAGACGCCGCTGTTCAGGCCACCGCCATCTGCCAGGCCGCCGTGCCGATGGCCGGCAACTGCAGCGTCAGCGCCTGCGGCGCCGCGGCCTCGGCGCGCTCGGCGGCCTCGCGCTGGATGCCCTTGCGCACCACGTCGGCCAGGCCGGTGAGCTGCTGCGCGCAGGCATCGAGCAGGTCGTCGAAGCTGACGATGCCGGCCAAGTGGCCGTGGTCGTCGCGCACGAGCAGACGGCGCACGCCGGCGGCGCGCATCAGGTCGATGCCTTGCGACAACCCGGCCTGGGCCGGGGCGCTGACGAGGGTGCCGTCTACGAACTGGCCGACGTTCTGGCGCGGCGCCAGTGCGCCGTTGGCCAGCACCTCGATCGCAAGGTCTCGGTCGGTGACGATGCCGACGATGCGCCGGCCGTCCGGCGTGTCCTGCGTGACGACGAGGGCGCCCACGTGCTGGTCGCGCATCAGCTGAGCGGCCTGCTGCAGGGTCTGCTGGGTGTCGATGGTGATCACGCGGCGCGTGCAGATCGATCCGAGGTTCATGGTGGACTTCCTGGTGGTGGTGTTGCGGGGGTGGCCGGGGGGATGGCGGGCTCGTCGTGACGGGTGGCCGCACCGGGGGCCCTGGCGTCACGGCATGGCGCGCCAGCTGCCGTCTGCCTGGCGGCAGGCCTGACCGTAGACTTTCTCGTCCTTGCCGCCGATGCGCGCGTCGACCGTGTACTCGCGGCAGGGGCCCGCCGTGGTCTCGCGCGTGCGTGTCGGCGTGACGGTGTAGGTGGCGCGGGTGTCCGGGTTGGTCCAGGTGCGCGACTGCCCGGTGCGCGCCGTCTCCAGCGCCTGCGCGGTCTTCAGGCGGTCCGTCTCGTCCATGGAGCGTCCGACAGCGCCCCCCACCGCCGCGCCCACGAGGGTGCCGATCACGGTGGCGGCTGTCCGGCCGCTGCCCTTGCCCATTTGCGAGCCCAGCACGCCCCCGAGCACGCCGCCGACGACCGTGCCGGTCTGCTGCTGCGTGGGCGGGGTCTGGCAGGCGCCCAGGGCAAGGGTGGCAAGCAGCGCCGCGACCAGGCCTGCGGGCCCAACCGGTCGCCGCGGGCTGGCCATCATCTGACGGGATGTCTTGCGCGCGAAGTCCATGCATCGATGATCCACGCCACCGCGCGGCGGCCGCTGAGCGTGCTCAGTGCCGGCCCTTGTGCCGCACGCGCGGCCGGTGCCGGCGCTGCTGCTCGCCAGGGCGGGCCTGGCCACCACCCCAGGCCTGGCGCAGCAGCGAGAGCTCGGCCAGGCGTGAGGCCACGAGGTGGTTGATCGTGCCGTCTGGCACCTCGCCCTTGGCGTTGGGCAGGCCGGCGCTCACGCCGGTGAGCAGTTCGATCGCCTGGTCGACGTCGTCCACCGCGTGGACGTGGAAGCGGCCCATTGCGGCGGCCTCGACCACGTCGTCGCGCAGCATCAGGTGCTGCACGTTGGCGCGCGGGATCAGCACGCCCTGCTGTCCGCTCAGGCCGCGCTTGCTGCACAGGTCGAAGAAGCCTTCGATCTTCTCGTTCACGCCCCCCACGGCCTGCACCAGACCGAACTGGTTGACCGAGCCGGTGACCGCCAGGTATTGCCGTATCGGCACGAAGGCCAGCGCCGACAACAGCGCGCACAGCTCGGCCAGCGATGCGCTGTCGCCCTCCACCGGGCCGTAGCTCTGCTCCAGGACCAGGTGGGCGGTCAATGACAACGGCAAGTCCTGCGCGTAGCGCGCGCCGAGGAAGGCGGCCAGGATCATCACGCCCTTGGCGTGTATGGGGCCGCCGAGCGTGGATTCGCGTTCGATGTCGACGAAGTCGCCCTCGCCCAGGCGGGTCGTCGCCGTCACGCGCATCGGGTAGGCAAAGCGGAAGTCGCCGAGCTGCGTGACGACCAAGCCGTTGACCTGGCCGATGTGCTCGCCCTCGGTGGACACCAGCAGCGTGCCGCGCAACAACTCGTCGTGCAGGGCGTCGCGCAGCCGATCGGCGCGCCTGATGCGCAGGGACTGGGCCCGAGCCACGTCGTCGCGCGTGACGACGGCACGTCCCGCGAGCGCGGCCTGTGCGTCGGCTTCGTGCAGCAGGTCGCCGAGCGTGCGCGTGTGGGTGGACAGGCGGGCCGAATCCTCGGCCATGCGCGCGGCGTGCTCCACCATGCGCGCGACGGCGCCGCGGTCCAGCGGGCGCAGCGAGCGCAAGCGCGCCATCGAGGCGAGCAGGCGTGCCAGATCGTTCACGCCCGCCGGTTCGCGCGCGACCTCGTCCTCGAAGTCGGCAGCGATCTTGAACAGCTCGTCGAACTCCGGGTCCAGCGCTTGCAGCAGGTAGTAGTGCGAGCGCTCGCCGAACAGGACGATCTTCACTTCCAAGGGAACCGGCTCGGGTTCCAGGGTCAGCGTGTTGACCCAGCCGAGCACCTGCGGCAGAGACTCGATGCGCACGCGCGCGGACTTCAGCGCCCGCTTCAGCCCCGCCCAGGCCATGGGCTCTGACAGGACCTTGACCGCGTCCAGCATCAGGTAACCCCCGTTGGCCCGGTGCAGCGCGCCCGGGCGGATGAGGGTGAAGTTCGTCAGCAGGGCGCCCATGTGGGCCACATGGTCGATGCGGCCGACGAGGTTGGCGTAGGTCGGGTGGTCGCAGGCCAGCACCGGAGCATGGCCGCTGCGCGCGCCGCCGCCATCGGCGCCTTCGCCGACCATCAGGTTGACCTGGTAGCGGTGCAGCGCCAGGCTGCCGGCGAGCCCGCCAGGCTCTTCGTCGTCGCCTGCCGACTGCTCACGCAGTTGCTCGCCAGCCTCGACGACGTCTTGCCGCACCTCGTCGAGGAAGCGACCCACCAGGGGCAGGTTCGCGAACTCCGCCTTCACCTCTTCGACCAGGTGCCCGGCGGCCAGGCCCATGGCGTCGCGCGTGGCCTCGCGGATGCGCTGGTGCATCTCCCGCCGCCAGCGCGGAAGCGCCTGCAGCAGGTGGTGCAGGCGCTCGCGCAGCGCGTCGATGGCGCGGGCCAGGCGCTCGCGCTCATCCGCGCCGAGCTGCTCCAACTGCTCGGTCGGGATCGGGGTACCCTCCTTCATCGGTGCGAAAGCGAAGCCCTGGGGCGTGCGCACCAGAGCCACGCCCTGTGCCGCGGCTTCCTCCCCGAGCGTCTGCAGGCCGCCTTCCTCCCGCTCCTTGGCGTCTTTCTGGATGGCGTCCAGGCGCGAGCGGTACTCGTCGCTGTCCAGCGATGCGGTCACGGCGCGGGACAGCTCGGTGACGAAGCGCTGCATCGCCAGCCGCAGCCGCTGGCCTTGGCCCGGCGGCAGACACAGCACGCGTGGACGA
Organism: uncultured beta proteobacterium; assembly: GCA_903876715.1. GTDB lineage: Bacteria > Pseudomonadota > Gammaproteobacteria > Burkholderiales > Burkholderiaceae_C > Rubrivivax. The sequence continues at coordinate 6,881 of CAIRBF010000287.1, forward strand.
TTGGCCTCGGCGAAGTTGTAGACGTAGCACCAGTCCGGTGGCGCCGGCTGCTGCTCGGCGTGCTGGCGCAGCAGGCGCTCGACGACCGCATGCCGGTCGATCCCGGGCTCGCCGAGCACGAAGGTGTTGTAGCCCGCGCCCGGCACAGCCAGCGAGAGCTGCAGCGCGTCGATGGCGCGATCCTGACCGAAAGGGCGCTCGCCGTCGGCGAGTTCTGCCGTCGTCTCGAAGGCGAAGGCCTCGGGGTCGCAGCCGGTGCGCAGCGCCGTGGCGGGCAGCGCGAGGCCGGGCACGGGCTCGTGGCCCGGCCCGGGGACTTGGGGCGCGGCAGGCGCAGGTTCAGCCACTCGCAGTCGCGTCCCGTCGGCCGCTCAGTGGACGGCCAGACGCCGCGTGGCGGCGGCGGACTTCTTCGGCAGTGTCAGCTCCAGGATGCCGTTTTCGTACTTGGCGTCGGCCTTGGTCTCGTCCACCGCGGTCGCCAGCGTGAAGCTGCGGCTGGCCTGCCCGTAGTGGCGCTCGCTGCGCAGGACGCGCCCGTCCTTCTTTTCCTCCCATTCCTTCTTCATCTCGGCGCTGATGGTCACGAGGTTGCCCTCGATGCGCACGTCGATGTTCTCCTTGCGCGCGCCGGGGATCTCCGCGCGCACGGTGTAGGCGCCGTCCGTCTCGGCCAGATCGAGCCGGATCCGCGGCGGGGCCTCCGTGGTCTCGTAGCGCCACGGGCGCATCATGCTGCGTACGACGTCCTCGATCGGGTCGATCGTGAAAGGGTCGAAAAGGCGCATTTCGCTCATGTCGTTTCTCCAGTGCTTCGGTCGGTACCAGGGGCTGCCGCAGGCCCGCTTGGGCCCTCGGCAGCATTGCGAGGAGCATGTTCCGTGGCGGCCGCCCCGCGGCCGTTGAGCAGCCGCAACCCTTTGGCGTCCTCGCTCCAGGTCCCGCCCAGCAGCCGCGCCGTGGCCGCGCGGGCCTCGGCCACGGCGGTTTGGAGGCGCCACCGACATCGCTGCATGGCGGCGACTTCGAGCGCGCGCAGGCGGCCATCGCACGCGTCGAGCGCGGCGAAGAACAGGCAGCCCAGGTCGGCGCGCAGCGTGGAGCGGCGATCGGCCGGGCCCGGGGCGATGCCCTCGTCGTCGTTGATCAGGTCGCCGCAGCCGGTCAGCACGAGGTGGCCCCGGTGCCGTTCCAGCGGAAGCGGGTGGTGCGAGGAGTGGCCATGCACCAGTGCTGCGGCGCTGGCGCCGACGGTGGCGATGGCGATGGCGGCACCGCTCAGCGCCTGCCGGGTGTCCGCCAGTCCGACCGGCCCCCAGTCGAGCACGTGGTTGTTGGCCAGCACGCAGGCGTCTAGACGTGCGGCCTGCAGCCCACCGACGTGGCGCGGGCTCATGCGGTAGTGGATGCCCTAGCGCGGCCATGGGGCGCCACGCTCGGTGATCGCGGTCTCGAGCTTGACCAAGCGCCAGCGTGGAGCGCGCGTGGTGACGATCGTCAGCGCGTCGCCCCAGGGGTAGGCCGGATTCGCGGCGCGCGGCACCGGGCCGTTCGCCGCCTCGGCCAGGCGCACATGATGGTCGCGCGCGTCGCGCACCCAGGGCTCGTGCAGCACGGGGTCCACCGGGCGGGGCAGGATCTGGTCGATCCCGCGTCCGGTCATGACGTCGCCGGCCAGCAGCAGGGTGAGTGGGTGCGTGGGGCACGGGTGCAAGTGCGTGTGGCGTGGCGTGCGCCCTTCGCAGGCGCGCCGATCATTGCGGCGTAGCCACCACTGCAGCCCTTGCGCCCGCGCAGCGTCTGCTGGGCAGGGCAGCGACGCTGTGAATCGGTGCTGATCACCCGCAAGCGCCCGCGCCGGTAGCCGCCTACCGTCAGGGCGAGCGCCACCCACCCCGCCGAGCCCGCCATGCCCCATTTCGTGTTGCTGACGCGCCTGTCTCCTCAATCGCTGCACCAGCCGCGTTCGTACGCGACATTGGAGCGCCATGTGGCCGATCAGGTGCGCCATCATTGTCCAGACGTCCAGTGGCTGCACAGCTATGCGCTGCTGGGCCCCTGGGACTACATCGACGTGATCGAGGCGCCCGACATCGACGCCGCGACGCGCGTGTCGGTGCTGGTGCGCAGCGTCGGGCAGACGCACACCGAGGTCTGGCCCGCGATGCCTTGGCCCCAGTTCAAGGAACTGGTCCAGGGCCTGGCCGAGTCGCACTGAGGGTCCCGGGCCATGGACCTTGCTGCCTGCGGCGTGCCCGCAGCCCGCCCGTGGCTGGAACACTACCCACCAGGGATGCCGGCCGAGATCGACGTCGCCGCCGTGGGCACGCTGTGCGATCTGCTGCGCACGGGTGTCGAGCGGCACGGCGAGCGCGTCGCGGTCACGAGCCTCGGTGCCTCGCTGAGCTGGCGTGCGCTCGAGCGCCTGAGCGCCGGGTTCGCCTCTTGGCTGCGCCACACCCGGGGCCTCCGGCCCGGCGAGCGTGTGGCACTGATGCTGCCCAACCTGTTGCAGTACCCCGTGGCGATGTTCGGCGTGCTGCGCGCCGGGGGCGTCGTCGTCAACGTCAACCCGCAGTACACGGCCGACGAACTCGAGCGCCAACTGCTGGACAGCGGCGCGCGCTTCATCGTCGTGCTCGAGAACGTCGCGCACACGCTGCAGGCGGTCCTGGAGCGCCAGCCCCGCCTGGCGACGCTCGTGGTCGTCGCCACCGGCGTGGGCGACCTCATGCCGCCCCTGCGCGAGCTCGTCACACATGTGCTGGTGCGCCACCTGCGGCGGCTCGTGCCGGCGTGGCGCATCGGGCAGGCGGTGTGGCTCGGCAGCGCGATCGAGGCCGGCGCCGGGCAGCCGTTCGACGGCCCGGCGGTCCGTGGCGAGGACATCGCCTTCCTGCAGTACACCGGCGGCACGACGGGCATGCCCAAGGGCGCGGTGCTGCGCCACGGCCAGGTGATGGCCAACGTGGTGCAACTGGCGAACTGGGTGACGCGCGATCTGCGCGATGGCGACGAGACGGCACTGATCCCGCTGCCGCTTTTTCACATCTATGCGCTCACCTGCGCGCTCAGCTTCCTGCGTATCGGTGCTGAACTCGTGCTGGTGGCCGACCCCCGCGACCTCGAGGGCCTGTTGGCCACGCTGAAGCGGCATCGGATCACCGCCATGGTCGGCGTCAACACCTTGTACCGCGCGCTGCTGGACCTGCCCGGGTTCGACGCGCGGCTGCTCGCGGGTCTGAAGTTGTGCGCCGCCGGCGGCATGGCGGTGCAGCGGCCGGTGGCCGAGCGCTGGAAGCAACGCACCGGCGTGCCCATCGTCGAGGGGTGGGGCCTGACCGAGGCCTCGCCGGTGCTGACGTCCAACCGGCTCGACATCGAGGACTGGACCGGCACCGTGGGATTTCCCCTGCCGTCCACGGAGGTTGCGGTACTCGACGAGGCGGGGCGGCCGCTGCCGCAAGGGGAGGTCGGCGAGCTGTGCGCGCGCGGGCCTCAGGTGATGCGCGAGTACTGGCAGCAGCCGGCCGAGACGGCACGCGTCTTCACCGCCGACGGCTGGCTGCGTACCGGTGATCTCGGTTTCATGGACGCGCAGGGCCGCTTCACGATCACCGACCGGCTCAAGGACGTGATCGTCGTCTCGGGCTTCAAGGTCTTCCCGAACGAGGTCGAGGACGTCGTCGCCGCCCACCCCGGCGTGCGCGAGGTCGCCGCGGTGGGTGTGCCGGCAGCCTCGGGCGAGGCGGTGCGGATCGTCGTCGTCGCCGACGACCCCGCGCTGACCGAGGTCGCGCTCCTGGCCCATTGCCGGCGCCACCTGGCCGCCTACAAGGTGCCGAGCCAGGTCGAATTCCGCATTGACCCCCTGCCGAAGACCGGCGTGGGCAAGGTGCTGCGGCGCGCGCTGCGCGGGATGGGAGGGTCCGGCTGATGGAGCTGTATTCACTGGATGGGGAGTCGACCTTGGCGCTGGCGCTGTCGGCCGCGCTGGAGCAGCCGCTCGCGCCCTTCGAGGACCGGCGCTTTGACGATGGCGAGCGCAAGTGGCGGCCCACGGGGGACCCGCGCGGCCAGCACGCCTGCGTGCTGGCCGCGCTGCACGGCGACGACGAGGCCAGTCCGCACGACAAGCTGGTGCGCCTGCTGTCGATGTGCGCCACGCTGCAGGCCCATGGCGCCGTGCGCGTGACGGCGCTGCTGCCCTACCTCGCCTATGCACGCAAGGACCAGCGCACCCAGCCCTTCGACCCGGTGGGGCCGGCGCTGATAGCGCGCCTGCTCGAGGCCGCCGGCTGCGACGAGGCCGTGGTCCTGGAAGCCCACAACCCGGCCGCCACCGAGAACGCGTTCCGCATTCCGCTGGTTTCGGTGGATGCGGCGCCGGCCTTTGAACGCTGGGCCGCCAGCCTGGCGGTTTCCGGCCGGCTGGTGCTGGCCTCGCCCGACCCGGGCGGGGTCAAGCGCGTGCTGCGTTGGCGCGAGCAGCTCGAGGCGCGCTGGCACCGGCCCGTGGGCTTCGCGATGGTCGACAAGCGGCGCAGCCTGGGCGTGCTCGCGGGTGGGCACCTCGTGGCCGGGGACGTGGGCGGCGCCACCGTGCTGCTGCGCGACGACCTCATCGCCACCGGCCACACGCTGGCGCAGGCGGCTGCCGCCTTGAAGCATGCCGGCGCCGTGGCGGTTCATGCCTGCGCCGCGCATGGACTGTTCGTCGGCGACGCCGACCGCGCGCTCGCCGCCTCGGTGCTCGACAGCTTCGCGGTCACCGACAGCGTGCCGCCCTGGCGCCTGCCATCGAGCTGCGCCGCGGCCGCGCGCCTGACGCTGCTGCCGGCTGCGGCGGCCCTGGCCCCGGTGCTGCGGGACCTGCGTGACGCGCGCGAGCGGTGAAGCCCGGGTCCTCGTTGGCGGCAGCCGGTGGGTCGATCGCTCAGCCGGGGCAGGCCGAGCGCCAGCGCCCGGCGCCGGGCTGGTGCCTGCCGCTGCGTGTTGCGGTCTGCAGCGGTTGCAGTGCCGCGTCGGCGCTGCGCAGGTACCAGGCCGCCAGCGGTTGCCAGCGCCCGGGGTCACGCACGGTGGGCTCCAGCAGGTGTGACAGCGCCAGGCGCGCGCGCAGCAGGGCACGCTGCGCGGTGTACAGGCGCAGCAGCCCGTGCGCTGGGGCGTCGTCGAGCAGGTGCTCGCAGCGAGCCATCACGCGCAGGCCGAAAGCCGGTGCGCCCAGCTGCCTGCATTCCAGCGCGAGGTAGGCGAGCTCGTCGAAGGGATCGACCGCCCGCAGGGCCGGGTGGAACTCGAGGGCATCGATCACCAGGGGCCGCTCCGGCCAGCTGGTGACCGCCCCGTCCCTGGGCACCAGGGCATGCGCGGGTGAGGGCGCATCAGCCGGTGCGTCGAGCGTCGGGCCGGATGGGGCTGTTTGCCGCGGAGGCCGCCGAGGCAGGCAGACGTGCTCAGGCCTCAGGTCGCCATGGCCCTCGACGATGCGACCGTGGTCGATGCGATGCGCGATCGTCGACCGGCCGGCGCGCAGCACACGAGCGCAGCGCTCCAGCACCGGCCCCACGTCGGGCAGGCCCCAGCGCGCCTGCCCGATCAGGGCGACGCTTGACTGGAGTTCCTCCTCGGCCCGCTCCAGCAGGCTGCGGGCGGGTTCGCTCGTGCGAGGAGCCGACCGCCAGAAGGCGGCGAGACGCTCGGCGAGGGCATCGGCCTGGCTGTGCCCTGCGGCGCCCACGGCCAGCAGCCGGTCCAGCATGCGATCCGCGGGCAGGCGGCGCATCAGCACCAGCCAGTCCGACGCGGGGGCGTCGTGTTCGGCAGGGCCCGGCTCAGGCGCTGCCGCCGTCGCGGCGCCGAGCGGTGGAGAAGGAGGCCCCGGCTGCTGCGCGGCGCAGCGCTGCAGTACCCAGCCCGAAGGCGCACGCCGCAAGGCCACCACGGCAAGGTACACCCCGGGCGCCAGACGATGGTTGATCTGCAATTCCGCGCGGCAGGCCTGCTCGCGCAAGGCGGGGGTCGAGAAGTCTATCAGAGACTCCTTGACCGGCTTCTTCAACTTCAGGACGTGGTCCTGCGTCAGGAAGATCCAGGAGCGGCGCGTCTGCACGGTCTCGACAGGACCGCCGCCGAGGCCGAGCTGGCCCCAGGCTTCGGGTGACTGCAAAAATGAAAGGGGCACTCCGCGCATTGCAGCGCGGCGGCTTGGTCGGGCCCGTGAGGCCGGTCAAGCGGCGGGCGGGCGAACCCGTGCGCCGCCTGGCGCCTGGGGCCGGCATGCGGAGCAAGAAAGAAAAAAGCGCCTCTGCCATCTGGGCAGAGGCGCTGCGGATGCGCCAGCGCTTCCCGTTCGGGGAAGCCCGCAGCATGGTCAGAACGTGTAGATCACGCCCAGCGCGTAGCCCATCGCGCTGCCGGCGGGCGCGGCGATGGCGGGTGCGGTCATCGCCTTGGAGTTCGCGCGGCCGATCTCAGCGTAAGCATAGGTATTCTTGAGGATCTCCTTGTTGGCGAAGACCTCCAGGCCGCTGCCCTTGGTGTCGTTGTTGCGACCGTACAGGAAGCCGACGCTGGCGCCGGCGAAAGGAGCGACCGCGCCGAAGGACACGCCCGTGGCGTTCGTCCCGCCATTGGCCGCGCCGACCATGAACTTGGCGATGCCGATGTCGTAGCTGGCCGCCAGCGACCAGAAGCTGTCGCTGCCGGTCTTGCGCTTGCTCTCGAACGCCGCGGAGGCTGCGAACGCGCCCAGCGTGTAGGTGGCGCCCGCCGACATCGTGGCCTTGTCGCCAGAGACATTGCCCTTGGGCACCGCGCCGACCTGGATCGCCAGACCGCCCATGGTCGGGGCGATGTACTGGATTGAGCGCGACTGGCGGCCCAAAGACGGAGCCCAGGGCCCGACGCCGGCGTAGCCCAGCGCCGAGACGCCGTTGGAGGCGCCGTTGAAGTCGTACGCGATCATGGTCTGGAAGGGCACCGAGTCCTGCTTACCCACGCGCAGTTCGCCGAAGCTGCCGGAGAAGCCCACCCAGGCTTGACGGTTGAAGAAGGCGTCGCCGGTTGCGCCGACGTTGCCGTTGCTCGTGATCCCCGCGGTCTCGAACTTGAAGTTCGCCTTCACGCCGCTGCCCACGTCGGTGCTGCCCTTGATGCCGATCCGGCTGGTGGAGTTGCCCTGGCTGGAGCCGTCGTCGCCGCCGGAGTGCAGGTCGGCGCTCTTGCTGTTGGCGTCGTCGAGGATGCTCTTGCCGAAGCTGGCGTCGAGCAGGCCGTACAGGGAGACCTGGGCACTGGCGGCCGTGGAAAGCCCGACCAGAATCGCGGCGGAGATGAGGGATTTGTTCACAAGGGACCTCGGGTGGTTGATTGATCGAAATGGTCGTCGCGCCGGCTGGCCTGTAGATGACACCAAATGGCGACAATCCGCGTTGTTCGGGCGATGGCCTGAACCATGAATACGCAATTCCCGTGCCACCAATCGCAGCCAAATCCCTGACGTCGTACAGGCCTTTCTGGGCCCAACGCTTCGGTGTCGCACCATTCCTGCCCATGAGTCGCACCGAGATGGTGCAACTGGGCTGGGACAGCTGCGACATCATCATCGTCACCGGCGACGCCTACGTCGATCACCCGAGCTTCGGCATGGCCGTGATCGGGCGCACGCTCGAGGCGCAGGGCTTTCGCGTCGGCATCATCGCCCAGCCCGACTGGCACAGCGCCGAGCCCTTCCAGGCCCTCGGGCGCCCGAACCTGTTCTTCGGCGTGGCCGCCGGGAACATGGACTCGATGATCAACCGCTACACGGCCGACCGCAAGGTCCGCAGCGACGACGCCTACACCGCAGGGGGGGCCGCCGGTCGCCGGCCCGACCGGGCGACGCTGGTCTACACGCAGCGCTGCAAGGAGGCCTATGCGGACGTGCCGGTGGTGATCGGCGGCATCGAGGCCAGCCTGCGCCGCATCGCGCACTACGACTACTGGCAGGACAAGGTCCGGCGTTCCATCCTGGTCGACAGCAAGGCCGACTTGCTGCTCTACGGCAACGCCGAGCGCGCGGTGATCGAGGTCGCGCACCGTCTGGCCCGGCGCGAGGCCATCCAGGCGATCACCGACGTGCGCGGCACCGCCTTCATGCGCCGCAGGGACGACCCCGCCGCAGCGGGCTGGTTCGAGATCGACTCCACCGAGGTCGATCGCCCGGGCCGCGTCGACGAGCACATCAACCCCTACCTGATGACCGAGGACGCGGCAGCGGCGCAGGGCGAGACCTGTGCCCGCTCGGAGGCCGGCGCCGCGGTGGCTGATGCTCAGCCCCTCACCCCTGGTGGGATAGGGGCTGGGGAGAAGGGGGCGGGCGCTGAGATCCTGGCCGTCATCTCCATGCCGCCCTCGCGCAAGACCGGCCGCGTGGTGATGCCCCCGCGCGAGAAGACCGTGATCCGCCTGCCGGCCTATGAGCAGGTCCGCGCCGACCCGGTGCTCTATGCGCACGCCAGTCGCGTGCTGCACCTCGAGACCAACCCGGGCAACGCGCGCGCGCTGGTGCAACTGCACGGCGATCGTGACGTCTGGATCAACCCGCCGCCGGTGCCGTTGACGACACCGGAGATGGACCACGTCTTCGACCTGCCCTACGCACGCAGCCCGCACCCGGTCTATGCCGACGAAAACGGCCGCCACGACGGGCCGACCAAGATCCCGGCCTGGGAGATGATCCGCTTCTCGGTCAACATCATGCGGGGCTGCTTCGGTGGCTACACTTTCTGCTCGATCACCGAGCACGAGGGGCGCGTCATCCAGAGCCGCAGCGAGGACTCGATCATTCGCGAGATCGAGGACATCCGCGACAAGGTCGAAGGCTTCACCGGCGTCGTCAGTGACCTCGGCGGCCCGACGGCAAACATGTGGCGCATCGGC
>CAIRBF010000288.1 GCA_903876715.1 uncultured beta proteobacterium
CAGGCTCAACGACACCTTGTCCGGACACGGGGGCGACGACCAACTGTTCGGCGACGAGGGCAACGACCTCCTCCAAGGCGGCAGCGGCAACGACACGCTGGACGGCGGCAACGGGATCGATACAGCTGTCTACTCTGGCGCCGCTTCACAGTACCAGACCGTCGAAGTGGCGCCAGCTGATGGTGCCAATGGCTACCTGCAGGTCAGCGGGCCGGATGGCGCGGACCGACTCTATGGGATCAATGCCCTGGAGTTCAGTGACCAGACCGTGACCGTTGTCGTACCCGGTCTCTATATCGCTGGGACTGATGGGCCGGACGTGCTCGAAGGAGAAGAAGGAGCCGACGTCCTGGATGGTGGTCCGGATCAGGACAGCATGGCGGGGGGGCACGGAAACGACACTTACCTTGTGGACAACCAGGGTGACATCGTTCAAGAAGTCAATGGTGGCGGCGCGGACACTGTGGTCTGCGGCGTGGACTACATATTGCCGGCAGCTGTCGAAGTGCTGAAGATCGACGCGAACGCTCCTGTTGGAACCAAGGGCATCGGCAACGCGCAGGACAACACGCTCCAAGCGAACGATGCCGGCAGCTACTTGCAAGGCGGCGGCGGCAATGACGAGCTCAAAGGCGGCCATGGCGAGGACAAGCTCATCGGCAGCGACGGTGATGACCTGGTAGACGCCGGTGAAGGCGACGACGAAGTCGTGGGGGGTGACGGCGCAGGTGATGACACCTACATAGGCGGCGCAGGCACCGATACTGTGCGCTACTCCAGTGCCATCACCGGTATCACGGTGAATCTTGAAGCGGGCGTTGCCAGCGGCACCGAAATCGGCAGTGACTCGCTCAGCGGGATCGAAAACATCATCGGCGGGCAGGCGGGCGATACGCTGACAGGAGATTCGACCGACAACTGCATCGACGCGTTCACAGGTAACGACACCCTCACAGGAGGCTCGGGTAACGACACCCTGGACGGCGGAGAAGGCAACGACGTGGCGGTGTTCAGCGGCCCCCTCGGCCATTACACCGTCCAGTGGGACGACGCCAACGACTGGCTCATCGTGAAATCGGACACCGAGGGCGTCGACCACGCGATCCGCATCGAAACCCTGACGTTCGCAGGTATCGAATATGCAGCGTCAGACTTCGAGCCGATGAACACTCTCACCCGGATCGACGTCGGGCTTCGCGCGCAAAGGTCATTGCAACCCATCTCCGACGTTGACATCTCGATGGGCAACCAGACACTGTCGACAGACGCGTCAGGTATGGCGCAGTTCACTTCGGTCATCGCGCCATCAGCGCCGCTCTCGACTACTGTCAATTCCACTTCTGCGGCTCACAGCAACGCCACGAAGGCCGTCACCATCCAGGATGCCGTGTCGATACTGAAGATGATCGCTGGGCTACCCGTCAATGCCGACGGAACACCCGTCTCGCGCTTTCAATCGCTGGCTGCGGACTTCGACGCCTCCGGAGCCGTGAGCTTGGCCGACGCCATCGCCGTCCTGCGCCACTCGGTCGGGCTTCAGGCCCCTGCCCCCTCGTGGATCTTCGTCAAGGACAGCCATAACGCGCTGCCGTCCGTACTGAACCCGGGCACCGCAGACCCTGTGACGGTCGACCTGATCCCGCCCTCCCCTGTCGAAGTCAACCTGATAGGAATCCTGCGCGGGGACGTGGACGCAAGCTGGGACCCCCATCGGTACGGCGTGTCCGGCGGGGTATGAAGAAAGGATCCTGATCAAGAACTTTCTGGCATTTTGAACAGTTTTATCATCGCTGATTGCCAAAAGTCGTCTGCGCCCGTCGGACGCACTGGATCGAGACCCTGCCCATGACCACCCTCCTCGCCCAACTGGAAAAGCTCATCGGCCCGGACCTCGACCGCTTGCTCAGCCAACCGCTGCCGGCCTGGATGGGTTCCCTGGTTCGGGAGCAACTGGCCTTCCGGCCCGATTGGGAGTCGCTCATCGCGCGGCTGCCGGGCATCGACACCCTCTGGCAAGCCATGGACGGCGGGCTGTGGCCGCAGGCGTCGAGCGCAGGCGACATCGGCCAGGGGGACACGCCGGTCGTGTTGCCCGTGTTCACACAGGAAGTCGAGCCCAATGACGCGGTGGCCAGGGCCAGCCCGATGCAAGTGGGTGTGCGCATGGACGCGGGCATCGGGGCCTTCCGGGACCTGGACTGGTTTCGCGTGGAGAACGTCCAGGCCGGCTCCTACCGCCTCACGTTCAATGCGCCACGTTCGGGCTTCGGGCTGCTGGACAGCTACTGGATCGGCATCGGCAGCGCCGAGGGCCGCCTGCTCGAGCGCGTGCCCGTGGGCCGGCAGGGCGACTTCCGCCTGGACATCAAGGCGCCGATGGAAGCGATGACGCTGCTCGTGCAGTCGGTCACGGGCTTCGTCTCCGGGCAGGGGAAGTACTCGCTTCAACTGGACAACGTCGCACAGACCCCCGCGCCGAAGCCCGCCCTCCCCACGCAGGAATCCGAGCCCAACGGCACGGCAGCAGCGGCAAACGACCTGCTGGTCGGCCAGACCTTGTCGGCACGCCTGGGACGTCTTCTGGACGAAGACTGGTTCCGGATCACCCCTGAAGCGGACGGCAGGCTGCGTGTCACCCTGGACACCCCCCACGACAGCCGCTGGTTCAAGCGCTTTGAGATCGAGATCCTCGAAGCCGACGGCACCGTGGTGCAGCAGATCGCCACCGGCGGCGACGCCACGCTCGAGGTCGATGGCCTGCAAGGCGAGACGCTCTTCGCCAGGGTGTCCGGTGTAGGCTTGCTGGCGGAGGCATCGACATACTCGCTGTCGCTCGCCGTGGCCAAGCCCGTCCAGCCCAGCCCTGGCGCCCTGGTCGGGAGCAAGCGCGCCGACGTGCTGGTGGGCCTGGAGACCGCCGACCTGATCGACGGCCAGGGCGGCGACGACCGGATCGACGGTCACGGTGGCGAGGACACGGCCGTGTTCCATGTCGACGCGTCGGCCCTGGAAGTCCAGCACGCGGCGGGGTTGACGGTGGTCAGGGGCAGCGCGGCTGCCGGCCCGTACGCCGGGCATGCCGCCCGGATCTGGCATGTCGAGACGCTGGTCACGGCGGACCAGTCGATCACACTGGACGCCCTGGCGGACGACATCCGTCCGGTCGTCGGGACGCGTCAGGGTGAACGGCTGAGGGGCACCGATGCCGACGACCTGCTCGACGGCGCGGGAGGCTCAGACACCTTGCTCGGTGGCGCGGGCACGGACACCTGGGCGCTGTTGGGGGCGTACGAGGACTTCTCCATCGCGTCGCTCGCCGGCATCGCCCGCGTGCACGGCCTGTCTTCGGCCGACGAATACGCAGGCGCCTTCAGCGTGGCCGTCGGCGTCGAGCGCATCGCCCTGAGTTCGGGTCGGGTCGTGACGATCGAGCCGGGCGGTGGCGCCACGCCTGTGCTCGGGACGCGCTCGCGCGACCTGCTGCGCGGCAGCGATGCGGACGAGGTCTTCGACGGCCTGGGCGGCAACGACGTGATCGACGGCGCCGCGGGCCAGGACACCCTCGTGCTGTTCGGATCCCGCGAAGCCTTCAGGCTTGCATGGTCGGGTGGCGATGATGCCGATCTGCGCATCACCGGCCTGACCGGCAGCGCGAGCTACGAGGGCAGCACGATCGTCGCGCGCCACATCGAACAGGTGCGGTTTCTCGATGCCGAGTTGCCGGTCACGCGGCCGGCCACGCTGGTGCTGGATCCATCGGGCGTGCAGTTGACGGAAGGCCAGGCTTCACAGTCGGTGCGGATATCGCTCTCGGCGGCACCGCTGCTGCCCGTGCAGGTGGCGATCACCGCATCCGACGAGTTGAACATCGACCCCGCCACGTTCGTCTTCAGTCCGCAAGACTGGGACCAGCCTCGTGTGGTCCAGGTCGCCGCGGTGGACGACCTGCTCGTCGAGCCCACGGAAGTCGCCCGCGTGCAGTTCACGCTGCGCACGGTCGAGGGCGAGCGATCCGCTCTTGTGGACACGCGCAGCCTGGCCTTCAGCATCGCCGACAACGACGCCGAGCAGACCGGGTCGACCAGCGGGCGTCTGTGGCACGACGCGAATCGGGACGGGCTGGCGCAGGACGCCGAAGACGGCCTGGCCGGCTGGACCGTGTTCGTCGACGACAACGCCAACGGCCGGATCGATACCGCCGAACCGGTGACACGCAGCGACCTGGACGGTCGTTGGCGCCTGTCCGACCTGCCACCTGGCGCCCACGACGTCCTCGCCATCCCGCGCGCAGGTTGGGCGCCGACGAGCGCATCCGAACAGGCCACGAGCGGCACCACGCTGATAGACGCCGACCCTGGCGAAGGCAGCCTCACCGTCGACGATCTTCGTGCCTGGAGCGTCGATGCGTCACAGGCGCAGACCCTCGCCCGACAGATCGGGGAGACCAGCGGCGTGGATTCGTTTCGCGCGGACCCACGCTTTGACGGGATCGACGGCAGCGGCACGGCCATCGTGATCATCGACACCGGAATCGACCTCGACCACCCGAGCTTCGGGCCGGACGGGAACGGCGACGGTGTGGCCGACCGCATCGTCTACCAGTTCGATTTCGCCGGGCCGGGGGATGCCGTGGCCGCCGACGGCCACGGGCATGGCACGCACGTGGCGGGCATTGCCGCGGGGTCGGACCCGGCGTTTCCCGGCGTCGCGCCCGGCGCCGACCTGATCGTGCTGCGGGTTCTCGGCAACGATGGCCAGGGTCGGGCGAGCGACCTGCGCGAGGCCGTCGATTGGGTGGTGGCGAACGCGCAGAGCTACGGGATTGTGGCCGTCAACCTGTCGCTGGGCTTCGGCGAGTTCGACCAGGAACCCGCGCCCGGCTTCCTGTCGTCGCCCTTCAAGGCGCTGGCCGACAACGGCATCGCCGTGGTGGCTGCCTCCGGAAATGGCTATGCCGAGCGGCCCATCCAGGGCGTGGCGTACCCGTCGTCCGACCCATGGGCGCTGTCGGTGGGCGCCGTGTGGTCCGGCCCGGGCTCCCTGGCAGGGCTGCAAACAGGCAGCGAGGACGCCATCGCGGCCTTCTCGCAGCGCGATGACACCGAATCCGATGTTTTTGCGCCAGGGGTCGGGGTGAGCTCGGCGGCCCTGGGTGGCGGATGGACGGCGCTGTCAGGCACCAGCATGGCAGCGCCCCATATCACCGGGATGATCGCGCTGGCACAGCAACTCGCCCAGGAAGAGCTCGGCCGCCGGCTCACGGTGGGCGAGATCCGCCATCTGATCGAGGACACCAGCGTCGTGATTCGAGACGGAGACGACGAGGCGGACACGGTGCCCAACACCGGCCTGGCCTTCGGCCGCATCGACATGCTCGCCCTGGCAGAGGCGATCGTCGAGCAGCCTGCGCTCACGGCAGTGCGGGTGGAGGTCGTCGCGGGGCAGAACGTCGATGGCATCGACTTCGGGTTCGCGCCCATCCAGACGCCTGAAGCCCCGGCCGGAGACGACTTCATCGTCGGCACCGCCTGGGCAGAAGTCCTGGACGGCGGGACAGGGCATGACCGTCTGCAAGGTGGGCGGGGTGACGACACCCTCCTTGGGGGCGAGGGCGATGACTGGCTGGTGCCGGGCGCTGGCGGCGACCTCGTCCGCGGCGGCGACGGACACGACACCGTGGCCTACCCCCTGCGTCGCGCCGAGGCGACCTGGACGATCGAAACCGGCGGAGCCGTCAAGGTCTCGACGCCGGATGGCTCGATCGACACCCTGTTCGAGGTCGAGACGCTGGCCTTCGAGGACGACCTGGTGTTGCTGGCCCCGCTGATGGCCGCAGTAGGCGCGCCCGCTGCCGAACCCGCCGCCGCGAGCGCGGCCGACACCGGCTCAGGGGCGATCGGGCTGAGCGATGCCGTGGCGATCCTCAGGATGGTCGCCGGTCGGACGACCGCGGCCGCAACGCCAGACCTGCGACAGTCGATCGCCGCCGACTTCGACGGCAACGGCAACGTCACGCTGGCCGATGCCCTGGGCGTGCTCAGACATGCCGTCGGCCTGGACACGGCGACGCCTTCGTGGGTGACCTTCGACCGGGCCGACCCGGCACTGTCGGGGCGCGCCGTCCTGCAACCGGGTCGCATTGCGGCGCCCGACACCCTGATGCAGGAGATGCTGCCCGCGGGGCTGGAGCTCGTCAGCGTGATGCGCGGGGATGTGGACGGAAGCTGGGACCCGCAGCGCTTCGGGGTGTCGGGCGGCCTCTGAGCATTGCGGCCCCGGCCAGCGTCAGAACTTGTAGCTCAGCGCGACGGTGGCCTGCGGCATGACCCGCACCTTGCCTACGCCCTCGCGCAGCTGCGCCAACTCACGGTCGAGGTCTGCAGTGAACTGCGCGTTGTTGGGGAAGCCCACCGCGTTGGCGGTCACTTTCGGCTTGCCTATCGACGCGCCCAGGTCCCAGACGAAGCCCCAGCCATTGCCGGCGTGGTGCCCATAGCCGATCCCGATGTAGGGGGTCGTCTCGGGAAACTTGATCGTCACGTCCAGGCTCGTGCCGTTGTAGGTGCTGTCGCCGATCGAGATGCCACTCGTGCTGCGGGCTGCCAACGCCATCTTGTACGTGTTGAACGTGACGCCGCCGGTCAGGCGAAATCCACCGCGCAGCGCGAACCAGTCCACGAAGGCGCCAATGCGCTGCGCCTCGAGCTTGCCGCTGTAGGCGACCCCCTCCTCGGTGCGGCGGACGTCGAGCCGGCCCACGGTGGCGATGTCGCCCCGTACGGCAAAGCGGCTGTCGATTTGCTGCGCATAGCCGAGCATCACGCCCGGGAAACCCCCTCCGCCGTAGACCTCGCCCGCCTGCGCGATGCTTGACAGCACCGCCGCGGCGGCGAAAGAGGAGAACCCAAGGATCTTGTTCATCGACTGCCTTCCATTCGAGTGATCGTCATCGGGCGCGCCGCTGACGCGGACACCGCCCAGCGTCACTGATACGGCGGTCATTGACTCGCGGGAGTTTACGAGTGGCACGCGCGGAGCAATCCGCAGAGTTGCCAAAGTGAAACGTTCTAGCCAGGCAGATCGTCGCCGGCCATCCGTCTGCGGTAGCGGCCCGGACCGCGACAGCGCCTGGGCTACTCTGGCAAGTGATGCGCCGCCCAGGGCGCAAGGCGCGGCGACAAGGTCGTGCGCACCCAATCCTCGACGCCTGCGGGCGGGATGGGATGGCAGAAGAGATAGCCCTGCATCACGCTGCAGCCCATGCGGTGCAGCATCTCCATGTGCTGGAGGGTCTCGACACACTCGGCGACAACGGTCAGGCCGAGCGAGCGCGCCAGAGCGATGATCGCGTTGATCACGGCCGCGCTCTGCGGCTTGGCGCCGAGCTGCCGGATGAAGCTGCCGTCGATCTTGAGCTCGCTGATGGGCAGCGAGGTGAGATAGGCCAGCGAGGAATAGCCGGTTCCGAAATCGTCGATCGACAAGCCCACACCCAACTCGCTGATCCGCTGCAGCCCCGCCTGCACGGCCTTGAGGTCCTTGACCAGCCCGGTCTCGGTGATCTCCAGGACCAGCACGCTCAGCGGCACCTGGTGGGCGGAAGTGCAACGGCGCAGGTGCTCGACCAGATCGGGTTGCTCCAGCACACGCGCCGGGAGGTTGACGGCAACGGTGCCGTCGAATCCGAAAGCCGCACGCCAGACGCCGACCTGACGCGCGGCTTCCGCCAACGCCCAGAGGGACAGAGGCAGGATCAGGCCGCTTTCCTCGGCCAGCGGGATGAATTCACCCGGCAGGAGCAGGCGATCATCCCGCTGCCAGCGCATCAGCGCCTCGGCCCCCACCATGCGACCGGTGGTGACGTCGACCTGGGGCTGGTAGTGCAAGACCAGCTCCTTACGCTCCAAAGCCATGTGCAAGGCACTGTCCAGCGTGAGCCGCTCGCGCCCACGGATGACCAGGCTGGGGGCGAAGACCGCGGCGGCATTGCGACCGGCCGCCTTGGCCGAGTACATCGCCATGTCGGCGTTGCGCAGCAGCTCCAGCACCGACTCGCCGTCGCGCGGGAACAGCGCGATACCGATGCTGGCGGTGGCGAAACAGTCCTCGCCACCGACGTGGACGGGGTGGCGAAGCGCCTTCAGGATGCGTTCGGCCACACGCTCGCTGTCTTGCGCGGTGGAAATCTCGGGCAACAGGGCCACGAACTCGTCTCCGCCCAGGCGTCCAACGGCCTCGAGCGTGCGATGAGCCCGCGACCCGGCCGTCTCCAAGGGGCCGTCGACCGTCTGGTCGCTGTGGCGCACGCAGGCACGCAGCCGCCGCGCGACCTCGACCAGCAATTCGTCGCCGGCAGCGTGGCCGAGCGTGTCGTTGACGATCTTGAATCGATCGAGATCGATCAGCAGCAAAGCGCACAGGTGGCCGTGGCGGCGCGCATGCTCCAGCGCGCGCTCCGTGCGCCAGATCAGCTGCCGCCGGTTAGGCAGGCCCGTCAGGGCGTCGAAGTTCGCGAGTTCGCGGATGCGGTCTTCGGCGGCGCGACGGTCCGAGACATCCTGCACCACACCGGTGTAGGACGGCAGCGCGCCCGCGTGCTGGACCAGCACCGGCTCGGCTTCCACGTGGACGATGCGGCGCCTCCCCTGTCCGGCCTCGAGCGCGACGTCAGCGGCCAGGACCGCCCGGCGCCCCACTCGCTCCGCCATCATCCGAAGCAGCGCGTGGCGCTCCACGGGCCGCACCTGCCGCAGGCACTGCCGCAGGCTCGGGCCGGGACGGGCTGCGCCGATCGCGCGCAGGGCCTCGGCGGACCATTCCAGGCGGCCGAGCACCGATCCAGCCACACGGTGCCACTCCACGCTGCCCATGCGCGCCAAGTCCTGCGCCCGCGCCAGGCGCGCGCGGCTGCGAGCGAGTTCCTCGCGCACGCGCGCTGACCGCAAGAGGTATCGCAGCCGCCCCTCGAGGAGGCTCCACTGGGCCGACTTGACGAAGAAGTCGGTGGCGCCTGCCTGGTAGGCATGGCGGATCGACGCATCGTCGTTCAGCCCGGTGAGCATCAGCACGGGCACGTGCTCGAGCCGTGGCATGGCACGCAGGCGCGAGCAGGTGTCAAAGCCGTCCAGGCCGGGCATGACCGCGTCGAGCACGACGACATCGGGTGGTTCCTGCTGCAGCAACTCCAGCGCGCGCTGCCCCGAACCCGCCTCGGTGACGACGAACCCGCGGTCGCGCAAGGCGATGGCGGTGATCATCAGATTGACCTCGTCGTCGTCCACGAGCAACACCGACGGCGACAAGTCCGCGGGAAGGTCGTCGAAGTAGGAAGAACTCGAAGTCACGCCGGGTCGACGGTGATGGACGGGAGCGGAACAGATACCTGCAGCACACAGCATAGCCGCAAGCGGCGGCGCGCGCGACAGTCCTTGCGGGACGGAAAGAGCCGGTCCTTAGAATCCGCGCATGCTACCGGCGCCCTCGTTGCCTGCAAATCACCGTGCGCGAGAGCGCCCGGCCGCCTGGGCCGCCGCCGTTGCGTCACCGGCCGCCGGGCCGGCGCTGGCGATGCCGGCGGCGGGGGCGGAGTCGGCGGGCTTCTGGTTCTTCGCCTGCACGGCACTGATGCTCGTGGCGGTGCTCGCCTTCGCCCTGGGGCGCGCCCGCGGCGCCGCGCGGCGCGATCGCAGCGCGGGGGCAGGAACCGGCCCAAGCCGCACCATCGCGCGATGACGAACCCGGCGGTGGCAAAGGCACGGGCTTGCAAGTGTTGCTGCGCTTCGCTCCCGCGGGTCTGCGCGTCATGAAGCCGGACTCCGCAGGCCGTTGGTGCGTCGAGCCGACCCCCGGTCTTGCCGCCGCCAACGCCGAGGCCCTGCCTGCCGGCTGGCAGGACGCCGCAGCCCGCCTCGCGCCGCAGGCACAGGCCGAGTTCCAGGGCTGGACCCTTCAAAAAGTGGGGGCCGGCGCGACGCAGCGCCTGCTGGCTTGGCCCCACGCCGAGGCCTGCGCGTCCGCAGGGACGACGCCGGCGGACGACGCCGGCCGGGAGGCCGCCGCCTTCAGCTACACGGTGTCGCACGACCTGCGGGCACCCTTGCGCGTGGTCGAGGGATTCGCGCGCATCCTGAAGGAAGACTACGGCCGCCATTTCGACCGCATCGGCAACGACCACCTCGACCGGGTGCTGGCCGCGGCAGCGCGCATGAACACGATGATCGACGCGATGCTGTCGATGGCGCATCTGTCATCACAGCCTCTGGCGCGTCAGCCGGTGGACCTGAGCCAGATCGCGCACTTCGTGGTCGAAGAACTGCGCCGCACCTCCCCGCAACGTGCCGTCGAGGTCACGATCGAGCCGGGACTGCGGGTCGTCGGCGATCCCCGGCTGCTGCGGCAGGTGCTGGAGAACCTGCTGTCCAACGCCTGGAAGTACACCGCACGCTGCGAAACGGCGAGCATCGGCCTGGGCAGCCGCCCACACGACGGCCGCCGGGTGTTTGAGGTGCGGGACAACGGCGCCGGTTTCGACATGCGCTCGGCCGACCGCCTGTTCGGCCTGTTCCAGCGCCTGCACAGCCAGAGCGAGTTCCCCGGCACCGGGGTGGGACTGGCATCGGTGCAGCGCATCGTGCGCCGTCACGGCGGCGACATCTGGGCTGAATCCGCGCCCGGCCAGGGTGCCAGCTTTTCGTTCACGCTCGGCGACTGAAGACCGCCTCGTCCGCCGCCGCGTCTGTCAGGCGCCTGCACCCGGACGGTCCATGAAGCCGGTCTCCGCGACTTGGCGCCGGGGGGTTCATGAATCGCGATCAGCGAGTTCCTCAACGGCCTGCACCACGCGCTCGGCCTGGGCCTGGAGGTTCCGCCCCTCAGCCGCCGCCGCGCGCCGCAGCCGCGCAAGGGCACCGTTCCGCGTGAGCGAAAAGCGGTGCATCAGGACGCCCAGCGCGAGCGGAACGACCGCATCCAGCTCGGCAGAGTCATCGATGGCGGGTCGGGCGTGAGCAGGTTCGGCCTGCGGCATCGCGCCCGAAGCCGCGCGCATTTCTCTGGCGCGCGCGAACGCCGCGTCGATCGCGGGCACGATCTGCTGGACCTCCAGCGGCTTGACGAGATAAGCCAGGGCGCCAAGAGCCTGGACCTTGGCTACGGTCTGCTCGTCGGAGAATGCAGACAGGAAGACGAAGGGCGTGTGGACGGCCTCGCGCAGGTACTGCGCGACGTCGAAACCCGTCTTGCCCTCCATGCGGATGTCCAGCAGCGCGAGGTCGGGGCGGTGCTCGCGTGCCAGCAGGATGGCGTCATCGCCGTTGTCTGCATCGATGACCTCGTAGCCCGCCTGGGCCAGGCCGTGCGTGACCATGGCGAGCACAAGCCGGTCGTCATCGACGACGAGGATCTTTCCCTTGGAGGCCATGCCCGATTATCGACGCTTGCCGGCGCGACGGGGTAGAGATGTGGACATCGAGGCGACGGACGCGCGGCGACAACTCGACGCCTCAGCCGTCCCTGCGCACCGCAGGGGGGCGCAGGACCACACGGGTCAACACGTGGGGGCCGTCCTGGCTCAGGGCCAGTTCGGCGCTGCGCCGGGGCAGCAGGGCACGCACCAGACCCAGACCGCTGGCGCTGCCGGTGCGTGACCGCAGGTCGAAGCCCTCGCGCAATTGCCCGCGATTGAGGATCTCGATCGTCACCGCGCCCACATCGGCCAGGAGCGTGCAACGCACCGGCTGGTCACCGCCGTGCTTGAGCGCGTTGGTGAGCAATTCGTTGGCGGTCAAGGCCACCGGGATCGCCTCCGCCTCGGGCAGCCGCCAGCGCGCGGGTTCTTCGCCCTGCACCGCAAAGTCGATGGCGCGGCTGAATGTGCGCTGCACCGACTGAGCCACTGCCTGGAGCAGGCCCGCCAGTTGCACCGGCCCGCCTGAGCCCACCTGCAGGCCGTAGACCTGAGCGATCGCCTGCAACTGCCCCACGGCCTCCGCCAGGATGGGGGCGACCTCGGGGTAGCGCGTCGAGGCCTGCTGCAGGAGCCCGGCCACGCCTTGCAGGTTGTTCTTGATGCGGTGGTGGACTTCCTGCACGAGCATGCCACGCTGCGCGATCGCGGCATCAAAGCGCTCCTGCTCGGCCGCGCGCAGGTCGGTCACTTCGTTGGCCACCAAGAGCACCTGGGCCGCTTCGCCGGCCGGGCCCTGCGCGCCGTCGGGCGCGATCGAGACGAAACGGGTGTCCCAAGCCCGGGCTGCGCTGCCCTCGCGTCCGCTGTCGACGATCTCGCGCCGCACCCCGGGGGCGACTCCATCGCCAGATCCAGGCTCGCCTCGAGCGCGCCGAGGTCCTGCGTCGATCCACCCGGGGGCCACTGCCGAGGCGACGCGCCCACCAGCCGCGCCAGCGGCAAGCCGAAGAACGACTCGGCCGCCTGGTTGGCCTGCAGCACGCGCCGCGAGGGCATCTCGAAGACCGCGATGGCCAGCGGAGCGGTCTCGATGACGCGCTGCAACGAGGCCTGCGCGCGCGCGGTGCGGCGCTCGGCCAGGCGGTGCTGCTCCATGTCGCTCAACGCCAGCACCACCGCGCGTGCAGGGGCCTGCGCCGCGGGGTCGGCCCAGGCGTGACCGGACACGCGCAGCAGGCTGCCGTCGGCACGCTGCAGCGCGGCGTCGAAGCGGACCGCCTGGCCGGCGGGCAGCGCGTCGAGCCAGCCGGACTGGCGCCAGGGGTGATCCGTGTCGGGGGGCGCCAGAACACTCAGCGGCTGGCCGATCCAGCGCCCGGCGTCCGAGCCCAGCAGCGACTGCGCGCTCGCGTTCAAACCGGTGATACGGGCACCGGCAACAACCAGCACGGCGGTGCCGACAGAGTCCATCAGGGCCCACAAGGCCGCAGCGTCCGACCAGCCCGGGCCCGGCGCTGTCACCCCCCCAGCCGTGTTCACCGTCTCAGGCATCCAGCGAGCGCGCCGCGGCCAAGCCCTGGAGCAAGGCCAGGTTGGCCACGCCCGGGTCCAGGCGCAAGGCCCCCAGCGCCTCACGGATGGCCACGGCAGAGCCCGATTCGGCGGCTTCGATCCAGCGCAGGTGCAGGCTGTAATCGGCACCGGGCTCCAGCAGCGAGCAGCGCACCCGCTCGGGTATGGGCAGGGTGGCCGTCAACTCCGCGAGCGGGCGCCGCAGCAGCAGGTGCAGCAGGGAGAACATGCCACAAAGGAACATCTCTGAGGCCTGTTCAGCCTGGCCCGAGGCCACAGCGACCCGCTCCATCACGAAGGCTCGGCACACCGACAGGTGAACCAGGGGCCGCGAGGCACCCTCCTTGGCCGCGGCATCGAGCAGCATGCGCGACAGCCAGCGCAGCAAAGGCAGGTAGCCCAACAGCAGCAGGGCCTGGCGCAGCGCCGTCACCTCCACCTTCAGCCCCAGCGCCGCCGAATTGATGTAGCGCAGCAGGCGGTACACGAGCGTCGGGTCGGTCTTCAGGGCGCGTTCCAGGCTGTCCAGGGACTCCTGGCGCTCGACGCGGTTCATCAGGTCCACGACCACCGGCACCTCGGCCCGGATGTCGCGCCCCTCCGAGCGTCTGGCCTCCAGCGGCCAGCCCACGACCCCCTTGGCCCCGCGCTCCATCAACGCGCCGACCTCGACCAGAGTCCGGGCCCCGTCCACCCAGGTGTTGCGCTCCAGTCTCGAGTCGGTCGCCAGGGCGGCCTCGGCCTCCACGAGCAGGTCCGAGAAACAGTCACGCGACGCCTCCGGCACCTGTTCCCACGTCGGGGCGCGCGCCACGAGCCAAGCGCCCTCGGCACGGCCCTCCCGAAGCCTGTCCAGGACCAGCGGCACCTGGGACGCGGCCGCCGGCAACGCCCGGCCCACCCAGCGAGGCGGCCGCAGGGCCAGCAGGTGCTCCACCCACGCACTGTCGACGACATCGATCAGCACCGGCGACGGCGCTGCGCTCGCCGAGCCCTCCGCGGCCGAACGCGCCGACCAGGCATCGACCAGCGCGGCG
>CAIRBF010000289.1 GCA_903876715.1 uncultured beta proteobacterium
CTCAGCGCCGCAAACTGCGTCGCGCTCAGCGCGTTCAGGTCGTCCGTCGTCATCGACGCGATCTGCCCCGTCGTCAGCGCCGCCACCTGCGCCGTCGTCAACTGCGGCAACTGCGTCGAGTCCAGCGCCCCCAGCGCCGCCGTGCCCAGCCCGCGGATCGCCGTCGTCGTGATCGCCGCCAGGTCGTCCGTGGCCAGCGCGTCAGCCTGCGCCGTCGTGATCGCCGCCACCTGCGCCGAGCTCAGCGCCGCAAACTGCGTCGTCGTCAGCGCGTTCAGGTCGTCCGTTCCCAGCGCTGTGAGCTGGGCCGTCGTCAGGCTCGGCACCTGTGCCGTGGTGAGCGCCGCGAGGTCTGCGCTCTCCATGGCGGCGAGCACATCCGTGCGGATCGCTCGCAGCCCCGTGGTCGCGATGTGCGGGACCTGCGTGGTGGTCAGGGCAGCGATCTGCGCGGTGCTGAAGGCCGCCCAATCCTCGGTCGTCAGCGCCGCGATAGCGCCCGTGCCGAGGCCGGCGATCGCTGAAGTCGACAGGTTGGGAATGATGGTGGCCATGATTGTGTCCTTCTCTTAGCCGCGAGCCCATGCCGCGGCAGACAACCCGCTGGTCGGGCCCCTACGCCCTCGCCCCGGAATCGTCTACATCGCCTATTTCGGCTCTCGCCGATTGGACTTGAGACTGGTAACTTCGGATATCGAAAAAAAACTCGGCCAAGTCACCTGTTCTCGAGAGATCAAGAGACTCACCCCTCTCCCACCAAGCCGTTCCTGATCGCATACACGGTCAGTTCAGCGTTGTTGGACATGCTCAGCTTCTCAAGCACGCGCGCGCGGTACACCGACACCGTCTTGGGCGACAACAGCAGTTCTTCGGCGATGTCGGACAGCCGCTTGCCGGAGGCGATCATGAGCAGCGTCTGGAGCTCGCGGTCGGACAGGCGCTCGTGCGGCTTTTCCGAGGGCGGCGCTGTCAGGCTCTCCACCAGCATCTGTGCAATCTCGGGCGTGACGTACTTGCGCCCCTGGGCCACGGTGCGCACGGCGCGCACGATCTCGGCCGGGTCGCCCCCCTTGTTGACATAGCCCGAGGCGCCCGCGCGCAGGGCGCGGATCGCGTACTGCTCCTCCGGGTACATACTGACCACCAGCACGCGCACGTCCGCGCCCTCCTCCCTCAGCGCGTGCAGCACGTCCAGGCCGCTGCGGCCCGGCAGCTGGATGTCCAGGACGAGGACGTCGCAACGCTGGGAGCGCATCAGGGAGCGCAGTTCGCCATACTCGCCCGCCTCGCCGACGACACGGATGTCGGTGGCGTCCGACAGCGTGTCGCGGATGCCGCGGCGGATGAGCGCGTGGTCGTCGCAGAGGATCACCTCGATCATCGTCACCCCCAACCCGCGGGATCGGTGCTCGTTGCCGACGGCGACGGACCGGCCTCACCGGAGTCCGCAGCGGGGCCCTCCAAGGGCACTGAGAGCAGCAGCGTCGTGCCGGCTGCGCTCGAAGACAACTCCAGCCATCCGCCCACGGTGCCGGCACGCTCGTGCAGGCCCCGGATGCCAAAGCTGCGCGCCTTCGCCAACGCGCCCTGGCTCATGCCGACGCCGTCGTCCGCGACCTCCAGTGACAGCACACCGTGGGCCAGCGACAGGTCCACGGTGACCCGGCTGGCCCGCGCATGCTTGTCGATGTTGGTCAGCGCCTCCTGCGCCGTCCGGTAGGCGGTGAGCGCCACGCCGGCCGGCAGCGAGGGCAGCAGCTCATGGCTGGTGCGGAACGCGGTCGCGACGCCGCTGCGTCGCTCGAAACGCTTGGTCATCCAGTGCAGGGCGGCCACCAGCCCCTGGTCCAGGATGGCCGGGCGCAAGTTGTGCATGATGCGCTGGCTCGCCTCGATCGCGTGGGTGACCGTCTCCAGCGCCGTCTGCACGCGCTGCCGGACCTGCGGGTCGGCGCTGCGGCGCTCGATCCAGGCCAAGTCGAACTTCAGCGCGGTCAGCGAACCGCCCACGTCGTCGTGGATCTCGCGCGAGATCGCCGCGCGCTCCGACTCGACGCTGGTCTGCAGGTGCTGCGCCAGCTCCGACAGGCGCTGCCTGGACAACGCAAGTTCCTGGTCGGACGCCAGACGGGCGCGCCGCGCCTCGTTGGACTCGATCGCGCGCTCCAGCGCAGGCGCCAGGCGGGCCAGGTTGTGCTTGAGGAGATAGTCACTTGCGCCGCTGCGCATGGCCTCTACGGCGGTGTCCTCGCCGATCTGCCCGGACACCAGGACGAAGGGCAGCACATCCCCACGTACCCGCAGACACGCCAGCACCTCCAGCCCCGTGAAGCCCGGCAGGTGATAGTCACAGATGATGGCGTCCCAAGGCTCGCTCAGCGCCGCCTCGAAATCCGCCAGGCTGTCCACGCGCCGGGCATCGACACGCAGGCCACCGCGGTGCAGGTGCGCCAGCACCAGGGCATGGTCGTCCTCGGAATCCTCGACGTGCAAGATCCGGAGCGTCGGGGCGACCGCTGTTCGAGACCGATCATGCGCCTGAAGCGCCGGCAGCGACACTTTCCCGGAAGCGCCCTGCGCTGGCACGGGGCTCACCCATTGCAAGTCGCCGACAGTCCCGTGGACTGAAGCATCCTCGCTGCCGGCCCGCTGTGCGGACCCTGCACGAGTGAACTTGACAGCGATTTTTGCATTCACGTCACAGAGTATCGCCCAGCCACCTGGATGCAGCAGCACTCGAGTGCGGCAAGCCATCACAAACCGGCTTCGCGCACGAAGCTCAGCCGCGTCGCGCCCATGGCATCCCGCAGCGAGGGCGGGAATGGTCCGACAATCGGCAGCGAGGTGCCCCTCCCGATGAATCCCGAATCCATGGGCCTGCCGGTTGCAGCAGCCCGCAACCCCGAGGACTTGCAGGCGTGTCTCGACCAGCTCGAGCAGGTCCTGCTGCGTGCGGATACGCAGTCGTCGCAGGGGATTGACACCGCCAGCGCCCGCCGCTGCCTGGAGCTTGTCGCGGTGCACCTGTCCGGCCGCGAGGCTCGTGGTGCCCGCCTGCTGGCCAACCGGCTCCTCTGCTTGGTGCAAGCACTCTCGCAGGGTGCTGCGCGGCCGACATCGGCCGTGCTCGACACGCTGCACAGGGCAGTCGATTCCTTGCGCGCGCTTGCGCGGCCCGAGTCCCAGACCGACCCGGAGGCGGAACTCGAAGGGCTGCTCGTCGAACTCCAGGCGCTCACGGGCGGCGCGGCTGCCGCCGACGCCGGGCAGAACAGGGCGATGGCGCGCACTGCCACCGAATCAGCCGCGCCCCGCCGCGACGCAGCCGCAGTACCCGCTGACGATTCCACGAAAGGCGACTCCGCCGCAGCGGGCTGGGTGGCCCTTGACGCCCTGCTCGCCACACTGGGCCCGCTGGTGAACGCCCAGGCAAGCCTCGTGCAAGCCGTGCGCACGCAGGTCACCCCCCTGCCCCCGCCACTGGACAGGTCCGCGGCGCTGGTCGACAACTGCATACAGGACACCGCGCAGCGGCTGACCGCATGGCGCTCGGCGCACGGCTCAGGCTTGCCCTCGGCGCCCGAATTACTGGAAGTCATCGCCGTGCGTGCCGCAGCCTCCATCTGCCTCGTGCCTGCATCGGCAGTGCTGGGCTGCGCAGCAGCACCGACAGGCGTGGCCAGCGGCCTCGGCGCCGACCACGCCACGGCGGTCAGCGCTGCTGACGACGCGGCTGACGCAGATACCGCCGTGGACCTTCGCCGGTGGCTGGCTCGCGATGCACAAGGCGAGTGCGAACCAGCGCGCGAACCAGAGACACCACCTTGGGTACTCACTGTCTGGACCAGCGCGGGGCAGCGGACTTGGCTCGTCGACGAAGTGCTGTTCCAGCGCACGGTCGCCGTCCAGCCGCTCGAGACGCATTTCCGGGCCGTGCCCGGCGTGGCAGGGGTCGCCGTGCTCGGTGAGATGGGCGTCTGCCTGCTGCTGGACACACACGCAGGGCCGCTCGCACCGTCCGGCGTCGACTCACCGGCGGGCAGCCAGCCCCGCGTGCGTTGAGACATCGCCCACGAGGATCACGACATGTCCCTGACCCACCACCGAACCCAGGTCGCCATCGTCGGCGCCGGGCCCTCCGGCCTGCTGCTCGGCGCGTTGCTGCACCGGGCCGGCATCGACGCGCTGATCGTCGAGCGCCAGAGCGCCGACTACGTGCTCAGCCGCATCCGCGCCGGCGTGCTCGAGCAGACCACCGTCGACCTGCTGGACGCCGCCGGAGTGGGCGAGCGCATGCACCGCGAGGGCCTGGTTCACGGCGGCTTCGAGCTGTGCTTCGGCGGCGCGCGGCACCGCATCGACATGCACGGGCTGACCGGCGGCAAGCAGGTCATGGTTTACGGCCAGACCGAGGTCACGCGCGACCTGATGACCGCCCGCGCCGCCGCTGCGCTGCCCACCATTTACGAAGCCGCCGACGTGCGCCTGCACGACTTCGACGGCGAGCATCCGCGCGTGACTTTTCGGCGCGACGGGGTCGAGCACACCATAGCCTGCGACTTCATCGCCGGCTGTGACGGCTACCACGGCATCAGCCGCGCCAGCGTGCCAGCGGGGGCGATCCGCACCTACGAGAAGGTCTACCCCTTCGGCTGGCTGGGCGTGCTGTCGGACACGCCGCCGGTGAGCCACGAGCTGATCTACAGCAACCACGAGCGCGGCTTCGCGTTGTGCTCGATGCGCTCTCCCGTGCGCAGCCGCTACTACGTGCAGTGCTCGCTCGAGGACAAGGTCGAACAGTGGAGCGACGACGCCTTCTGGGACGAGCTGCGCCGCCGGCTCGACCCGGCCGCCGCGGCGTCGCTTGTGACCGGGCCGTCGATCGAGAAGAGCATCGCGCCGCTGCGCAGCTTCGTCGCCGAGCCCATGCGCTTCGGTCGGCTGTGCCTGGCCGGGGACGCTGCGCACATCGTGCCACCCACCGGCGCCAAGGGGCTGAACCTGGCTGCCGCGGACGTGGCCTACCTCTCGCGCGCGCTGATCGACTGGTATGGCGGCGACCGCGCCTCGATCGATCAGTACTCGGCGCGTTGCCTGCGTCGCGTCTGGCGTGCCGAGCGTTTCTCCTGGTGGTTCACGACGCTGATGCACAAGTTCCCCGACAACGGGGAATTCGGGCAGAAGATGCAGGCGGCCGAACTCGACTACCTGGTCAGTTCGCACGCCGCATCGACAGCGATGGCCGAGAACTACGTCGGGCTGCCGATCGCATAGCGGCGGCGCAGCGCCTCGTACAGGCACACCGCCGCCGCCGCGGCGACGTTCAGGGACTCCTCGCCGCCGGGCTGGGGGATCCGCACCGTCAGGTCGCAGCGGGCGAGCACCGCCTCATCCAGGCCGCGGCCCTCATGGCCGAAAGCCCAGATCGCCTGCGCCGGCAGCACGGCCGCCGGCAATGTGCAGGTGGCCTGCAGGCTCGTGCCCACCCAGGGCAGGCCGCCGGGCTCGAGATCCTGCAGGCTCAGACCCTCGGACAGCGCGAGCCCGAAGTGCGACCCCATGCCGGCGCGCAACACTTTCGGCGACCACAACCCGGCCGTGCCGCGCAGGGCCCAGACCTGGGACACGCCGAAGGCCGCGGCCGTGCGCAGGATGCTGCCGACGTTGCCGGCATCCTGCACCCGGTCCAGCAGCACCGCCGGTCGCGACGGATCTGGTCGGGACGGTACCGGCCGCGGCGCCACGAAGGCCAGCCCAGCCGGCGACGGCAGGCTGCTCAGGCGCGCGAACAGGCGGTCGGGCAGCACCAGCACCTCCGCAGCGGTGCGGGCCAGTTGCGCCAGCGCTGGGCTGCCGGTCCAGGCCGAGGCCGCAATCAGCGCCTGCACCGCCTGGCCTGCGCGGCCGAGGAAAGCACCGCACAGGTGCTCGCCCTCGAGCCAGACCAGCCCGGTCTCACGGCTGGCACCAGGCTCTTGCGCCAGACGTGACGCGCGACGCAGCGCCGGGTTGTCGGGCGAGCTCAGCTCGCGCACCACGCCAGCCATCCTCACCCCTGCCCGCGCAGCGCCCGCGCCACTGGGCCGAAGCTGCGCCGGTGCGCCGGGCAGGGACCGTGTCGACGCAGCGCGTCCAGGTGGACGGCCGTCGGATAGCCCTTGTGGACGTCGAAGCCGTACTGCGGGTGGTGCGCGTGCAGCTCGGCGCACAGCCGGTCGCGCCGCACCTTGGCCAAGATGGAGGCGGCGGAGATCGCCGGCACGCTGGCATCGCCGCGCACCACCGTCCGCACGGCCATCGGCAACACCGGCCTCTGCGTGCCGTCGACCTCCACCAGCACCGGTAGCTCGCGCAAACCGAGCACCGCGCGACGCATTGCGAGCAGCGTAGCCTGCAGGATGTTCAGGCGGTCGATCTCCTCGACCTCGGCCACGCCGACGGCCCAGCCGCGCGCGCAATCAACGATCTCGTCGTGCAGCCGCTCGCGCGCCTGCGCCGACAGGCGCTTGGAATCGCGCAGCCCGGGGATCGGCCGGCGCTCATCAAGCACGACCGCAGCGGCGAACACCGGGCCGGCCAGCGGCCCGCGTCCAGCCTCGTCGACCCCAGCCACCAGGCCGGCCGACACCAAACACGGCGACAGGGCGTCAGGGACGAAGGGCACGTGCGATCGCCTCGGTGGCCAGGCGCGCGGTGTCGCGCCGCAGCAAGTGGTGCAACTCGGTGAAGCGCGCCGCCACGCGCTCCCGCCCCGCGGAGTCGTCGAGCCGGTCCAGCGCCGCCGCGGCCAGAGCCTGCGGCGTGAAAGCGCCCTGGATCAGCTCGGGCACGACGAACTCGCGGCACAGGATGTTGGGCAGCCCGACCCAGGGCTGGTAGGCCATGCGCTTCATCAGCTGCCAGCTCAGCGGGTGCATGCGGTAGACGATGACCATGGGGCGCTTGAACAGCGCCGCCTCCAGGGTGGCGGTGCCGCTGGCCACGAGCGTCAGGTCGCAGGCGGTCAGGGCCTCGTGCGAGCGCCCGTCGAGCAGATCCAGCCCGGGCGGGCCGTGGCGTTCCAGGAGCGCCTGCAATGCCGGACGCAACCCCGGCGCGGCCGGCAGCACGAAGCGCAGCGCCGGTCGCGCCGCTGCCAAGCGGCGAGCAGCCTGGAGCATCGGAGCCGCGATCGCCTCGATCTCGGAGCGGCGGCTGCCGGGTAGCAACGCGACGACCACGGCATCGCCAGGCAGGCCGAGCACCGCACGCGCAGCAGCACGGTCGGGCTCCAGCGGCACCACCTGCGCCAGCGGATGGCCCACATAGGTGGCATCGATGCCGTGCCGCTGCAGCAACTCGGGCTCGAAGGGAAACAGGCACAGCACCTGGCTTGCGCTGCGCGCGATGCGATGCACGCGACGGCCGCGCCAGGCCCAGATCGACGGGCAGACGAAGTGAACGGTCGGGATGCCGGCGCTGCGAAGGCGCTCCTCCAGCCCGAGGTTGAAGTCGGGCGCATCGACGCCGACAAACACCGACGGTGGAGCGGCAAGCAGGCGCTGCGCCAGCTGCTCGCGGATGCGCGCGATGCCGCGGTAGTGGCGCAGCACCTCGACATAGCCTCGCACGGCCAGACGCTCGCTGGGCCACCAGGCCTCGAAGCCGGCCCGTTCAAGGACGGGCCCGCCGATGCCCGCGGCGCGCATCTGCGGCCAGCGCTGGCGCAGGCCCTGCAGAAGCAAGGAGCCTAGCAGGTCACCCGAGGCCTCCCCGGCCACCATGGCCACTGTCGGCGCGGTCTCAACCGTCATGGCTTCGTGCCTGGGGCGACGCGGAAGCGACTGGTCGACCGCGCTGGCGGCCGGCTCACCGCACGATGCCACGCGCGGATGAGGCCAGGAAGCCCAGCATCAGCGTGAGGTCGGCGTCGCCACCGTCGACCTGACCGTGCAGGGCCTGGATCGCAGCGCGCGACTGCTCCAGCGTCAGCCCGTTCCGGTACAGCAGGCGGTGCATCCGCTTGATCTGGGCGATGCGCTCGGCGGAGAAGCCGCGTCGGCGCAGCCCCTCGACGTTGAAGCCATGCACCGCCAGCGGGTTGCCGCCGACCATCATGAAGGGCGGCACGTCCTGCGAGACGTGGCTCTGGAAGGCTGTCATCGCGTGCGCGCCGACGCGGCAGAACTGGTGCACCCCCGTCAGGCCGCCAACAATGGCCCAGTCGCCCACGTGCACGTGGCCGGCAAGCGTGGCGTTATTGGCCAGGATGGTGTGGTGGCCGACCTGCACGTCGTGCGCGAGGTGCACGTAGGCCATGACCCAGTTGTCGTCGCCCAGACGCGTCACACCGGCGTCCTGTGCCGTGCCGCGGTTGAAGGTGCAGAACTCGCGGATCGTGTTGCGGTCACCGATCTCGAGTGCGGTCGGCTCACCGCGGTACTTCATGTCCTGCGGCGCGCCGCCAATCACGGCATGCGCGTGGATGCGGTTGTCACAGCCGATGGTCGTCGGGCCTTCGATGACACAGTGCGCTCCGATCTCTGAGCCCTCGCCAATGCGCACGCCCGGCCCGATGACGGCGTAGGGACCAACGCGCACGGTCTGGGAGAGCTCCGCACCCGCGTCGACGACGGCCGTCGGGTGAACCTGCGCCATGTTCAGCTGACCTGGCGCATCGTGCACATCAGCTCGGCCTCGACGGCCAGTTCGCCGCCGACGCTGGCGCGCGCGCCGAACTTGTAGATACCGGCCTTGGCGCGCTGCAGGTGCACGTCCAGGATGAGCTGGTCGCCGGGCTCCACCGGACGCTTGAAGCGCGCGCCGTCGATACCGGCGAAGTAGTACACCGAGTTGCTGTCCGGGTCGCGGCCTGCGGTCTCGAACGACAGCAGCGCCGCCGCCTGTGCCAGAGCCTCGAGCATCATGACGCCCGGCATCACCGGGCGGTGAGGGAAATGCCCCGGGAAGTAGGGCTCGTTGATGGTGACGTTCTTGAGCGCGCGGATGCGCACGCCGGGCTCGAGTTCGAGCACACGATCCACCAGCACGAACGGATAGCGGTGCGGCAGCTTCTTCAGCACCTGGTGGATGTCCATCGTCATTTGAGGCGTTTCTCCAACGCTCGCAGGCGCTCGCGCAGGCCATGCAGCTGCCGCAACGTCGCGGCGTTCTTTTCCCAGGAGGCATTGTCGTCGAAGGGGAAGACACCGCTGTACTGCCCAGGGCGCAGGATCGAACGGGTGATCACGGTGGCTGCCGAGACGTGCACCTCGTCGACGATCTCGAGGTGGCCCAACACAATGGCGCCGCCCCCGAAGGTACATCGCTCCCCGATGCGGGCGCTGCCAGCCACACCCACGCAGCCGGCCATCGCGGTGCCGGCGCCGATGCGTACGTTGTGTCCGATCTGGATCAAGTTGTCCAGCTTGACACCGTCGCCGATGATCGTGTCGTCGAGGGCCCCACGATCGATGCAGGTGTTGGCGCCGATCTCGACATCGTCGCCGATGCGCGCGGCGCCCAGCTGCTCGATCTTCTCCCATCGGCCCTGGTGCGGCGCAAATCCAAAACCATCGGCACCGACGACCACACCAGGATGCAGGATGCAACGTTCACCGACCGTGCAACGCGCGCCGATGAAAACCCGCGCGCCAATACGGCTGTGCCCGCCGATGCGCGCGTCGTCTTCCAGCACCGCGTGGCTGCCCACGACCGCGCCAGCGCCCACCGATGCGCCAGCGCCGACGACGGCAAGCGCACCGATGGTGGCCGACGGATCAACATGCGCCTGCGCATGCACCACCGCTGAAGGGTGGATGCCTGGCGCGACCGGTCGCGCGATCTGGCGGGCCCACCACTGCGTGAGCCGGGCAAATGCCAGATACGGATCGGCGCAGACGATGGCGCTGGGAAGCAGCGTCAGGGCCTCACGATGCGCCGGTGCGGCGATCACGCATGCCGCCCGTGTGCCGTTCAATTGCGACGCATAGCGCGGGTTCGACAGGAAGGAGATGCTGCTCGGCCCGGCAGATTCGAGTGGATCGATGCGATCGACGATCTGGCCGGCGCGGCCCAGCAACTCGCCACCGAGAAATCGGCTCAGCGCCTCGACGCGGGCCTGAGGCACGGCAGCAGGTTCAGACCTGGGCTGGAGACGACTACTTCGTCGGCGCCGGCGGCGTGGTGCCGTTCAGGGAACGGATCACCTTGTCGGTGATGTCGATCCGGGCACTCCAATGCACGGCGTCCTGAACGATGAGGTCGTACTTCTCGGTCTCGAAAATCTGGCGGATCACGCGGTTGGCGCGATCCACCACCGCCGAAAGTTCCTCGTTCTTGCGCTGGTTGAGGTCTTCCTGAAACTCGCGCTGCTTGCGCTGCAGATCACGGTCCTGGTCGACGACTTCCTTCTGACGGCGGTTGCGCTCGGATTCGCCCAGCGTCAGGCCCTCCTTGTCGAGCCGGTCAGCCGCTGCCTTGACACGGCTACGCAAGTCGTTGAGCTCACGCTCACGCCGACTGAACTCGACTTCGAGCTTGGTTTGTGCGGCCCGCGCAGGCGCGGACTCACGCAGGATGCGCTCACTGTTCACGTAACCGATCTTGACTTCCTGGGCGAAAGCAGGAAAGCCGATGGCGAATGCGGCGAGCCACAGCACGCCCCAGCCCAAGAGAGTTCTCTTCATCAGAAGGCAGTCCCGATCTGGAATTGGAGGGGTTGGATTCTATCCGTGAGCTTGGAGCGGACCGCTCTGCCCCAACTGAGCTTGAGAGGCCCGACGGGAGACAGCCAGCTCAGCCCCAGGCCGGCTGAGGCCCGTAGACTCTGACCATCGACCGACTGACCTTCGGCCCACACATTGCCCGCGTCGCCGAATGCAAAGAACCGGACGGTCTTGTCGTTGCCCAAGCCAGGGAACGGCAGATAAAGCTCGCCATTGACATTCAGACGACGGTTGCCGCCGATGAAGGCGCCCGTCGGGTCAACCCCACCGAGCGAACTCTGCTCGAAACCGCGGATGGAACCCAGACCGCCACCATAGAAATTCTTGAACACTGGGAATGGCCGCGCACCGACTCCCCGCCCCCACCCCAGTTCCGCATTCAATCCGAACGTGACCTTGTTAACGATGGGCCAATACTGTTGGAACTGCAGGTTGGTGCGCAGGTAGCGCACGTCGGCAGCCGGGCTCCACTCAAGATTGACCCGTTGATAGCGACCCGTCGTCGGATTGATGACGCTGTCACGGCCATCACGCTGCCAGCCCAGAGTCACCGGTACGGCGTTGCTCGAGCGGCCATACTGGTCTCGAAAGACGTAGTAGCTGTTGGGAAGCGAAGTGGTGTCGGCGATGGTGGTTCGCTCGAGACCGATCCCCAGGAAGACGGTGTCGAACTCCGAGAACGGCACGCCAAACCTCACTGCGCCCCCCTGCGTCAACAGCTGGTACTCCGAGCTCAGACTGTTGAGAGGGCGACTGGTGCGGTAATAGGCTTCCAGCGAGCGCGAGAGGCCATCGACCGTGACATACGGATCGGTGGTGCTGAACTGAAGCGTCCGGTTGAACTTGCCTGTGTTGACCTCGACACCGAGGAACTGGCCCGTACCGAAGGCGTTCTCCTGGCGGATCGAGGCCGACAGCGTGAGCTTTTCTGCCGATGAATACCCGAGGCCGAGCATCAGGTTGCCCGTCGGCCGCTCCTCGACATTGAACACGAGATCGACGAGGTCAGGACTGCCAGGCACCTCGCGCGTCTCTACCGACACGTCCTTGAAGAAGCCGAGCCGGTCGACCCGATCCCGGGAGAGCCTGATGCGCTCGCTGTCGTACCAGGATGATTCGAACTGCCGCATCTCTCTGCGGATGACCTCGTCACGCGTGCTGGCGTTGCCGGCGATCTCGACGCGACGAACGTAGATGCGACGCTCCGGGGAGACGTTGATGGCGATCGCGACCTGCCCGCGCGCGCGGTCGATCTCCGGCCGCGCCTCCACCCGCGCGAAGGCGTAGCCGAAGCGACCGAACAAATCGGAGAAGGCCCGCGTGGTGGCGGTCACATCCTCGACCCGGTAGGGTTGGCCAGGCCGCACGGCCACGCGGGCCCGGAATTCGTCATCCTTGCCCAGCAACTCGCCCTCGAGCCGCACCGACGTGACGACGTAGCGCTGGCCCTCGCGCACCGAAATGACGACGGACACATCCTGCTTGTCCGGAGAGATCGTGACCTGCGTCGATTCGACAGCGAACTCCAGGTAACCACGATTCAGGTAGTGAGCCCGCAGCTTCTCGATGTCTCCATTCAGGCGGGATCGAGAATAGCGATCGGCCTTGGTGTACCAGGACATCAAGCCGGTGGCCGACAAGTCCAGCAGACCAAGCAACTCCGACTCGGTAAAGGCGCTGGCCCCGGTGATGCGGATCTCCTTGATGCGCGCCACTTCGCCTTCGTTCATTGTGAACGTCACGTTGACACGGTTGCGCTCGATCGGCGTGATGGTCGTGACGACCTCCGCACCGTAGAAACTGCGCGAGAGATATTGGCGCTTGATTTCCTGTTCGGCACGGTCGATCACTGCCCGGTCGAACGGCATGCCCTCCGCGATGCCCACGTCCTTCAGAGCCTTGCCCAGGGTGTCCTTGTCAAACTCCTTGGTGCCCACGAAATCGACCGCAGCGATCAGCGAGCGCTCATCAACCGCCACGACGGCCACATCACCTTCGATGCGGAGCCGGACGTCTTTGAATAGGCCCGTGGCAAACAAGGCGCGCAAGGCGGCTGCGCCCTTCTCGTCGTTGTAGACATCGCCGATACGGAATGGCAAGGTCGCGAACACCGTACCCGGGTCGGTACGTTGCAGACCCTCAACGCGGATGTCCCGAAGCGTGAAAGGTTCGACAGCAGATGCAGGCGACAACCAGCCGCACAAGCACCATACAGCCAGAGTGAGGACGCGCAACCTGCTGCGCAGAATTCGTTGGATCATCGAGGGGAACTCACTGCAGTCCGAGAAGTCGGGCCACGTCGTTGTACAGGGCCACCGACATCAGCAGCACCAGCACTGCGATTCCCCCACGCTGCAGCCTCTCGAGCCAGATATCAGACACCGGGCGACCGGTCACGCCCTCAAAAAGATAATACATCAGGTGTCCCCCGTCGAGCATCGGCAGTGGCAGCAGGTTCAACACACCCAGGCTGACGCTGACCAGCGCCAGGAACGCCAGGTACTGCGACAGGCCCTGGCTCGCGGACTGACCTGCGACATCGGCAATTGTGAGCGGACCGCTGAGATTGCTCAGCGCGGCCTGCCCGACGAGCATGCGTCCGATCATCGACAGGGTCAGCGTGCTGACTTCCCAGGTGCGTCGCGCCCCTTCGACGACCGCCTGCACGGGCCCGGATCGAACGAGCACCTTTTCGACCGCACCGCCAACGCCGGCGTCTATGCGCCCGATGTTGGTGGTGCCCGCTGTGGCTGGCACCTGGCGCGGCGTCACGACAAGTTCAACGCGGCGGCCGTCGCGCTCGACCAGCCAGCGCATGGGCACGCCGGGCGAAGCGCGTATCGCCTGGCGCAGCGCGGCCGCGTCGGCCACCACGGTGCCATCCAGCGACAGGACTCGGTCATCGCGACGCAGACCTGCGAGCGCCGCCGGGCCACCTGCGACGATGTCTGCGAGCACGGGCTCGCTGAAAGGCGTGCCCAGACCGAGGCGAGACAGGGTCTGAGCGTCGAAGTCAGCGGCCGAGACCCCGTCGAGCCGAAGCAGCACCTGCCGGCTGCCGCGCCCGTCGCGGTCGCTGACCGTCAGGTGCAGCGGCCTGCCGTCCAGCAGGGCCTCCATGGCATGCCAGCGCAAGCCGCTCAAGGAATTCACCTCACGCCATTCGATGCCGTCGACAGAAGCCGCGCGTACCCAATCGCCGGCACGCAGGCCGGCACGGGCGGCAGGCGTGTCCACCGACGGCGTGCCCAGTACCGACTTGACCTCCTGCACCCCCCACATCTGCGCGGCCGCATACAGCAGCACCGCCAGAAAAAGGTTGGCCGCCGGACCGGCAACAACGACGAAAGCCCGTTGCCACAAGGGCTTGCGATTGAAGGCTCGCTGACGCTCGGCGTCGTCGACCACGCCCTCGCGCTCGTCGAGCATGCGCACATAGCCCCCCAGAGGCAAGGCGCTGACGACGAATTCGCAGCCGTCGCGCCCGAGTCGACGGCGCCACAGCACGCGCCCGAAACCGACGGAAAACCGCAGCACCTTCACGTCGCAGGCCACCGCCGCGCGGTAGTGCCCCCACTCGTGGACAACGATCAGTAATGCCAGCGTGACGACAAAGGCGAGGACAGTGAGCATCGGTCAGCAGGTCAGGACAGGCGCGAGACCTGCCCGCGGGCCACGACCCGGGAACGCGCGTCAAGATCGAGGAGGTCGTCGAGGCTCGCAGGGGGCTGACCTGCCCCTGCCAGCGCGCCGAGGGTCGCCACGTTGACCGCGTGGATCTGAGGAAATCCGATGCGTCCTTCGAGGAAACTGTCCACAGCCACCTCGTTGGCTGCATTGAGCACGACACTGTCCCCTTCTGCCCCGGACAGCACCTCGTATGCGAGCCGCAGCCCCGGAAAGCGCGTTGCATCCAGCGGCTCGAAACTCAGACCTGCCAGCTGGGAGAAATCCAGTCGCGAAGCCCCGGATTCGATGCGCTCAGGAAAGGACAGTCCGTAGGCAATGGGCACACGCATGTCCGGCGTCCCCATCTGCGCCAGGACCGAGGCATCGCGGCAAACCACCATCGAATGGATGATGCTCTGCGGGTGGATCACCACCTCGATGCGGGCGGGCTCGAGGTCGAACAGCCAGCGCGCCTCGATCACCTCGAGCGCCTTGTTCATCATCGTTGCCGAGTCGACCGAAATCTTCCGGCCCATGACCCAGTTCGGGTGGGCGACAGCCTGTTGCGGCGTGATCTGCGCGAACGACGCCGGATCTCGGGTTCGAAAAGGCCCACCCGACGCCGTCAACACGATGTGATCGATGAAGTCAGGCCAGCGAGTCCGATCGGCCGGCAGACATTGGAAGATCGCGGAGTGCTCGCTGTCGATGGGCAGCATGGTCGCACCGCCTTCTTGCACAGCCCGCACGAACAAGCCGCCGCCCACGACCAAGGCCTCCTTGTTCGCCAGCAAAAGCCGCTTGCCCGCGCGAGCGGCAGCCAGGCAAGGGGCCAGCCCGGCGGCGCCGACGATGGCCGCCATGACGCTGTCCACGTCGGGATCCGCCGCCAGCTCGCACAAGGCACGCTCCCCGACGAGCACCTGCACCTCGGACACGGCAGGGCCCAGCAGCGCACGCAGTTGCACCGCGGCGGCATCGGACGGTACAACCGCATACCGCGGGCGCCACTGACAGCACTGCGCCGCCAGTTCGTCGATGCGTCGCCAACCGGACAGCCCAACCACTTCAAAGCGGTCAGGATGGCGCGCCATCACGTCCAGCGTGCTGACACCGATCGAGCCGGTCGAGCCGAGGACAGCCACGCGCTGCGGTCGGGCGTTGGAGAGGGAGCTCACGTCAAGGATAGGCGTCAAAGGCGGCGATTCAGAATTGATACGCGCGCCGGGCCCGAATGCTCGAAGTTCTTCAACGCCAAGTCAAGGCCAGGGCCAGAGGGAACACCGGCAGCAGGGCATCGATGCGATCGAGAACTCCGCCGTGGCCGGGCAACAGCCCGCTCGAGTCCTTGACGTGGGCGGCGCGCTTGAGCAGAGACTCGAAGAGGTCGCCGACAACGCTCATGGCCACCAGGCCGGTGAGGAGCAGCATGGCGGGCCCAGGGCCGAACCTCTCGTGCAGTGCTGAGAACAGGCTGGGGCCCAGCATGGGCCAGGACGGCTGCAGCGTCCACCAGCCCCACGCCAGCAACCAGACTGCGACCACACCGCAGATGGCGCCCTCCCAACTCTTGCCCGGGCTGATGCGCGGAGCCAGCTTGCGGCGCCCGAATAAGCGCCCACCCGCGTACGCAGCGATGTCAGCTACCCAGACGGTACAGAACACCGACAAGACGAAGCCCAGGCCCTGGGCACGCGCCTCGACCAGCGCGACCCAGGCGGCGATACCGACGCCCACCCCGAGAACGCGGCGCGCGGATGCAGGCGTGCGGGCCCAGCCATCGACGCCGGCGTGCAATGCCCATGGACCGCCAAACAGCCAAGCCAGCGCAGCCAGAACAACGAGGCCGTGCAGATTTGTCCCCACCAGCGCGGCCCACCACGCCAGCAGTCCGGCGAGCAACACGGCAGCCGCCCATGCCACGGCAGGCAGACCCACGGTGCCATTCAAGCGCGCCCACTCCCAACCTGCGGCAGCCAGGAAAGCCAGCGTCAACATCGGGAAAGGCCACACGGCCTCGCTCCAAAGCGCGGGGATCAACAGAGCCAGCAGCACGACGGCCGTGACGATGCGCTGGCCGAGCATCGCAGTCAGCCCGAGGACGTGGCCGCGAGCATCGGGGGGATGCCGCCGAATCGCCGATCCCGCCCCGCATAGGCCGCGAGGGCCGCGTCGATATCAGGCGCGCCGAAATCGGGCCACAGAGTCTCGGTGAAGTACAACTCCGCGTAAGCGACCTGCCACAGCAGGAAATTGCTGATCCGCATCTCGCCGCCCGTGCGGATGAAGAGATCGGGATCAGGAAGATCACCCAGCATGGTGTAGCGGCCCAGAGCATGCTCGTCCAGGCCTTCGGCATCGATCCCGTCGGCGAGCGCGCGCCTACAGGCCTGCACCACGTCCCAACGGCCGCCATAGTTGAAGGCGACCGTCAACGTGATCCGTGTGTTGTGCGCTGTGCTGCGTTCGGCCAAACTCCAGGCCTCCTGCAGGCGCTCGGCCATTGTGTCGCGGTCGCCGATGATGCGGATGCGTACGCCCTTGGCCGCGATCCGGCCGAGGTACTTCGACACCGCCACCAGCACCAGACCCATCAGGCCGGAGACCTCGTCGGCCGGCCGCTTCCAGTT
The DNA here is from genome assembly GCA_903876715.1 of uncultured beta proteobacterium. Lineage (GTDB taxonomy): Bacteria > Pseudomonadota > Gammaproteobacteria > Burkholderiales > Burkholderiaceae_C > Rubrivivax. The sequence goes on from CAIRBF010000289.1 coordinate 17,006, forward strand.
TTCCGACGAGAACGCGAAGACCGTCAGGTACTCCACCCCACGGTCAGCGAACAGATCGATGGCCCTGACGAGCGCATCCACCCCGGCCTTGTGACCGAAGAAGCGCGGCATGTACCGCTGACGCGCCCAACGTCCATTGCCGTCCATCACGACGGCGACATGGCGCGGCACGGGAGCGTGGCGATCCATGGCGCGGCGCAGCCGTCGTCAGACGGCCATGACCTCGGCTTCCTTGGCCTGCACGAGACGGTCGACCTCGGCGACCACGCGGTCCGTCAGGCGTTGCACCTCTTCCTGGCCGCGGCGCTCGTCGTCCTCGGAGACCGCCTTGTCCTTCAAGAGGCGCTTGAGATGCTCGTTGCCCTCGCGGCGCAGGTTGCGCACCGCGACCTTCGCCTCCTCACCGGCGTTCCGCACGACCTTGGTGAGATCACGTCGCCGCTCCTCGGTCAGCGCCGGCATCGGCACGCGAAGCAGGTCGCCTTGCGACGACGGGTTCAGCCCGAGGTCGGATTCGCGGATCGCCCTCTCGATCTTGGCGCCCATGCCCTTCTCCCAGGGCTGAACGCTGATCGTACGAGCGTCGAGCAGGGAAACGTTCGCCACCTGACTGATCGGCACCATCGACCCATAGTAATCGACGTGGACCTGGTCCAGGATGCCCGGGTGCGCACGGCCCGTGCGAATCTTCTGCAGTTCGGTCTTCAACGCCTCGATGGACTTGCCCATCTTGGCTTCTGCTGTTTTTCGGATCTCGGCGGGAGTGGTCATCGCATCACCTGTCACACATGCACGAGCGTGCCCTCGTCGGCGCCCATCACGACGCGTTCGAGTGCACCCGGCTTGAAGATCGAGAACACCTTGATCGGCAGTTTCTGGTCACGGCACAACGCGAAGGCGGTCGCGTCCATCACCTGCAGGTTACGCGAAATGGCCTCGTCGAAGGAGATCGTGGTGTAACGCTGCGCGGAAGGGTCCTTGTTCGGATCCGCCGTGTACACGCCATCGACCTTGGTGGCCTTGAGCACGACCTCGGCGCCCATCTCTGCCCCGCGCAGCGCCGCTGCGGTGTCGGTGGTGAAGAAGGGGTTGCCGGTGCCTGCGGCGAACACGACGACCTTGCCCTCCTCGAGGTATTGCAGCGCCTTCGGTCGCACGTAGGGTTCGACGACCTGTTCGATGGAGATGGCTGACATGACGCGAGGCGTCATGCCTTCCTGGCGCATCGTGTCGGCCAAAGCAAGGGCGTTCATCACCGTGGCGAGCATGCCCATGTAATCCGCCGTGGCACGGTCCATCCCGACCGAGCCACCCGCTACACCACGAAAGATATTGCCTCCACCGATGACCACCGCCACCTCGCAACCGAGACGGGTGACTTGCTGCACCTCGCGAACCATGCGCACGATGGTCGAGCGGTTGATGCCGTAGGCGTCATCGCCCATCAGGGCTTCGCCGGAGAGTTTGAGCAGGATGCGCCGGTAGCGCGGCATGCCTTGATTCCAGGAATGACAGGGACTCAGAGTTTACGCGTGCCGGCGGCAGCGCAACGGAGCGCGGGCGACGGAGCGCCCGCGCGCGCGGATCACAGCGCCTTGGCCGCAGCGACCTGCGCCGCCACCTCGGCGGCGAAGTCGTCAGTCTTCTTCTCGATGCCCTCGCCTACGACGTACAACGTGAAGCCCCGCACGATCGTACCGGCTGCCTTCAACATCTGCTCGACAGTCTGTTTGTCGTTCTTGACGAAGGACTGGTTCAGCAGCGAGACCTCCTTCAGGAACTTCTGCACCGAGCCCTCGACCATGCGCTGCACGATCTCGGCAGGCTTGCCAGACTCCGCCGCCTTTTCGGCGGCTACCCTGCGCTCGCGCTCGACGAGGTCAGCAGGGACTTCCGAGGCAGACAGCGACACCGGCTTCATTGCCGCCACGTGCATCGCGACGTCCTTGGCCGCGACCTCATCGCCATCGAACTCGACCATCACACCGATGCGCGTGCCGTGCAGGTAATTCGCCAAGCGCCCGCCACCAGCGTAGCGGCCGAAGCGACGGATTGACATGTTCTCGCCGATCTTGCCGATCAGGCCCTTGCGAACGTCTTCGACCGTCGGACCGAAGCCATCCTGATCGAGTGGCAGCGCCGACAGCGCAGCCACATCCGCTGGCGCATGGGCGGCAACGAGTTGGGCGCAAGAGCGCGCGAAGGCCAGGAAGGAATCGTTCTTCGAGACGAAATCGGTCTCGCAATTGATCTCGATCAGGGCGCCGGTGCTGCCGTCGACGGCCGCGGCCACCACACCCTCGGCGGTGACGCGCGAGGCGGCCTTGCCTGCCTTGTTGCCCAGCTTGACGCGCAAGATCTCCTCGGCGCGGCCCATGTCGCCTTCGGCTTCAGTCAGCGCCTTCTTGCACTCCATCATCGGTGCGTCGGTCTTGGCGCGCAGTTCCGCAACCATGCTTGCAGTGATGACTGCCATCTGTGTTGACTCCGCTTGGAAAGTAAACCGGGCGGGGGCGCGCGGTGGGCGCCGACCGCCCGCAAGAACTTGATCAGGCTTCTTCGCTGACCTCGACGAACTCGTCGCTGCCCGACACCGCCTGCACAACCTCCGAGGTCGCGTTGGCCTTGCCCTCGAGCACGGCGTCAGCCACGGTGCGGGCGTAAAGCGCCACTGCCTTGGCCGAATCGTCGTTGCCGGGGATCACGTATTGCACGCCATCGGGGGAGTGGTTGGTGTCAACGACGCCGATCACCGGAATGCCCAGCTTCGTGGCCTCGGCCACCGCGATCTTGTGGTAGCCGACGTCGATGACGAACAACGCGTCAGGCAATGCGTTCATGTCCTGGATGCCGCCGATATCCTTCTCGAGCTTGGCCAGCTCGCGCTCGAACATCAGCGCTTCCTTCTTGATCATGGCCTCGGTGCCCGCTTCACGCGTGGCCTGCATGTCCTTGAGCTTCTTCAGCGAGCCCTTGACCGTCTTGAAGTTGGTCAACATGCCGCCGAGCCAGCGCTGGTCCACGTAGGGCATGCCGCAGCGCTGAGCCTCCTGCGCCACCACTTCGCGCGCCTGGCGCTTCGTGCCCACCATCAGGATCGTGCCGCGGCGACCTGCCAGCTGACGCACGAACTTCATCGCATCGTTGAAGAGCGGCTGCGTCTTCTCGAGGTTGATGATGTGGATCTTGTTGCGATGGCCGTAAATGAACGGGGCCATCTTGGGGTTCCAGAAGCGCGTCTGGTGCCCGAAATGGACACCGGCTTCCAGCATTTCACGCATGGAGACAGACATGAAGAGACTCCGAAGGTTGCTTCTAGAATCCGGCGCGCATCTGAACGGACCCGGTGCGGACACAGAAAAGGCTTCTGCGGCTGCACCCTCTGCCCGGGACACCTTCTGGGGACCGGATTCGCGATTCGTTCACCTGAGCGTTGAAGCCTGATCGCTCCAGCGACAGCCCAGACAAACCATCGGATGGTAGCACGGCCAGCCCACCCCGCCCGATGACCCAGTCCACAGGAGCCTGTTCTTGCGCATCGCCGTGATAGGCGCCGGCATCGTCGGCATCACCACCGCCTGGGAGCTGGCCGAGGACGGGCACGAGGTCACCGTGTTCGAACGCCGATCCAGCATCGCCGAGGAGACCAGCTTCGCCAATGCCGGCGTCATCGCGCCGGGGTATGTCACGCCCTGGGCGGCGCCGGGCATGCCGGCCAAGGTGCTCGGCGGCATGTTGTCGGCACACGCGGCGGTGCGCTTCGGACGTGACGTCTGGCGCTGCTTGCCGTGGATCCGCCGCTACCTCGCCGCTTGCAGTCGGCCCGTGCACGAGGCTAACCGGCGCGCGATGCAGGCCCTCGCCCGCTACAGCCGCGAGCGCCTGGACAACATCGCCACGCGCCACCGGCTCGACTACGAACAGGCGCAGGGGTACCTGGTGCTGCTGCGGCATGAGCGTGACCTCGAACGGGCCCAAGGCGGCATCCGGCTGCTGCAGGACCTGGGCACGACTGTGCATGTCCTAGACGCCTCAGCCTGCCGCACGGTGGAGCCGGGCCTGAGCGTCGACACACCGCTGCGCGCCGGCCTGCACCTGCCGCACGATGGCGTGGGCAACTGCAGGCTCTTCGCCCACCAGCTGCGCGCGCTGGCACAACCGGCGGGGGTGAGCTTTCGCTTCGGCGTCGAAGTGATGCCCTTGGATCCTGCCGAGCCGATGTGCTTGCGCTGGCAAGACTCGGCCCGCCCTGCGGGCGCGCCGCACGGGCTCGCCGATTTGCAGGACGACCGCTTCGACAGGGTCGTGCTGTGCGCCGGGGTCGCCGCGGCACGGCTGGCGCGCACGGTCGGTTTGCGCCTGCCGCTGGTGCCGGTGTACGGCTACTCGGCGACGATGCCGCTGCGGGACTCGGTCGCCGCTTTCAGCCAGGGGCCGCAGTCCGGGCTGATGGACGAGCGCTACAAGGTCGCGATCACCCGCCTCGGTCAACAGATCCGCGTCGCAGGCAGCGCAGAGCTCGGCGGCCAGGCCGGTCACATGGCCGTCTCGGCGCAAGCAACTCTCTACAAGGTGCTCCAGGACTGGTTCCCCGGGGGCGGCGACGTGTCGCGCGCGCGGCTGTGGAAGGGTGGTCGCCCGATGCTGCCCGACGGTCCGCCCGTCGTAGGCGCCGCTCCCGTGAAGGGCTTGTGGCTCAACCTGGGCCATGGCTCGAGCGGGTGGGCGCTGTCCTGTGGATCGGCCCGCCTGCTGGCCGATCGCATCGCCGGGCGCCAGCCTGCCGTCGACGACGGGCGTCTGGGTTACGAACGCCTGAGACATCCAGGCCGGCTCGACTGAATCGCCATGGCACGTACCCCGGACATCGAGCTTGCCGGCATGCGATCGCCAAACCAGCGGCAAGCCGGGCCCAAGCCGGTTCTGCCCGTGTGCCGACCGTGGGAGCTGCACGACACCACCACCAGTCGTGCGATCGAGGCACGGGCCCTGGCGGCCGAGCCGCACGGCGCGCTGATGCTCCGTGCGGGCCAATCGGTGGCACGTTGGGTAGTAGCGCTCGCCCCGCACGCTCAGCGGATCTGGCTGGCCTGTGGGCCCGGCGGCAACGGCGGGGACGGCTTGCATGCCGCCGCCATGCTCGCACGCCAGAGACGCCACGTCATGGTGAGCTTGCATGGCGACGCGCAACGCTTGCCCGCCGACGCTGCAGCCGGCCTGCGCGTCGCCCTCGACGCGGGCGTGGCGGTCACCGACCGCGCGCCGGCAGCCGCTGGCCTGGACGCCGCTGTCGACGCGCTGCTGGGCCTGGGCGCCAGCCGGCCGCCGGCAGGCGCCGTGCTCGATGGTGTTCTGGCCTTGCAGCGCGTGCGCGCCCCAGTCCTGGCCATCGACCTGCCGACCGGCCTGCATGCGGAAACGGGAGCCTGCCTGGGTGAACAGGCCGTGCGCGTACGCGCAACGCTGTCGCTGCTGACCCTCAAGCCGGGCCTGTTCACGGGGCAGGGGCGGGAACTCGCGGGCGAAATCTGGTTCGATGACCTGGGCGTCACGGCCACCGTGCCGGAGCGGCCGTCGGCGCTGTTGTACGCACCCGCGACCGCGACAGGCCACGCCAGCGTGTCACACGGAGCGCACAAGGGCTCCTTCGGAGACACCGTGGTCATCGGTGGTGCCCCAGGCATGGCGGGCGCACTCGACCTGGCGGCCCAGGCCGCGCTGGGTGCGGGCTCGGGCCGCACGATCGCCGTGCCGCTGGACGCCACCGCCCCCCTGCGCCATGAGGGCCGACCGGAAGTGCTTTGGCGCCCCGCCGCATCCCTGGCCGAGCCAGGGTGGTGGGAAACCGCGACCGTGGTCTGCGGCTGCGGTGGTGACGAGGCCGTAGCCACGCAGCTCCCGCTTCTGCTGCGGCGAGCCGGGCGTCTGGTCCTCGACGCCGATGCGCTGAACGCCGTGTCGCGCGATGGGCGCTTGCGGGAGATGCTGCGGGCGCGTGCAGGACGGGGCCTGGCCACGGTACTGACACCCCACCCGCTGGAGGCGGCGCGTCTGCTCGACTGCATCACCGCCGAGGTGCAGGTCGACCGGCTGCGCGCGGCATCGGAACTCGCGCGCGAGTTGCAGGCCACGATCGTGCTCAAGGGCTCGGGCACGGTCATCTGCACGCCGGGACAGATGACCGGCATCAATGGCACGGGCGGGCCCGCGCTCGCCTCAGGCGGCACCGGCGACGTGCTGGCCGGTTGGCTCGGCGGCCGCTGGTCACGCCGGCGGACGGAAGGCCTGCCGGCGCAGGAACTGGCTCATGCCGTCGCGCAGGAAGCAGTCTGGCTGCACGGTCGCGCGGCAGACCCTGCTGATGGCGCCGTCGGCACGGCACGCGCGCAGGACCTGATCGAGCACATGAGGCAGCAGGCCACGAAGCGGGCCCTACCCTAGTCAGCGCACCGCGCGCTTGCGCGGGGCGGTCTTGCGCGCACGCGGTGCAGCCTTTCGCGTTGCGCCCGCGTCGACGGGCTGCCCAACGGACTTCCGAGCCACCGCGCCGCGCGCACGCTTGGTCGCGGCCTTGACCGCACGGTCAGCCGCCAGCGTCTCCGCCAGCACCTGCGTCGCTGGAGCGGCACCGCCCACGGCGGGGCGACCGCGCGCGAGCAGACGCTCGTCAGGGCCCTCGCGTACGAGCCTGAAGTCGATGCGGCGCGCGTCCAGGTCGACTCGGCTGACCTGTACGCGCACGCGCGTACCCACGCCATAGCGCATGCCGCTGCGCTCGCCTCGCAACTCCTGCCTAACCTCGTCAAAGCGGAAGTACTCGCCGCCGAGCTCGGTGATGTGGACAAGACCCTCGACGTGTAGTTCGTCCAAGGTCACGAAGACCCCGAACCCGACGGCCGCTGTCACCGTGCCGGCGAATTCCTCCCCGAGCCGGTCGCGCATGAAACGGCACTTCAGCCAGGCTTCGACGTCACGCGAGGCCTCGTCAGCGCGCCGCTCGCAGGCGCTCGTGTGCGCTCCGGCGGCCTCCCACGGCTGCAATTCCTTATCTGCCGCGCGTGCCATCGCTGCGCCCGCGACTGAGACCGCCTTGGGTCGCGCCCGCCCTGTCCGGGGCGTGCTGACCTCGGCAGGCATGAAGCGGTAGCGGCGCCCGCCGAGCAGGGCCTTGATCACACGATGAACGAGCAGGTCGGGATAGCGTCGAATCGGGCTGGTGAAGTGGGTGTAGGCCCCGTAGGCCAAACCGAAGTGTCCGCTGTTGAAGGGGGTGTAGATAGCCTGCTGCATCGAGCGCAACAGCATCTGGTGAATCTGCGTGGCATCCGGCCGCTCCCGGGTGGCCTGGGCAATGGCCTGCAGTTCGCCGGGACTGGGCTATTCGCCGATGCTCAGGCCGATGCCCAGCGCGCGCAGATAGTTCTGCAGCGCGGTCCGTTTTTCCGGCGTCGGACCCTCGTGCACCCGGAATAACGCGGCGTGGCCACCGTGCTCGATGAAGTGCGCCGCACAGACGTTGGCTGCCAGCATCGCCTCCTCGATCAAGCGGTGCGCCTCGGTGCGCGTGCGCGGCACGATCTTGTCGATCCGGCCTGATTCGTCGCAGACGATCTGCGTCTCCGTGGATTCGAAGTCCACCGCGCCGCGCCGGGCGCGCTGCTTGAGCAGGGCGCGGTAGACCTCGTGCAGGTCGAGCAGGCGCTGCACCAGTTCGCCGCGGCGCTTTGCCTCGGGCCCGCGGGTGTTGGACAGGATGGCCGCCACTTCGGTGTAGGTCAGCCGTGCGTGCGAACGGATCACCGCAGGATAGAACTGGTAGCCCTGCACCTCGCCCTGCGCATCGACGACCATGTCACAAACCATGGTCAGGCGATCCTCGTCGGGGTTCAACGAGCACAGGCCGTTGGACAGCCGTTCGGGCAACATCGGAATCACACGCCGCGGAAAGTAGACCGAAGTGGCGCGTTCGTAGGCGTCGGCATCCAGCGGCTCGCCAGGCTTGACGTAGTGGCTGACGTCCGCGATGGCGACGACCAGGCGCCACTGCACAGGGCTCCCATGGTCAGTGCTGGGCTCCAGGGGTTCGGCGTAGACGGCGTCGTCGAAGTCACGCGCATCCTCGCCGTCGATCGTGACCAGCGCCACGTCAGTGAGGTCCACGCGTTGGCGCCGATCGACTGCCCGCAGGCGAGGCGGCAACGCCTGGGCCTGCTGCAAGGTGACTGGCGAGAACACGTACGGGACGCCGTACTTGCGCACGGCGATCTCGATCTCGAGCCCAGGGTCATCGATCTCACCGAGCACCTCGACCACCCGACCCACGGGCTGTGCGTGCAACGCCGGCGATTCCGTCAACTCGACACAAACGACCTGCCCCGGCGCGGCCGCGCCCATCGCGTTACCGGGTATCAACACGTCCTGGCCGTACCGCCTGTCCTCGGGCGCAACGATCCAGACTCCGCCCTCCTGCAGCAAACGGCCGATCACCGGCACCTTGCGACGCTCGACGATGTCGACCACCCGTCCCTCGGGACGTCCCTTGCGGTCCTGGCGGACCACGCGCACGACCACGGTATCCCCGTGCAGGACCGCACGCATCTCGGTCGGCGGAAGATAGATCGACCCCAGGCCATCGTCGCGGAAAACGAAGCCATGCCCGTCCCGGTGGCCCTCGACCGTACCACGAACGTCCGCCAGGAGGCCGGGGCTGGCCCGGCCATCGGCGCCCTGCGACTCGGTCTTGTGTGAATGCTCTGAAATGATGATATAGTCCTTTGCTCCTGAAAGCCCAGGTGGCGGAATTGGTAGACGCACTAGTTTCAGGTACTAGCGGGTAACTCCGTGGAGGTTCGAGTCCTCTCCTGGGCACCAGAAAATGATACGGAAGGCCGGACTAGATGTCCGGCTTTTTCTTTTTCCCGGCAGTCCCGCCGGGACAGAAGAAAGCCGGGCCCGAAGAAACTCAGATCGCGTACCTGCGCGCCAGCTCCTGAGGGCGCAATGTGTCGTACTCCTCGAACGGCTGGTGAATCCACGGGCTCGTGGGGAGCGCTTCGACGAAATACTCCGGGACATAGGTCGATACCGCCTTGACCCATATCACTGCCGTGCGCAGCTCGGTGATCGCCGGCATGCCACGCAGCCGGTCGACTACGGCACGCAGTGTGATGCCGGAGTCGGCCAGGTCGTCGACCAGCAGCACACGGCCAGCCAACTCGCCCTTGGGCATCGTGATGTACTTGGCCATGTCGAGCCGACCCTGTATCGTGCCAGCATCCGAGCGATAGGAACTGGTGGACATGATCGCCAGCGGCTTGTCGAACACGCGCGACAGTACGTCGCCCGGGCGCATGCCACCCCGTGCCAGGCACAGGATCTGATCGAACTCCCAGCCCGAGCCCGCCACCTTCAGCGCAAGGCGCTCGATCAGGCGGTGGTACTCGTCCCAGGACACGTAGAGGTGCTTGCCGTCGTCGGTGAGCATCGCGGAGGACTCCTCAGGGCTTGAAGGGGTGGCGCAGCACGATAGTGTGCTCGCGGTCGGGGCCGGTGGACACCATGTCGATGGGTACACCGATGACATCGCTGACATATTCAAGGTAGTCGCGAGCATTCGCCGGCAAGGCATCCCAATCGGTCAGGCCGGCCGTGCTCTGCTGCCAGCCGGCGAAACGCTCATAGCGCGGCCGACACGCGACGATCTCGTCGGCATCCAGCGGCAGGATGTCGATGACGCGCCCGTCCAGTTCGTAGCCCGTGCACACCAGGATCTCCTGCAGGCCGTCGAGCACGTCGAGCTTGGTGATGCAAAGGCCCGAGATACCGTTGATGATGATCGAGCGCTTGAGCGCTGCGGCGTCGAGCCAGCCGCAGCGGCGCGCGCGGCCGGTAACGGTGCCGCGTTCCTGTCCGACCGTGGACAGGTGATGCCCGACGGTAGCTGGCACGTCGATCGGCAACTCCGTTGGAAAAGGACCCCCGCCCACACGCGTTGTGTAGGCCTTCGTGATGCCAAGCCGGTAGTGCAGCATCTGCGGCCCCACACCGGCTCCAGCCGCGGCGTTGCCAGCCACGCAGTTGCTCGAAGTGACGTAGGGATAGGTTCCGTGATCGATGTCCAGCAGCGTGCCTTGGGCGCCCTCGAACAGCAGGTTGTCGCCGCGCAGGTGACTGCGATGGAGGGCGTACCCGACATCACCCAGCATCGGTAGCAAAGCGGGCGCGACCTTCATCGCGTGCTCGAAGACCTGGTCGAAGTCCAGCGCCTGTGCCCGCAGCGTACCCCGAAGCGCCTCGTTGTGCACCTCCAACACCTCGCGCAGGCGTCGCGCGAAGCGATCGGGATGCTTGAGGTCCTGGGCGCGCAGCGCGCGGCGCGCGACCTTGTCTTCGTACGCCGGTCCGATGCCCTTGCCCGTGGTGCCGATCTTGCCGGAACCACTGGATTCGCGCAGAGACTCTCGCGCGCGGTCGACCTCGACGTGGAAGGGCAGGATCAGCGGGCAGGACTCGCTGACCATCAGGCGTGAGCGCACGTCCACACCAATGGCCTCCAGGCGCTCGATCTCGCCGAGCAGATGGGTCGGGTCAACGACAACCCCGTTGCCGATGAAACAGGCCACTCCGTCACGCATGATCCCCGACGGAATCAGCTGCAGCGCGGTCTTTCGGCCCTTGATCACCAGCGTGTGGCCAGCGTTGTGGCCCCCCTGGAAGCGCACCACGCCCTGGGCATGATCCGTCAGCCAGTCCACCACCTTGCCCTTGCCCTCGTCGCCCCACTGGGTGCCGACGACAACGACGTGCCGTCCCGACTCAGGGGGATGCTGCGCCGTGTCCGTTTCTCGCATCATGATCGCGCCTGTTCAAAGTGAACGCAGGACCCAGCGGCCCGCAACCTGCTCGAGCGCCCGGTCAAAGGTGCGGCCGCACTCCTCGGCTGGGGAACCGGGCAGGTCGATGACGACCGTCTCGCCGGCATCGCGAAGCCTTCGCACGGCGGCCGCAAACTCTGGGGATTCGCTCCACGGCGCCCGCACGGTGCCAGTTGCGACGCCAGAGGCCAAGCGCTGAGCCAGGGTCTTCACGTCGAGGCTGAAGCCCACCGCGGGCCGGTTGCGGCCGAAGACGGCACCCACCTCGTCATAGCGCCCGCCACGAGCCAGCGCTTGACTCGCACCATGTGCGTACATCGCAAACCGCACTCCGCTGTAATAGGCGTAGCCGCCCATGTCGGCCAGGTCGAACCCCACCTGAACGCCAGGATGCGAGCGCTGCAGGTGCGACGCAAGCCGGCTGAGGTCGTCCAGCGCGTGGCCGATGAGCGTGCGCGCCGGCAGCGCTGCACGCGCCTGATGCAGCACGCCTAAGCCACCGTAAGCGTCGAGCAGGAAGCGCAGACCCGCGCGCGCCGCATCCGGCAATTGGTCGGTCAAGCCGTCCAATGCCGCAGCGTCCTTGCGCGACAGCGCTTCCACGATGTCGTTCAACCCCACCGAGTCGAGCGCCACGCCGGCCAAGACGCCGCGAAGGATGCGCGCGTCGGCCAGATCGACCACGGGCCGAGCGACGCCGGCCTCGGCAACCGCCTCCAGTGCCAGATCGAGCACCTCCATCTCAGCCTCGAGACCGGCGTGACCGAAGATCTCGGCTCCAAATTGCAGTGGCTCACGCGACGCTCCAGCACCGCCCGGGCGGGTGTGAAGCACCGGGCCGCAGTAGCAAAGGCGGGTCACGCCATCCCGGTTCAACAGGTGGGCATCAATGCGGGCAGCCTGCGGGGTCGTGTCTGCACGCAGGCCCAACAACCGGCCGCTCAACTGATCAACCAGCGTGTAGGTCTGCAACTCGAGCTCACGCCCCGTTCCGGACAGCAGCGAGTCCAGGTGTTCCAGAAGCGGCGGAATGATGAGTTCAAAACCACGCCGTGCCGCCTGATCGAGCAACTGCCGACGCACCCGTTCGACGCGGGCCGCCTCGGCTGGCAGGATGTCGGCGATGTGCTCCGGCAACAGCCAGGCTCTGGACATGGGCGCGATCTTCGAGAAAACCCTGATTGTACCGAGGGGGACCTCGGCAAGCCGGTCACAGCAAGCTCACAAGCAGCAATGCCGCTCCCGCCGCCACGCTCAACATGCCGAGGAAGCGGACTTGGCCGTCCTTCAGTTGAAGAGCCCGCTGGAAGGTCTGGCGCCAGGTTGCCGGGCTCAGAAAAGGCAACAGCCCTTCGATCACCAGCACCAAGGCGAGCGCAACAACAAGGCTATCACCCACCGTCAAATCGCCCGCTCGTGCAGGCCTCAGCGGCCAGGGCCGCCAGCGCCACCGGTGCGCATCGTGCGAAAGAACTCCGACGATGGGTCAATGACCATCACATCCGAGCGGTTTCGGAAACTGGCACGGTAGGCTTCCAAGCTACGGTAGAACTGCGCGAACTGTGGGTCGCGGCCGAAAGCTGCCGCGTACAAGGCTGAAGCCTTCGCGTCACCCTCGCCCTTGATCTTCTGCGCGTCGCGATAGGCTTCGGCAATGATGACTTCGCGCTGTCTGTCGGCGTCAGCACGGATCTTTTCACCTTCCGCTGTACCCTGCGACCGCAATTCGTTGGCCACCTGCTTGCGCTCGGACTCCATGCGTCGGTAAACCGAGTCGGTGATGTCGGCAACGAAGTCGACCCGCTTGATGCGGACATCGACGATTTCGATCCCGAACGCTTTGGCCTCGTCGGCCAGGCGGCTGCGGACATCATTCATCACGCGTTCGCGCTCCTTGGAGAGAACACCCCGCACGTCACGCCTCGTTATCTCCTCGTTGAAGGCAGCCTGCACCACCGGGCTGAGTCGGTTCTCGACATTGCGCAGGTCAGTGCCGTTGTTGCGGATGAATTGGCGCGGCTCACTGATACGCCACTTCACAAGCCAGTCGATCACCAGACTCTTCTTCTCGGCGGTGAAGATCGGCCGTGTCTCCGGGCTGTCCAGCGTCTGGATTCGACGATCGAGGAACACCACGTTCTGGAACGGTGGCGGCAGCTTCCACTTCAAACCCGGCTCGGTGATCACCGACTTGATCTCTCCGAGCGCGTAGACAACGGCTACCTGACGCTGGTCGACGATGAAGAGGGAAGATCCCAGCAACATCAACAGCACCACGATACCCGTACCGATGACTCCAAGGCGGTTCATCATGCTGTTCTCCTCAACGGCTGTCGCGTTCGCGAGCACGCGTACCGTCGCGTGTCCGCGCATCCACCGCAGGGGCAGGCGGCACGACGGTCGGACTACCTGCGCCCTCTGCGCCGGCGGACGAGACAGCCGGGCCCTGGGCAGGTCCGGCTTGCTGCATCAGCTTGTCCAAAGGCAGGTAAAGCAGATTGGAGCCATTTCGGCTGTCGACCATGACCTTGCTGACGTTGGAATACACCTGCTGCATCGTCTCGAGGTAAAGCCGGTCGCGCGTGACAGCGGGAGCCTTCTGGTACTCGGTGAGCACAGACCGAAAACGCTGCGCATCACCTTCTGCCTGCGCGATGATGCGCGCGCGATACCCCTCGGCCTCCTCGCGCAAGCGCGCTGAAGTGCCCTGGGCCTTCGGGATGACGTCGCTCGCGTAGGCCTGCCCCTCGTTTTTGAATCGATCCCGGTCGGCACCTGCCTTCACTGCGTCGTTGAAGGCCGCCTGCACTTGCTCCGGGACCTGCACGTTCTGGACGTTGACATTGGCAATGAGGATGCCCGCGTTCAAACGATCCAACTGGGCCTGGAGCGACTTCATCAGGTCGTTGGCGATCGCATCACGCTGCTCATACAGTACCTGATCGACCCTGCTGCGACCCACGATCTCCCGCACTGAGGACTCTGCCGCCTGGACCACGGCCTCATCCGGACGGTGGTTCTCGAACAGGTAAGCGCGCGCGTCCTTCAGCCGATACTGCACTGTGAAGCGAATGTCGACGATGTTTTCGTCCTGGGTCAGCATCGAAGAGTCGCGCAAGCCCGTGGCCTGGACAACCGAATTCCGGCCGACGTCAACAGACCTGAGTTGGGTCACAGCGACCGACTCATGTGCCTGGAAAGGGTATGGAAAGCGCCACTGGAAGCCGGCGTCGGCGGTATGGCTGTACTTCCCGAACGAGGTCACCACCGCCTGCTGGCCTTCCTGGACGATGAAGAAGCCGCTGCCCAACCAGATCAGCGCCGCCACCCCGGCAATAAGGCCGGCACCCACGCCGGCACCCTTGAACGAGGACGGCCCGGACGGCGGGCGCTGGCCAGGAGACGGCTGCGGAGGCCCGTCGGGACGCTCGCGGCCCTTGCCACCCAGCAAGCCGTTGAGCTTGCGATTGAAGTCACGCCAGAGTTCATCGAGGTCGGGCGGCCCCTCCGGACGACCGGCGCTCCACACGGGCTGAGGCCTGCCGACCAGAAACAACAGCCGAAGCCGGGCACGCCGGACGGCGCCCGCGAGCAGGCGCAACGTGGAAAGCAGCACCGCGCCCAGGCGGCCCACCGCGGGGAAACGATTGGACATCGTCGAATTCATGCTGTGTGCAGACACGCCGCAGTATCGTCGGGTGTCGATGCGCCCGCAGGCGCAGGGTTGTGGACGCCGCGAGATGCAGCCTCGATGATGAGGCCACGCAACTCACCAAGGCCGGTGCCCGTCAATGCGCTGACGAACACTCTCGGAATCGAAGTTCCGTCGGCACGCGGTACGCTGTCAGCGAGCACCCGGGGAAGAGCGCTGGCGTCCAGACGGTCAGTCTTGTTGCAGACCAGGATCTGCGGGATGGTGCCTGCATCGATGCTGTCGAGCACGCGGTCCACCTCGATTCGCTGCTCGTGCAGCAACGGGCTTGCGGCATCGACGACGTGGAGGAGCAGGTCGGCGTCAGCCGCCTCCGAAAGCGTGGCACGGAAAGCCTCGACCAATTTGTGAGGCAATTCGCGAATGAAGCCCACCGTGTCCGACAGCGTGACCGAGGCGCCAGCGCTCGCGAGCCAAAGTTCACGAGTGGTCGTGTCTAGTGTGGCGAAGAGTTGGTCGGCCGCATAGCTGCGTGCCTTGACCAGCGCATTGAAAAGCGTGCTCTTGCCTGCGTTGGTGTAACCAACCAGACAGATGCGGAACGTGCCCCGCCGCTCGCGCGCACGGCGTTGCGTCGCCTGCTGACGTTGGACTTTGTCCAGGCGCCCCTTCAAAGCCTTGATCCGCTCGCCGATCATGCGCCGGTCCAACTCGATCTGGGTCTCTCCCGGACCGCCACGGGTGCCGATGCCGCCGCGCTGACGTTCGAGGTGAGACCATCGCCGCACGAGACGCGTGGACAGGTACTGCAATCGCGCGAGCTCGACTTGGAGCTTGCCCTCGTGACTGCGCGCGCGGTCAGCGAAGATGTCGAGGATCAGCGCCGTCCGGTCGGAAACCTGCACGCCCAACAGACGTTCCAGGTTGCGCTGCTGCACCGGGCTGAGCGCCTGGTCGAAGATCACGCCCTGGGCGCCGCTGCCGGCCACCAGTGCCTTGATCTCCTCGGCCTTGCCCTGGCCGACGAACAGCGCCGCGTCCGGGGCTTTGCGCCGCGCCGTCACGCGGGCCACGGGATCGTCGCCGGCCGAACACGCCAGCAAGGCGAGTTCGTCGAGTTCAGGATCGAAGAAGTGACCAGGACCGAGATCGACCCCAACAAGTACCGTGCGAACAGCTGCCGGCGCTACAGGATTGCTCAAAGCGGCCTCGCCGATCCGCCAGCGCGGCGTGCGCACACGATACACCCCGTGAACCGCCGCACAGGATGGACCTCACCAGGGCTCTCAAGATGACCACGACCCGCCCCCAGTATTCCTGGCCCCCCGCGAAGGCGTGAAGCGAGCAACGCGCGGCCCTTGGCGGAGTTCATGAGGAGCGCCATGACGTCTGACGAGACCGTCACCTCAGCCATCAGGCCGGTTCGGGGTCGTTGGGGTGGAAGTTCACCGCGCGGCCGGGGACCACGGTCGAGATGGCGTGCTTGTAAACCATCTGGGTCACAGTGTTGCGCAGCAAGACCACGTACTGGTCGAACGATTCGATCTGCCCCTGCAGCTTGATGCCGTTGACAAGATAGATCGACACGGGGACGTGTTCCTTGCGCAAAAGATTGAGGAACGGATCTTGGAGAAGCTGGCCTTTGTTGCTCACGATATGCTCCGTGATGGATGATCGGACACCTTACCACATGGGGTCTGGCCGTCAGACCGCAAGGGCCGCCCGGCGACGCGTCAGTCCTGCTGGACGAAAGGGTTGTCCGCTGAACGCATCTCTATACGCAGCGGTGTGCCCGTGAGGCGGAAATGGTCTCGAATCCGCCCTTCCAGGTAACGCTTGTACGCGTCACTGACGTGCTCCAACGAGTTGCCGTGGATCACGATCACGGGCGGATTCATGCCGCCCTGGTGTGCGTAGCGCAGTTTCGGCCGGAAGCGTCCGGCGCGCGCCGGCTGCTGATGCGCCACCGCCTCCAGCAACACCTTGTTCAAGGCTGGCGTCGGCAGCTTGCACATTGCCGAATCGTACGCTTGTCCAATGGCGCGCCAGAGTGGACCCAGGCCCTGGCGCCGCAATGCCGAGACGTGCAGCGGAGGCGCGTGTCGCAGGAAACTCAGGCGCTGGTCAATCGAACGCTGCAGCATCTCGCGCTGGTAGGCGTCCACGGCATCCCACTTGTTGAGCGCAATCACGACCGCACGACCGCACTCCAGGACATATCCTGCGATGTGCGCATCCTGCTCGGAAACGCCCTGCGTGGCATCCAGCAGCAGCACGACCACGTTGGCGTGCTCGATGGCCTGGAGGGTCTTGACCACGGAGAACTTCTCCACAGCCTCGAAGACGCGGCCCTTGCGCCGCAAGCCCGCCGTGTCGACCAATTCGAAACGTCGCCCCTCACGCTCGAAGGGAACGACGATCGCGTCCCGCGTCGTACCGGGCTGGTCGAAGGCGATCAACCGCTCCTCGCCCAGCCAGGCGTTGATGAGTGTGGACTTGCCCACGTTCGGCCGTCCCGCAACGGCCAGCCGAACAGGCCGATCCGCGTCCTCCTGACTGGCCGCTTCATCGTCCTCCTGTGGTGGCAGTTGATCCAACGCCACCTCGACGAGGCTGCGGATGCCCTGACCGTGGGCCGAGGAGACCGGAACCGGCTCGCCGATACCGAGCTCATGGAACTCGGCCAGCAGCGGCGACTCCCGCATGCCCTCAGCCTTGTTGGCAGCCAACACCACGCGCTTGCGCTGACTGCGCAGGTAGTCGGCAATGTCGTGATCCTGCGCCGAAAGCCCGGCGCGGACATCGACGACGAAGATGACGACATCGGCCTCGGCAACGGCCTGGCGTGTCTGGCGCGCCATCTCACGCACGATGCCGGCACCCGCGTCAGGCTCGAAGCCCCCCGTGTCAACAACGATGAACTCACGCGGGCCCAGGCGTGCGTTTCCGTAGTGCCGGTCGCGCGTCAGGCCTGGGAAGTCGGCCACGATGGCGTCACGGCTCTTCGTCAGGCGGTTGAAAAGCGTACTCTTGCCGACATTGGGTCGGCCGACGATGGCAACAACGGGCTTCACTGGGCAGGAACCGCCAAGAATCTCACTCAGGCCGGAAGGCGAACACCCCGCCCGAGCGGCTGGCCACCAGAAGCGTGGCGCCCGAAAGCACCGGGGTGGAGACGATGGCGCTGCCGTCTGTGGGCAGGCGCAACAAAGGCCGGCCGTCCTGACGATCGACGAAATGAAGCTGACCGTCGAGGTCGCCGAAGACTGCAGCCCGGCCCGCCAGGACGATGCCCGACAGTTGCCGGAAAAGGAACTTCTCGCTCGTCCAGACCAGCTGCCCCGTCCCCTGACGCCAAGCAGACAGACGATCGCTCGCATCGGCAGCCACGAGCAGTTCATCGTCGGCACCTACCGCCTGGGTACCTCCCACGTTGCGCGACCAGCGCAGCACGCCACGCGCGGCATCCACACAGCCGACCGACGACTGGAATGCACGAACGCACACCGAGGATTCCACACGAACGGCTGGTCCGATCAGATCAGCCAGGCGCTCGACTTCATTCGTGCCGCGCGGCGATGCAACGGCCACCTCCCAACGCACGCTACCCCGCAAAGGCTCGACCGACGCCAAGCGAGGCCCCTGCCCGACGACCAGGGTGTCGCCGAAAGGAAGGATCACGCCTGCCTGCCCAAGCGTCAACGGATCCCCAGGGCGCTGCAACGCCCAAAGCGAGCGACCGTCCAGCGCATCAAAGGCCTGTACGGACCGGTCCACACCGAGGACGAAAACCCGCTCGCCTGCCACCAGCGGTGCCGTCAGGACGCGGCCCGCCAGACGCGACTTCCAAGCAAGCCGCCCCTCGTCAAAGACGACGAGTTCGTTGTTGCGGGTGACAACCGCCGCATGGCGGCCATCGCTGCCCACACCCGCGGCCAGCGGTGCTCCGGCCTGCGCCCGCCACACCACCGCCCCCGTGCCGATATCCAAAGCGACGACCGAACCGTCGTCGCCGGCAGCATAGACGCGCCCTTCACGCACCGTCATGGCCAGAGGAAAGCCTATTCCGGGCAATTTGAAGTTCCAGATCTGCCGTCCGGCGATCTGGGGCGCCACGGGTTCCAGTACCGCCGGCTTGGGCTTGTCGCTGGCGCAACCCGCCAGAGCAGCCACCAGCGCGCCGGCCAGGCCAAGCCGCGCCACGAGGCGACGCCAACCACGTGCGCGCTCGACGATCATGATCAACGAGCCACCACCACCGGCGCGCCCAGGGCCGTCAGCTTCGCTTCGACGACTCTACGGTAGTCGAGCGACTCGGCCAGGCCCTGATGTGCAGCGCGGTAGGCCTCAACGGCGTCGGCCACCTTCCCCTGCGACTTCAGCACGTCACCTCGACGATCAGCCACAAGCGCCTCAAAGCCCGGCGCTGTGACGCGGGAGAGCGCCTCGAGCGCTGCATCGGCCCGCTTGGCATCCAGGTGCAATGCGGCCAGCCGCAGGCGCGCGACCGCTTGCACGGCAGGGTCTGTGGCCTTGTCGGCCACCCAGGTCAACGTTGCGACGGATTCGTCAGCCTTCGCCCGCTCGTGCTGCAGACGCGCCACGAGCAAGCCTCCATGAGCAGCCCATGTCGTGCCCGGATGGCGATCTCGCAGGTCAGAGAAAACCCTCGCTGCCCGCTCGACATCGCCGGCGACCACAGTCCGGTCCAACTCATCGAACAAGACACCCGCCTTGACGCCCTGTTCGCGCTGGTACCAATTCCAGCCGTTCCAGCCAGCGAAGCCGGCAAGCGCTGCGATCAAGGCCCACGTGATCAGGTTGCCCCAGCGCTTCCAGAATGCCTTCAGTTCGTCGATCTGCTCCTGCTCTTGCAGGTCGAGGGTAGTCGCCATGGGGCTCCCGGCTGAGAAGTGTCGATTATGCGGCGCGCAGCCCGACCGCCCATTGGGCAAGGTCAGCGATCCGATGGGTTGTCTGGGTCGCCTGATCGTCGCGCAAAGGCTTGACCGAGACGCAGCCCTGCGCCAACTCCTGGGCCCCGAAAACCACAGCGTACCGCGCGCCGCTGGCATCGGCGCGGCGGAACTGGCTCTTCATGCTCCCCTGACCTTCGGCCGAGGCAGCGTGCATCACCACAGACAGCCCCTGCGACCGCAGCGATTCGGCCACGGAAATCGCGACCGGGGCTGCAGCACCATCGGGCAGTATGCAATAGACATCGGGCGGCGCTGGTTGGGGGCCGAGACCGAGTTCCGCGACAAGGTCGAGCACCCGCTCGATACCCATGCCCCAACCGATGCCCGGGGCGGGCTTGCCGCCCAGCATCTGCACGAGCGGGTCGTAGCGCCCGCCTCCGCACAGCGTGCCCTGAGCACCCAGTTTGTCGGTCACCCACTCGAAAACCGTCAGGTTGTAGTAGTCCATGCCGCGTACAAGACGCGGATTGATCGTGTAGCCCTGACCTGCCGCCTCCAGCGCGCCGCAGACCGACTCCAGATGGCTGCGGGAGGCCGCGCCCAGGTAGTCGGCCAGGCAGGGCGCGCTGTCGACCACCGACGACATCGCCGGGTTCTTGGTGTCCAGGATGCGCAGCGGGTTGGTGTGCAGACGACGCAATGCATCGGCATCCAGGTGATCACGATGGGCTTCGAAATGGGCAATCAACGCCTCACGGTGGGCACGGCGCTCGTCCAACTGACCCAGGCTGTTGAGCTCGAGCCGGACGTCGCCGAGACCGAGTTCTCGCCACAGGGACCGCGCCATCAGGATGACCTCGGCATCGATCTCCGGTCCGGGATGCCCAAGGGCCTCGACCCCGACCTGATGAAACTGCCGGTAGCGCCCACGCTGCGGACGCTCGTGGCGGAACATCGGCCCGATGTAATACAGACGCTTGCCACCGTCATGCAGCAGGTTGTGCTCTATCGCAGCCCGCACGACGCCAGCGGTGTTCTCGGGGCGCAGCGTCAACGCGTCACCATTCATGCTGTCTACGAAGGAGTACATCTCCTTCTCGACGATGTCGGTAACCTCACCCAGTCCCCGAACGAACAGGGCGGTCGGTTCGACGACAGGCGTGCGGACGTTGCGGTAACCGTATCGACACATCACACGTCGAACAGCGTCTTCGAACCACTCCCAGCGTGCCGAATCGGGGGGGAGGATGTCGTTCATGCCGCGGACGGCGCGCAGCGGGCTCGCGCCGTTGCGGGTGGCGGGGTCGGACTCTGACATGGGAACTCTCTGCGCTGTGCCGGCGCGGGGTATCGAATGGGCCAAGCCCGGCCCGTGCGCCAGGCTCAGGCGAAGCAGCCGGGTTCAGACGGGGGTGGAGGTGACGCCGAACCGGCGCTGGATGTAGCTCTCGACGATCTGCTGGAATTCGGCAACGATACCCTCGCCCCGCAGCGTCAAGGCCTTCTGTCCGTCGATGAAGACCGGCGCCGCTGGGGCTTCGCCTGTCCCCGGCAGGCTGATCCCGATGTCGGCGTGCTTGCTCTCGCCCGGACCGTTGACGATGCAACCCATCACGGCCACGCGCAAGCTCTCCACGCCCGGATAAAGGGACCGCCACACAGGCATGCGGGCGCGCAGATGGTCGTCAATCTGCTTGGCCAGTTCCTGGAAAGTCGTGCTGGTCGTGCGGCCGCAGCCAGGACAGGCGGTGACGCTGGGATTGAAGGCACGCAGGCCCAGAGCCTGCAGGATCTCGAGCGCGACGACGACCTCCTGGGTACGCGCTTCACCGGGCTGTGGCGTCAGACTGACGCGGATGGTGTCGCCGATGCCCTCCTGCAGCAGCAACCCCAGAGCAACGGAAGAACCGACAGTACCCTTTGTGCCCATACCGGCCTCGGTCAGGCCGAGGTGCAGCGCGTGGTCACAACGAGCCGCCAACGCGCGATAGACGGTGACGAGGTCCTGCACGCCGCTGACCTTGCAGCTGATGATCACTTGGTCGGGGTCCATGCCCAGTGCGCAGGCCTCACGCGCCGATTGCAAACCCGACTGCACGAGCGCCTGGTACATCACCTGTTTGGCATCCCACGGCGCGGCACGCCCAGCGTTGTCGTCCATCATCTGGGCCAGCAGGTCCTGGTCGAGACTGCCCCAGTTCACACCGATACGCACCGGGCGCTGGTAGCGCATCGCGGCTTCAATCATCTGCGCGAACTGCGCATCCCGCTTGCGGCCCTTGCCCACATTGCCGGGATTGATGCGGTACTTGCTCAGCGCGCGCGCGCAATCGGGGTACAGGCTCAACAGTGTGTGCCCGTTGTAGTGAAAGTCCCCAACCAGAGGCACGTCGATGCCCATGCGATCGAGCTGTTCCCGGATGTGCGGGACCGCCTGGGCTGCCTCTGGCGTGTTGACGGTGATGCGGACCAGTTCCGAGCCCGCTTGCGCCAGTTCCTTGACCTGGATCGCCGTACCGATCACGTCAACCGTGTCCGTGTTGGTCATCGACTGCACACGCACGGGCGCGTCACCGCCGATCGTGACCACACGCGAGCCCCAGACCACCCGGGCCTGACGGGAACGGCGTGGCCTCGGATAGGCCGCAGCTATCGGAGCGTTCATGGGATCCGGTGACTGGTCCATCGGTGTGCTCACTTGATTTCGATGCTGGCCATATTGTCCCTGGTCCAGGGCCGCAGATCGACAGGCTGCCCGTTGAATACGACGATGGCGGAATTGGCATTGCCTACGACCAGGCGCAGGGGCCGCCCGCCCTCGATCGGCGCAGACTCGCCTGCAACCAGCGTACGCGCCCACAGCGTTCGGCCGTAGCCGTCGCGCAGTTCTACCCAAGTCGGCGCCGTCACACGAACCGCAGAGGCATGCGGTGAGGCAACGCCCCCTCGAGCGGCGGCCTCCAAAAACCTCCCACGCCCCTCAGCGGTCGGTGGCGTCAAACCTGTTCCCGAAGCGGCTTGCCCCTGGAGCGCTGACGAAGCCGCCGACGGGGCCGTCCGCTGCGGTGAGGTAGACGGGGAAGAACTCGCAGCCGACGACGCAGAGGCCGCTGCCGTTGCCGATGTCAGCGGCTCACGCGCACCGAATTGCAGCAAGGGCCACGAAGACCACAGCAGACCGGCGATCAGTGCCATGACGATCACCACACCAGCAGCCATGAGCAGCGGCGATCGCCGGGCGGGGACGCTGTGCCCCACCCAGCCGTGGCTGGCCCGGGCATCGAAAGGGGCCCGCAATCCGGTCGTCACGTGCTCCAGCGCTTCGGGCAAACCGTCGGTCCTGGGCAGCAACGCAAGAACGGGAGCCGAATCGACGCCCATGACACGACACACCGACATTGCAAGCGCCCGGGTGAACGCTGCGTCTGGCAGTTCGTCATACCGGTCGTGCTCCAGCGCCTGGAGCTTGAGGACACTGACTTTGAGAGTGGTGGCCAGCGCATCCAGCCGCAGACCCAGCCTCTCGCGCTCGGCGCGGATCAGCGTACCGGCAGATGCCATGCCCGCAGCAGCTTGCGCCTCATTCATCGAAACGCCCTTCCCGATACCAGACGGCCTGCACGGACGCCGGGAAACGCTCCGCCAGCAGCCGCCCTGCCTGTTGCATCGCAGAACGGTCGCCCAGCCGCAGCTCGACCTTGACAGCCAGCCACAAGATCTGCGCGTTGACGATTTCCTCGTCGCCCTGCAGGCGCTGCAACTGCGCGCGGGCTCCAACGTCGTCACCCAGCAAGAACAGCACCTCGGCAAGAGGATAGACAGCAGCCGGATTTCCCGGGTCGCGCTCCGCCACGCGGCTCAGCGTCAGCCGTGCCCGCTGGAGCTGCCCGGCGCGCCCTTGGCATACCCCCTGAGCCAGCGCGGTCCGTTCCGCGGCACGGTAGGCGGGTTGCTCCAAGGCGCTGGCAAGCCAAGCATCGGCCTCGGACCAGCGACGCTGCTGACACAGGAACCAGCCATAGTTGTGCATCGCGTCGCCGCTGCGCGGCGAAAGCTGCAAGGCGCGCCGGAAGCTGTCCTCGGCCAGCCCTGCTTCGCCGAGTTGCGCGTAAATGAGACCGCGAAGTTCGTGCGCTGGCGCCATATCTGGCCGCGCGGCGAGTGCCCGCTTGACCTCGTCCAAGGCCACCGCCGTCTGACCGCGGGCAAAGTAGCCCGAGGCGAGTTCCAGCCGGACCTGGGCCAGACGGTCGGCATCGCTCAAATCAGAAGTGATGCGGAGATCGCGCTGCAACGTGCCGCCATCGAGCGCCGCGCATCCCATCAACCCGCACGCCACCAACAGGACAAACGCACAGCGCAGCGCCTGCCCATACCTGGAGGTCCGGGCGTCAAGACGGCACAGCGAGTCAGACCTCATCGAGCCGCAACCACTGGGATCGGAAACACATCGCGCGCCAGACGCGAACCGACGTCGGTGCGGTCGAGCACCTCACCAGCCAGTTGACCACAAGCGGCGTCGATGTCATCACCGCGCGTGCGGCGCACCGTCGTTACGATCCCGGCCGCCTGCAGGGAGCGCGCGAAGGCGAGCACGCGCTCCTTCGGGGACCGGCGCAAACCGGAAGCCGGGAAGGGATTGAACGGTATCAGGTTGAGCTTGCAAGGCACCGTCTGCCCTGACTCAGGCGACTGGCCACGCACCAACGCCACCAGACGGCGCGCATGGTCGTCACTGTCGTTCACGCCGTCGAGCATGCAGTACTCGAACGTGATGAAGTCGCGCGGAGCAACCTCCAGATACCGCGAACAGGCGGACATGAGTTCGCCCAGCGGGTACTTGCGGTTCAAGGGCACCAGATGATCACGCAAGGTGTCGTCAGGGGCGTGCAGCGATACCGCCAATGCCACCGGACATGTCTGTCCGAGCCGATCGATCATGGGAACGACGCCCGAGGTCGAAACCGTCACGCGCCGTCGGGACAGGCCATACGCGTGATCGTCCAGCATGATCCGCAAGGCCGGAACGACGGCCGCGAAGTTCTGCAGAGGCTCGCCCATGCCCATCATCACGATGTTATCGATGGCACGCTCACCCTGGCCGAGATTCAGCCGCGCGCGCAGGCGGTGCTCGGCCCACCAAAGCTGCGCCACGATCTCCGCGGTGGACAGGTTGCGACTGAAACCCTGATGTCCCGTGGAACAGAAGCGGCACCCCACAGCGCAACCCGCCTGCGAGGACACACACAGCGTTCCTCGGTCGCTCTCGGGGATGTAGACCGTCTCGACCGCGTTGCCGTCACCCACGTCGAACAGCCACTTGACGGTACCGTCGGCCGAACATTGTTCGGTCAGCACCGGCAGCGCGCGAACCTCATAGCTACCCTGCAGCTTCTCGCGCAGCGACCGCGCGATGTCGGTCATGCGCGAGAAGTCGGTTTCACCCGCGCGGTGGATCCAGCGGAACAGCTGGATCGCACGAAAACGCTTTTCCTGGAGCACATCGAGACGGGCGACCATCGCGTCGAGATCAAGGCCGAGGAGATTCACCATCGGTCGAAGCCTCTTCCGTGCCGCCGCGCCCACCCAAGCCAGCCCACGGGCCGGCGATCGGCATCAGCGAGCGTGGATCTGCATGCCCGGGAAAAAGAAAGCCACCTCGACCGCAGCAGTCTCCGCGGCGTCGGAGCCGTGAACGGCGTTGGCATCGATGCTGTCGGCGAAGTCCGCCCGAATCGTGCCCGCCGCAGCCTTCCTGGGATCAGTCGCCCCCATGAGCTCCCGGTTGCGAAGGATTGCAGACTCACCCTCGAGGGCCTGCACCATCACCGGGCCTGAAATCATGAAGCTGACGAGATCGTTGAAGAAGGGACGTGCCTTGTGCACGGCGTAGAAGGCCTCGGCGTCCGCGCGGGACAGCTGCATCATCCGCGCAGCCACGATCTTGAGCCCGGCGGCCTCGAATCGCGAATAGATCTGACCGATGACGTTCTTCGCCACCGCATCGGGCTTGATGATCGACAGCGTGCGTTCGATGGCCATTGAAATCAACTCCTGGTGTCCGTGAATGAAAACCCATTATTTTAGGCCCAGCGGCAGGAGGGCCGCCAGGTGTCAGCGCCGACGCCCCTTACCGCCTCGGGGACCCTTGGCAGCCTTGACAAATGCATCGGCACCGATGTAGCCCACCGAGGTGCGCATCGGGTCAGGCTGCGCCGGGGCGCCGCCCTTGGCAGGCCCTGGCTTGCGACGCGCTCCGCGTCCACCACCACCACCACCACCGCCACCACCGCCACCGCCCTTGGCGGGCTGAACGAAACGGCGGTCATAAGTCTGCTGCAGCGGGTTGGGGATCGGCCCCCCCTCCTCGTCGAGTTCACGCCGGGGCTTGCGCTCCGCCTGAACAGCACGCTTGTCATAAGTCTGCTGCAAAGGGTTCGGTATCGGCCCATTCTCATCGACCTCGCGCACCCTGCGTGCCTGCTGTATGGCGCGCTTGTCGTAAGTCTGCTGCAGGGGGTTGGGGATGGGTCCGGCGACCTCGAGATCCTCATCGCCGTCGAACGGCATTTGCGCCGCAGGCGATCCTTGCGGCGGCGCATCGCGCCGGCCCTTGCGCCCCCGACTCGCGGTCCTGCGCCCTGGGCCGCCCTCCTGTGCCGCAGCAGCGTCCGCAGCACCCGAGATCGCACGCAAGGCCCTGACATCGTCCAAGCTGAGATCGACCCAGGCGCCGCGACGCAGACCGCGGGGCAGGACGACCGAGCCATAACGGATGCGGATCAGGCGGCTCACGGCATGGCCGACCGCCTCGAAGAGCTTTCGCACTTCACGGTTGCGCCCCTCGGTGATGACCACCCGATACCAGCGGTTCGCGCCTTCGCCGCCACCATCGACGATGCTACGCAGGGCTGCCGGTTGACCGTCGATCTCAACGCCCTGCAACAGGCGTTCGCGCTGTTCTTCGTCGAGAGCCCCCAGGACGCGCACGGCGTATTCGCGCTCGACGCCAAAGCGCGGGTGCATCAACCGATTGGCCAGATCCCCTGAATTGGTGAAGAGCAGAAGACCTTCCGTGTTGATGTCGAGCCGCCCCACCGCCTGCCACTTGCCGCGCGGCAGGCGAGGCAAGCGCCGAAACACCGTGGGGCGGTGCTGCGGGTCGTCGTGCGTGACCACCTCTCCTGCGGGCTTGTGGTACGCGAGTACACGCGCCAGCGGCGGCGTGAAGCGGATCTTCAAGGGCTTGCCATCGAGTGTGATGCGGTCCCCGAAGGCCACCCGCTGGCCGGTGTGCGCGGGTTGCCCGTTGACCGCCAGCCGACCGTCGACGATCCATTGCTCCAATTCACGCCTGGAGCCCAGACCTGCCTGCGCCAGCAGTTTGTGCAGCTTGGGGGCCTCCGGCTCGGGCGCGAGCACCCGACGCGCGGCACGGGCGGGCACAGGGGCTTCCTGGGCCTGCTCGTCCCAGGCACCGGAGACGACCTCGGAGAAAAGTTCTGCGGGATCCGTCGCCGGCAGGGTCGCCTCCGGGGCGGCATCCGGCTCGGCTTCGACCGGTGCCGTGGGGCTCTCACCTTCCGCGACAGGCACAGCGCCCTCGGCGGTCTTGCGCCCTCGGCGTTGACGGCGCCGGGGACGGCGCTTGCGCTGGTGATCGCCAGCCACCGCATCGCCCTCGCCCGCCTGGGAATCGGAGTCGACGACGGGGCTGGCGCCCGCCGCGTCACCAGGTCGAGCCTCGGCTGCAACATCTGTGGACGCGCTGGCGGCGTCCTCGCGCTCAGGATCGGGATGCATCGGGTTGAACCTCGGCAAGCAGCGTTACGAGGGAAGCGGCGGCCCCGGTGGTATCGGAAGGCACGCCAGGAGGGAAGGAATCGTCAGATTTGGGCAGGGCCGCGCTGGACGACTGCGCCACACCGGGCTCATCGAGCATGGCTGCGAGCAAGGGCAGGTCAGGGCGTGGTGGCTGCGCCGGCGACATCTCGATGGGCGCTTCGTCAGACACCTGCGGCCTTGCTCTCTCCGCGAAGACCAAGGCATCCGGCGTCCCAGGGGCTGTCAGTTCGGGGAGGTGCGCCAAGCTCGACAAACCGAGATCGTCTAGAAACTGGCGCGTCGTGGCGTAAAGAGCAGGCCTGCCGGGGGTCTCACGGAATCCGATGGTCTCGATCCAACCGCGATCTTCGAGCTGCTTCACGATCTGTGTGCTGACGGTCACGCCGCGAATGTCCTCGATGTCGCCTCGCGTCACCGGTTGCCGGTACGCGATGATGGCCAGCGTCTCGAGCACGGCCCGCGAATACCGCGGGGGCTTCTCAGGGTGCAGGCGGTCGAGGAAGGGCCGCATCTCGGGACGGCTCTGGAAGCGCCAACCGGAGGCAAGTGTCACCAGTTCAACCCCCCGACCCTGCCAATCAGCCGCGAGATCGTGCAAGACCAGGCGCAAGGTGTCAGCCCCCACCTGCCCGTCGAACAACTGCTGCATCTCCTGCAAGGGCAGCGGGTTGGCGGCGCAGATGAGGGCAGTCTCGAGGACGCGTTTGACCTCTTCGGTGTTCATGCGAAAGCACAGGAGACTCGCCGTCAGACTCGGCGCGCGGGCGCAGCGACGCTATCGCGTGGAAATGGGACCGGTCTCAAGGACCAGCGGGCAGTGGAGCAAGCGGCCTCTGGGGCCGGAAGATCCGGCGGCACCAGACCGCTCGACAGCAACCTTCGGGATAAGGCCCAGGAGCACGTCACCCAGCCTGCAAACGCATTCTACTGTTCAAACGGCTGCGCAAGGACATCCGCAGCCACCCTTCATTGCGCGGGTTCGCTGCAGACTGCGCTCCAAGCTTGCTGGAAATCAGACGGCGGCGCCGAGGTAAACGCCAACCGACAACCCAGCCGGGGATGGTCGAAGGCCAGTGCGACAGCGTGCAAGGCCTGGCGCCGCATACCCAGCAATTCGCGGCCGCCGTACAGCACGTCGCCCACCAGCGGGTATCCCAGTGAAGCCAGATGCACGCGGATCTGGTGCGTCCGGCCGGTGTGCAGGCGGCATCGCAACGCTGTGCAGTTTGCGCGCGAGGCCAGCGGCTCCACGTCCGTCTGTGCGGGTCGTCCAGAAGAAACGACCGCCATGCGCAGACGGGAAGAACTGTCCCGCCCGATGGGCGCATCGATTCGACGTGGGCCCTCCTGCATCGCTCCATGCGCCACAGCGACGTACGCTCGCCGCACATCGCGCGCAGCGATAGCGCGCGTCAGGGACGTGACAGCCTCCAGTGTCTTTCCCACCACCATCAGGCCTGAGGTGTCCTTGTCCAGGCGATGCACGATACCGGCCCGCGCAAGGGTGGCCGCCCGTGAGTGGTGCGCCAACAAGCCGTTGAGCAGAGTACCAGACCAATTTCCGGCGGCGGGATGCACCACCAAGCCGGCAGGCTTGTCGACAACCATGACATCGTCGTCCTCGTGGACGACCGCCAGCGCCATCGGCTGAGGCCGAAAAGCCAGGGTTTCGGCAGTGGGCCGCAATTCCACGCGCACTTGATCCCCGGCGCGCAGCCGACGTGAATTCGAGAACTCAGGGCGCCCATCGACGCTGACCAATCCCTGCGCGACCAGCGTCTGCAGATGGCTGCGAGAGAACTCTGGCGCCATGGCCACCAGCACCTTGTCCAGCCGAGCCCCGTGGTCGTCCAAACTGGCAATGCGCGCGCGGCTCTCGTACTCTTCGGCCGTCGCGGGTTCCGCGCTGTCAGCCTCTTCGACGGGTGTACCCATGTCACGGCCCGTTTCGGGCACGTCCCTATAATTTGTGACCATTCACTGAGGAGCGGGTGAGTACCACCCGTGCATGCCGTCCATGCGACGTTTGCCCTTGGCGCCCGCCACTCTTGCTGCGATCATGCTCTCGGGTCTGCTGGTCGCCTGCGGCACCACGCCCTCGAGAGAGATCAAGGCAGATTCCCCCGAGAACCTCGATCGATTGTACAAAGAGGCTCGCGAGGAACTCGCCAGCGGCAACAACGAGGCGGCCATCAAAGTCCTCGAACGCATCGAGGCGCGAGCGGGAGGCACGCTGCTCGGTCAGCAGGTGCTTCTAGAGCTTGCACACACGCAATGGAGGATGAACGAGCGGGCCACCGCGCTCGCTTCCATCGAGCGCTTCATCAAGCTGCACCCCTCAAGCCCAGCGATGGACTACGCGCTTTACCTCAGGGGACTGATCTACTTCAACGACTCGCTTGGCGTCCTGGGCGCGTTGACCCAGCAGAAGCTGTCCGAGCGTGACCAGCAGGCATCCAAGGACGCGTACCAGGCGTTTGCGCAGGTGTTGGACCAGTTCCCCCAATCGCGCTACGCGGCCGACGCGCAGCTGCGGATGGGATACATCGTCAACTCTCTGGCGGAATCCGAAGTTCACGTCGCCCGCTACTACCTTCGGCGCGGCGCGTTTCTGGCAGCCGCCAACCGGGCCAAGCAGGCCATCGTCGACTACGAGCGCGCGCCCGCCGTCGAAGAGGCGCTGGCCATCATGATCGAGAGTTACGACCGCCTTGGCTTGAACGATCTCCGTGACGACACTCGCCGCGTGCTGCAACGCAGCTTCCCGACCAGCCGCTTCCTGGCCGCCACAGGCCCGGGCGGCGAGGGGGGGCGCGCGTGGTGGCGCCCCTGGTGACCCGGCTTTACCCGGGCACGGCTGAAATCTCATCGAGCCAGGCCCAGGCGTCCACTGCGCGATCGATGGGTTTCATCGGCGGCAGCGCGGCTCGAATCCTGCGCCCGTAAGCCATTCGGGTCAGGCGAGGGTCACAGATCACCAGCAGGCCGCGATCGTTTTCGGTACGGATCAAGCGCCCCGCTCCCTGTTTCAGGGCGACCGCAGCCTCCGGCACAGAGAGCTCGTCGAAAGCACGGCCTCCGCGAGAATCGATCTGGCGCGCCCGTGCCTGCACCAGCGGGTCGTTCGGCGGTGGGAATGGGAGTTTGTCGATCACGACACATTGCAAAGCATCGCCCGGCACGTCGATGCCCTCCCAGAAGCTGTGCGAGCCGACGAGTACGCGACCGCGGCCATCGCCGTACCGCTGCAGCAGGCTGCGCCGTGGCTCCTCGCCCTGCACCAGGACTCGTGTGTCGGCGCCTTCGTTTTCCAGGGCAGCGCGCAGCGCCTGGGCGATCAAGGGCAGTGCACGCAGCGTGGTCGTCAGCACGAAGGTGCGGCCCCCGAGACGTGCGGCGCAGGCCGCGGCCAGACGCCCAACAGCAGCCGGGTGAGCTGCATCCTGCGGCACGGGAAAGTCGGTCGGTACCCAGAGCCGGGCCTGGGCTGGATAGTCGAAGGGACTGCCCACGCGCAGGACGCGTGCATCCTCAAGTCCGGTGCCAGCGGCGAACCAACTCAGGCGATCGTCATCACCCAAGGTGGCCGAGGTGAAGATCCAGGCCTTGCGCGCCGCCTGACGCTGCGCGCCCAGATGCTCCCGAATGTCCAGCGGCGTCTCTGCAAGGCGAGCGCCGTAGGCCGAGACGTCGATCCAACGCACGCGTGAAGGCAGCGGCGGCAAGGCGAAGCTGCGACACGTGCCGACAAGCTGAGCAACGCGCTCGTGCAGGCGCTTGAGTTCAGGCGCAAGCGCCTGCACCTCCTGGAGCGCGTCCGCCGCCTTCTGCCCTTCGCGCTCGAGTCGCGACAGTGCCTCGGCCAACGCAGGGTCCGCAGCCCGATCCTCCCACCTCATCTTGCCCGAAGCCCTCGCGCTGCCGTCGCCGCCCGTCGCGGCAAAACGCAGGCCCTGGGCAGCCAGCTCCAGCGAGGCAGACAACTCCTGCCAGGGGCCAAGGCCCCGGGCATGCTCGTAGCCCGCCGCGAGGACGTCGCGTGCGAGATCGCTCACCTGCCCTGAACCCAGGACGACACCGAGGAACTGCAGTCCAGCGTCTACCAGCTGGTGCGCCTCGTCGAACACCGCTGCGTCGACGGTAGGCAGCAGTTCCGCCACCCCGCTGTCGCGCAGCGCGACGTCAGCGAAAAAGAGGTGATGGTTCACCACCACGACATCGGCGGACATCGCCTCGCGCCGGGCTCGCACGACATGGCAATCGGACCAGCGCGGGCACTCCGTGCCAAGGCAGTTGTCGCGCGTGGAGGTCACAAGGGGAATGACCGGTGAGCGGTCGTCCAGCCCATCGACTTCGGAAAGGTCCCCGGTACGCGTGGCCTGGGCCCACTGCTCGATACGCGCCAAGGTCCGCACCGTGCCACGATCTGGCAGCCTTGCGTGCTGACGCGCGTGCTCCATGCGGTGCTGGCACAGGTAGCTCGCGCGCCCCTTGAGCAGCGCGATACGGGCCGTCACCCGCAAGGCCGTGCGAAGTCTGGGAAGGTCGCGCAGGAAGAGCTGGTCTTGCAGCGCCTTGGTGGCCGTACTGACGAGCGCACGTCGTCCCGAGAGGAGTACCGGCACAAGGTAGGCGTAGGTCTTGCCCACGCCAGTGCCGGCCTCGACCACCAGGGAAGCACTGTCATCGAGGGCCGCCGCCACCGCCGCAGCCATGTGCTGCTGGGCAGACCGCTCGAGGTAGCCAGGATCGGCCGCGTGCAGCGCACCTCCTGGGCCGAAGGCCTGCGTCACCTGGGCAGCAAGCGACCCCGTGTCGTCCGACGGCGGCTCGACACCCGAAGCAGCCGCACGCATGACGCCGTCGTCAGGCGGGCTCGGGTGGCTCGAGACGGAGTTCGAGTCGGGCGATCTGGTCACGCAGGAGGAGCCGGCGCTTCTTCAGTCGGCGCAGTGTCAATTCGTCAGCAGGCCGATCCAGCGAAAGGCGGTCGATCAGGCTGTCGAGGTCAGCATGCTCGATGCGCAACTCAATCAGCCTGCGCTCGGGCGAATGGAGATTTTCTTCCATCGTATCGGGGCCGTTGAGTGTAGCTGGGGCCCTTTGGAACACCGCAGGGCGAAACCAGTACGCGCCTCACGTCAGAGTGGTGTCGACCTCGCGACGCTGCAGCGCGAGGAACTCGGCAGACTGCATCTCGCGCAGACGCGAGACGGTGCGCGGAAACTCGTG
Organism: uncultured beta proteobacterium; assembly: GCA_903876715.1. GTDB lineage: Bacteria > Pseudomonadota > Gammaproteobacteria > Burkholderiales > Burkholderiaceae_C > Rubrivivax. Next base: position 49,528 of record CAIRBF010000289.1, read on the forward strand.
CGCCAGCGGGCCCTCGGTGTACAAGGCCTCGGGCGCCACGGCCGCCGACAGCACCAGCTTGACGCGACGGTCATAGAACACGTCGACGAGCCAGGTGAAGCGCCGGGCCTCGCTGGCCATGCGTGGGGGCATCTGCGGGACGTTTGACAACAACACGGTATGGAAGCGACTCGCGATCTCCAGGTAATCATGATTCGAGCGCGGCCCGCCGCAAAGCGCGCGGAAATCGAACCAGACCACACCGCCAGCGCGACGCACAGCGTGGATCTCGCGATGCTCGATGTTCAACACGGGCGTCTCGTCGCGCGTCTCGGCCAGCGCGTCGAAGGCCCGCCCCATGGCTGCCTCGGCCGCTTCACCCAGTGGGCAGTGGTAAACCTCGACCTGCTGCAGCGTGCGCTGGCGGTAGTCCACGCCCGCGTCCACATTCACGACCTCCAGGTGCTGCTTCAGCAGCTCGATCGCAGGAAGGATGCGATCCCGGTGCAAGCCATTCGGGTACAGCCCGTCGGGGTGGAAGTTCGAGGTGGTGACGATACTGACCCGGTTCGTGAACATCGCCTCGAGGAGGCGGTGCAGGATCATCGCGTCGGTCACGTCGGCAACGTGGAACTCGTCGAAGCAGATGAGCCGGAAGCGCCGCGCGATTCGCCGGCCGAGTTCGTCCAGCGGGTTGACCGTGCCCTTGAGGTCCTGCAACTCGCGGTGCACCTCACGCATGAACTCGTGGAAGTGCAGTCGCGTCTTGCGTGTCAGCGGCACGGCCTGGAAGAAGCAGTCCATCAGGAAGCTCTTGCCGCGGCCCACACCGCCGTGCAGGTAAACGCCACGCGGCAGAGACGGGCGACGCAGCAGCTTGGTGAGGGCGTTGCTGCGCTGCGCCTTGTAGTCTGACCACTCACGCTCGCAGCGCTCCAGCGCATCGACAGCGCGCAACTGCGCCGGATCGCTGCGGTAGCCCCGCGCGGCGAGCTCGGCCTCGTACATGGCGCGCACGCTCACCGGCCGTCTCCCATAGCGTCAAGGCTGACGACCGCCGCTCGGGCGGGGCGCTTCGGCATCAGAAGTTCAGCGTACGCTTGTCCACGGCCAGCGCGGCCTCCTTGGTCGCCTCGGACAGCGACGGGTGCGCGTGACAGATACGGGCAATGTCCTCGCTGCTGGCCTTGAACTCCATCGCCATCACGGCCTCGGCGATCAGCTCACTGGCGTACGGACCGACGATATGCACACCCAGCACCTCATCGGTAGCTGCGTCAGCCAACATCTTGACCATGCCGGTGGTGTCGCCCAGCGCACGGGCGCGGCCGTTGGCCATGAAGGGGAAGCTGCCGGCGCGGTAAGCACGGCCTTCGGCCTTGAGTTGCTGCTCCGTCTTGCCGACCCATGCGATCTCCGGGCTGGTGTAGATGACCCAGGGGATGGTGTCGAAATTGACGTGCCCGTGCTGGCCGGCAATACGCTCGGCCACGGCCACGCCCTCCTCCTCGGCCTTGTGGGCAAGCATCGGCCCGCGCACCACGTCGCCAACGGCCCACACGCCAGGCAGGTTGGTGTGGCACTGCTCGTCGACGACGATGGCTCCCCGCTCGTCGAGCTTCAGGCCAACGGCCTCTGCGTTCAGGCCGGTTGTGTTCGGCACGCGACCGATCGAGACGATCAGGCGATCGACCTCGAGGGTGTGCGGCTGCCCCTTGGCATCGGTGTAGGCCACGCTGACGCCCTCGCCTGCCCGCACGATCTCACCCACCTTGACACCAAGTTCGATCTTCAGGCCCTGCTTGATGAAGGCCTTGTGGGCCTCCTTGGCAACCTGCTCGTCCACCGCGCCGAGAAAGGTCGGCAGGGCCTCGAGCACGGTGACCTCGGCGCCGAGCCGGCGCCACACCGAGCCCATCTCGAGCCCGATCACGCCCGAGCCGATCAGCGCGAGCCGGCGTGGCACTCCCCCGATGCGCAGGGCGCCATCATTGCTGAGGATGCGCTCCTCGTCGAAGGGCGCGCCGGGCAGCGCTCGCGCGCTCGAGCCAGTGGCAAGGACCACCTGCCGCCCCGTCAGAACCTCCTGCCCGGCGCCCGCCACCGCGACCTCCCAGCCGCCCTCCAATGCGCGGACGAAGGAGCCGCGACCGTGGAAGAAGCTGACCTTGTTCTTCTTGAAAAGGTACAGGATGCCTTCGTTGTTCTGCCTGACGACCTGATCCTTGCGCGCCAACATCTTAGGCACGTCAATCGACAGGTCCTTCAGGCCGATGCCGTGATCGGCGAAGTGGTGCTGCGCATGCTCGAAATGCTCGCTTGACTGCAGCAGCGCCTTGCTCGGGATGCAGCCCACATTGGTGCAGGTGCCTCCGGGCGCAGGGCCGCCCTTTGAGTTCTTCCACTCGTCGATGCAGGCCACGCTGAAGCCCAACTGGGCGGCGCGGATCGCTGCGATGTAGCCCCCCGGCCCGCCGCCGATGACGATGACGTCGAATGTGGTGTTCACCAGACTGTCCTCCGGTCACTTGGTGACCATCCCTCAAGGGAAGACGAGCGCCACCTCCGGCCAGTCGGACGGGCGGCAGCGCTCACCGCGCGTTCAGATGTCGAACAACAGGCGCGCCGGGTCCTCCAGCGCTTCCTTCATCGTCACGAGGCCGAGCACGGCCTCGCGCCCGTCGATGATGCGATGGTCGTAGCTCATCGCCAGGTAGTTCATCGGGCGCACCACGACCTGCCCGTTTTCGACCACGGCGCGGTCCTTGGTCGCGTGTACGCCCAGGATGGCACTCTGCGGCGGATTGATGATGGGCGTGGACAGCATCGAGCCGAAGACCCCGCCATTGGAGATAGAGAACGTGCCCCCCGACAGCTCGTCGATCGAAAGCTTGCCGTCGCGCGCCTTGACACCGAACTCGGCGATCTTCTTCTCGATGTCGGCGAAGCTCATCTGGTCGACGTTGCGCAGTACGGGCACGACCAGGCCGCGCGGGGAACCGACGGCGATGCCGATGTCGAAATAGCCGTGGTAAACGATGTCGTTGCCATCGACACTGGCGTTGAGCACCGGATATCTCTTGAGCGCTGCGACCGCAGCCTTGACGAAGAAGCTCATGAAGCCGAGCTTGACGCCGTGCTCCTTCTCGAACTTGTCCTGGAAACGCTTGCGCATCTCCATGACCGGGGCCATGTTGACCTCGTTGAACGTCGTCAAGATCGCGTTCGTCGCCTGGGACTGCAGCAGCCGTTCGGCGATGCGCGCACGCAGGCGCGACATCGGCACGCGTTGCTCGGGGCGGTCGCCAAGGTTGACAGACAGCGGAGCCGCCACGGCCGGCAGAAGCCGGGCAGGCGGCGCCGCTGCAGGTGCGGCGCCGGTCGGTGCCGCAGGGGCCGGAGCAGGTGCGGGAACCGCCAACGCACCCAGGACGTCGCCCTTGGTGACACGACTGTCGCGCCCCGTGCCCGGCACGCTGCCCGCAGCCAGACCATGGTCGGCCATCAGCTTGGCCGCAGCCGGCATGACCACACCCGCCTTACCCGAAGCGGTCGCCACGGCCGGCGACACCGGTGCAGCCGCGGACGCAGATACGGTCGCGGCAGGGGCGGCGGCGCCCGCCTTGGCCTCGGTGTCGATGCGCGCAATCAACTGGTCGCTAACCACCGTGCCACCGCTGGCGACGACCTGCTCGGCAATCACGCCCGCGGCTGGCGCGGGCACCTCGAGCACCACCTTGTCGGTCTCGATCTCGATCAGGATCTCGTCCTGCGCGACAGCATCGCCAGGCTTCTTCTTCCACTGCAGCAATGTGGCTTCAGCGACCGACTCCGACAGCTGCGGGACCTTGACGTCTACGAGGGCCATGTCTCTCCTCTCGGGAATCTCTCTTGGATGAATGGAAAGGGTGTTCACCAGTGGCGCACGCTCGCGCCCGGACCCTCCCTGGGCCCGGGGCGCGCGCGCCCGGTCACTTGGTCAGGACGAAGCCCTTGAGCTTGCCGAACGCCTGGTCGAGCAGCGCCTTCTGCTGCTCCTGGTGGAGGTGCGAATAGCCGACCGCGGGCGACGCCGACGCCGGGCGTCCGGCGTAGCCGAGCTTCTGGCCCTCGAGCATGTTCTCGTGGATGTAGTGCTGCACGAAGAACCAGGCTCCCTGGTTCTGCGGTTCGTCCTGACACCACACCACCTCGACGGCGTTCGGGAAGCGCTTCATCTCCGTGGCGAAGGCCTTGTGCGGGAAGGGATAGAGCTGCTCCACACGCATCACGGCGACATCCCAGGCCTTCTTCTCGTCACGCTTTCTGATCAGGTCGTAGGCGACCTTGCCCGAGCACACGATGACGCGCTTGACCTTTTCGCCCTCGACTTCCGTGCGCGTCGGCCCGATGACGGTACGGAACTCACCCCTGGTGAACTCGTTCAGGGGCGAGGTCGCGTCCTTGGCTCGAAGCAGCGACTTCGGCGTGAAAATGATCAGCGGCTTTCGGAACTGCCGCACCATCTGCCGCCTCAGCAGGTGGAAGATCTGGCTCGCCGAGGTCGGTTGGCAGATTTGCATGTTGTTGTCCGCCGCCAGCTGCATGAAGCGCTCCAGGCGCGCGGAGCTGTGCTCCGGGCCCTGGCCCTCGTAGCCGTGGGGCAGCATCAGCGTCAGGCCGTTGACCCGACCCCACTTCACCTCGCCCGAAGCGATGAACTGGTCGATGACGACCTGCGCTCCATTGGCAAAGTCGCCGAACTGCGCTTCCCAGATCGTCAGCGTGTTCGGCTCCGCGCTCGCATAGCCGTACTCGAAGCCGAGCACCGCCTCCTCTGACAGGATGGAGTCGATGACAACGAATGGCGCCTGCCCGTCGGCGACGTTCTGCAGCGGGATGTAGGTGCCCTCGTCGTAGCGCTCACGGTTCTGATCGTGCAGCACCGCATGCCTGTGGACGAAGGTGCCGCGGCCGCAGTCCTCGCCCGACAGGCGCACGGCGTAACCACTGGCCACGAGCGAGGCGTAGGCCAGGTGCTCGCCCATGCCCCAGTCCACGTTGATCTCGCCCCTGCCCATCGCGGCGCGGTCGGCAATCACCTTTTCGACGAGCGGGTGGACCTTGAAGCTGCCAGGCACGGTGGTGATTCTCTCGGCCAGGCGCTTGACCTCGGCCAGCGGCAGCGCCGTGTCGGCGGCGTCGGTCCACTTGCGGCCGAGGAAAGGGGCCCAGTCGACAGCGTACTGGCTCTTGAAGTTCGTCAGCACCGGGTCGACCGTGTGCTTGCCTGCGTCCATGGCGGCGCGGTAGGCCTTGACCATTTCGTCGGGGCCACCCGCCATCAGTACACCCTGAGCGACAAGCTTGTCGCCATAGAGCTTGCGCGTCCCGGGGTGCTGCGCGATCTTCTTGTACATCAATGGCTGCGTCAGGCTCGGCGTGTCCTGCTCGTTGTGGCCGAGCTTGCGGAAGCAGACGATGTCAACGACGACGTCCTTCTTGAACTGCTGACGGTAGTCCATCGCCCACTGCGTGCACAGGACCACGGCCTCGGGGTCGTCGCCGTTGACGTGCAACACCGGGGCCTCGATCATCTTGACGACATCGCTGCAATACAGCGTCGATCGCGAATCGCGCGGGTCGCTCGTCGTGAAGCCGATCTGGTTATTGATGACGAGATGGACCGTTCCACCGGTGTAATAACCGCGTGTCTCGGCGAGCGCGAGTGTCTCCATCACCACGCCCTGCCCAGCAAAAGCCGCGTCGCCGTGCACCAGCACGGGCAGCACCTGAGAGCCGGCCTTGTCACCGCGGCGCTCCATACGTGCCTTGACCGAGCCCTCGACCACGGGATTGACGATCTCCAGATGCGACGGGTTGAAGGCCAGACTCAGGTGCACAGGCCCGCCAGCAGTGCTGATGTCGCTGGAGAAGCCCTGGTGGTACTTCACGTCACCGGCGGGCAGGTTCTCGGGGGCCGTATGGTCGAACTCGGCGAACAGGTCGCGCGGCATCTTGCCCAGCGTGTTGACGAGCACGTTCAGGCGCCCGCGGTGCGCCATCCCGATGACCATCTCCTGCACGCCGTGGGCGCCTGCGCGCTGAACGACCTCGTCCATCGACGCGATAAAGCTCTCGCCGCCCTCGAGCGAGAAGCGCTTCTGGCCGACGTACTTGGTGTGCAGATACCGCTCCAGGCCCTCGGCCGCGGTCAGTCGGTCGAGGATATGGCGCTTTTCGTCGGCACTGAACGCCGGCTTGCTGCGCACGCTCTCGAGCCGCTGCTGCCACCACCGCTTCTCGGTCGGATCGGTGATGTGCATGAACTCGGCGCCGATGGTGCCGCAGTAGGTGTCCCTCAAGGCCTGCACGATCTCGCGCAAGGTCATGTGCTCGGCCTTGCTGAAGTAGGTGTTCGCAGCCGAGAACGTGATGTCCATGTCGCTCTCGGACAGGTCGTAGAACGCCGGTTCGAGCTCAGGGATCTTCGGGCGCTCAGTGCGCTTCAGGGGGTCGAGATCGGCCCAGCGCGACCCCAGGAAGCGATAGGCGGCAATCAAGCTCTGGACATGCACCTGCTTGCGCGCCACCGCGAGATCGGCCTCGCTGGCCTTGAGGGCGAAGGCGTTCGACTTGGCCCGCTGCGCAAAGGATTCCACGACCGGCGCATGCGCCACGTCACGATTCTCGCTGCCATCGACAGCAGGCACGTGCTGCAGGCGATCGAAGTACTCGCGCCAGTTGTCCGGCACGCTGCCCGGGTTGTCGAGATAGGCCTCGTACAACTCCTCGACATACGGTGCATTGCCTCCAAAAAGATAGGAGTTGCCCCTGTATTGCTGCATCATGTCTCGCTCACCTCTCACGCCGGTTTCCGGCGCTCCGATGGGTTGATGAACCTTCCGCGCCCCCGGCTGCGCCGGGTGGCGGATTGCGATCCGCCGCCTGACGCTTGCGCGTCAAGCCGACGTCGGCAAAGACTGCCCGAATTCCACGCAGGACTTTAGCATCCGACCTGCCCAAGTGCTCCTGACGCAAGGATTGGAACTCATCAATGTCCGCAGTTTCCTGACAAGGAATGCGTGGCGGAATGAGCTTGCGCGAGACGTCGCCGCGCGCGAGCAAACAGACGGCCACGGGTTGGACCAAGGGTGAACTCGATCGCAGGCCCGGGTGCACATCGGCCGCCGGTGACGGCGGTGCACTCCCGACACTGAAGCCCGAGGCTGCGCCGGGGTTTCGGGCTTTCCCCATGCACTGGACGCGGCCGGGGGCCTAGCATTAGCGCTTGGCCGATTTACCAGGAGTTCCCGATGAAGCTCAATGCCTTGATGGCGTCCATCGCTGTCGCCTTCGCTCTCGCCGCAGCACCCACCCAGGCGCAGACGCTGCGCTGGGCCGCCCAGAACGACATCCTGACGCTGGACCCCCACTCGCAGAACCACGCGACGACGAACGCAATCTTGATGCACGCCTACGAAGGCCTGACCCGGTACAACGCGAAGTACGAGGTCGAGCCAGCGCTGGCTACGAAATGGACCTACCTCTCCCCCACCCAGGTCCGCTTCGAACTGCGCCGCGGCGTGAAGTTCCATGACGGCACACCCTTAACCTCCGACGACGTGATCTTCTCGTTCGATCGCATCCGCCAGCCCAACGGCACCATGGGCATCTACGTCACGGGTATCAGCGAAATCCGCAAGATCGACGATCACACGATCGACATGATCATGAGCGCGCCGAACCCGCTCCTGCTGCGGAACATCATTGATTTCCGGATCATGAGCAAGGCGTGGGCTGCGAAGAACAACACGACGAACGTCCAGAACTACAAGGCCAATGAGGAGAACTTCGCCTCGCGCCATGTGATGGGCACCGGCTCCTACAAGATCACGTCGTGGGCGCCGGAGCAGCGGATCACGATGTCGGTCAATAACGATTGGTGGGACAAGCACCAGGGCAATGTCAAGGAGGTCATCTACACGCCGATCAAGAGCGATCCAACGCGTGTAGCCGCCCTGCTTTCTGGTGATGTCGACATGCTGACCGACCTGCCTACGCAGGATATCGCGCGCCTGCGCGCCAACAACCGACTGCAGGTGGTCGATGGCCCGGAGGTGCGCACGATCTACCTCGCCCCGGACATGGGCAGCGCGGAACTCAAGCACAGCAACATCAAGGGCAAGAACCCCTTCGCCGACAAGCGCGTCCGTCAGGCCCTGTCGATGGCCATCGACCGCGAGGCGATCAAGCGCAACATCATGCGCGGGCTTTCGATCCCTGCAGGCGTCATGGTCGCCCCGGGTGTGAACGGGCACACGCCCGAACTCGACACACCGGTGAAGGCAGATGCCGAGGGCGCAAAGAAACTGCTGTCCGAAGCGGGCTACCCGAACGGCTTCGAAGTCCGCCTGAACTGCCCGAACAATCGTTATGTCAACGATGAGGAGATCTGCCAGGCGGTCGTGGCGATGTGGGCTCGCGTCGGCGTCAAGGCGACGCTCGCGGCCGAGAACATGGCCACCTTCATCCAGAAGGTGCAGAACTTCGACAGCTCGATCTACCTCCTCGGCTGGGGTGTGGCAACCTACGATGCGCAGTACACGCTGCAGTCGCTGGTACGCTCACGCACCACGGGTGCCGACGGCAACTTCAACTTCAGCAAGACGAGCGATGCCACGGTCGACAGGCTTGTCGACGCGATGAAGACCGAGACCGACACCACCAAGCGCAACCAGATGATCCGTGACGCGCTGGTTCGTACCCGCGATGAAGCACTGCTCATCCCGCTGCACCACCAAGTGCGTCCGTGGGCGATGAAGCAAGGGGTGACGACGCTCCACCGCTCGGATGATCGGCCCGAGGCTCGTTTCACCTCCATCCGCTGAGTCCAATCATCCCGATCAGTGACGGGGCTCACCGCCCCGCTCGATGAAAAAAGGGGCCCCTCGGGGCCCCTTGCGCTTTCCAGGTCTGGCAGTGACGGAGCACCCGTCACCACGCCGCGACATTCAAAGCGACAAACGCTTGCGCGCCAGCGCGTACTCCCGCTGCATCCGCGCAACCATCTCGGCAGCCGGCACCACGGCCTTGACGGCACCGATGCCCTGCCCACAGCCCCAGATGTCCTTCCACGCCTTGGTGGCGCCACCGGCGAAGTTCATCTTGCTCGGGTCGCTCACCGGAAGGTTGTCAGGATCGAGTCCGGCATTGCGGATAGAGGGCTTCAGATAGTTGCCGTGGACACCGGTGAACAGGTTGGAGTAGACGATGTCATCGCTCGTGCTGGCGACGATGCACTGCTTGTACGCCTCGGCGGCGCGCGCCTCTTCTGTGGCGATGAAGGCCGAGCCAATGTACGCCAGGTCCGCCCCCATCGCCTGCGCCGCGAGCACCGCATCGCCGGTGGCGATCGAGCCGCTAAGGGCCAAGGGGCCATTGAACCACTCGCGGATCTCCTGCACCAACGCGAACGGGCTCTTGACACCCGCATGCCCACCCGCGCCAGCGGCCACGGCAATCAGGCCGTCCGCACCCTTGTCGATGGCCTTGTGCGCGAAGGTGTTGTCGATGATGTCGTGCAGGACGATGCCGCCCCAACCATGCACGGCCTGGTTGATCTCAGGCCGGGCGCCGAGTGATGTGATGACGATGGGCACGCGGTACTTCGCGCACACCATCATGTCGTGCTCGAGCCGATCGTTGGTCTTGTGCACGATCTGGTTGATCGCATACGGCGCAGCAGGCTGCTCAGGGTGGGCTCGGTCCCAGGCAGCGAGCGTCTCGGTGACCTCGGCCAGCCACTCGTCGAGTTGTGAAGCTGGACGCGCGTTCAACGCAGGCATAGAGCCGACGATGCCCGCCTGGCATTGGGCAATGACGAGCTTCGGATTGCTGATGATGAACAAGGGCGAGCCGATGACCGGCAGGCGCAGCTTGTCGAACAAAGGGGACAGGCTCATCAGAAGGCCTCCAATGCCATCGCAGTCACCGCCTCGGCACCCTCACAGATGCTGTCCCGCAGCGCAGGAGCGCGGTTGAGGATGTGATCACCGTAGAACCGGGCCGTCACGATCTTGGCCCGCATGAATCCAGGGTCCTCGCCCGCCGCGAGGCGCTCCTCCGCGATGAGCAGCGCGCGCGCCATCTGCCAGCCCGCCATCACCGTTCCCGCAAGCATCAAGTACGGCACACTGCCCGCGAACACGGCATTCGGGGCGGCTTTGGTCTGACCGGCGACGAAGCGCACGGCGTCTTCGAAGGCTTCGCGTGCGGAGCCCAAGCGCCGCGCCATGGCATGGCATGCCACACTGTGTCGGGCCTGCAGATCGGCTTCGGTCTGTGCGATGCGCGCAGCAAGCGCCAACGCAGCGCGCCCACCGTCCCGCGCCGTCTTGCGTCCGACCAGATCGTTGGCCTGGATCGCCGTAGTGCCTTCGTAGATGGACAGGATCTTCGCGTCGCGAAGATACTGGGCTGCGCCGGTTTCCTCGATGAAGCCCATTCCGCCATGCACCTGCACACCCAGGCTTGCGACTTCCAGACTCATCTCGGTGGACAGGCCCTTGACCAGCGGCACCATGAACTCGTAGAAGGCCTGATTCTCCTGGCGTACAGACGCGTCCGGATGGGCATGCGCCGCGTCATAGGCAGAGGCCGCGGCCATTGCCAGCGCGCGGCAAGCCTCGGTATGGGCGCGCATGGTCATCAGCATGCGGCGAACGTCGGGGTGGTGGATGATGGGCGCAGCGGCGGGCAACGAGCCGTCCACCGGCCGGCTCTGCACTCGGTCACGGGCGTACTGCACCGCCTTCTGATATGAGCGCTCGGCCAGTGCGATTCCCTGCACACCCACGGCAAAGCGAGCAGCGTTCATCATCACGAACATGTACTCGAGACCACGGTTCTCCTGACCGACGAGGTAGGCGGTCGCTCCGCCGCAGTCCCCATACTGCAGCACCGCCGTCGGACTGGCCTTGATGCCTAGCTTGTGCTCGATGCTGACGCAGCGCACGTCGTTGCGCGTGCCGTCAGCCAACACCTTGGGGCATATGAACAGCGAGATCCCCTTGACACCCTCCGGCGCACCGCTCACACGCGCCAGCACGAGGTGGACGATGTTGTCCGCCATGTCGTGCTCACCATAGGTGATGTAGATCTTGGTGCCGACGAGCTTGTAGCTGCCATCGGCCTGTGGCTCCGCGCGCGTGCGCACGAGGGACAGGTCGCTGCCGGCTTGCGGCTCGGTCAGGTTCATGGTGCCGGTCCAGCGGCCCTCGATCATCGGTGGCAAGTAGGCCGCCTGCTGCTCAGGCGAACCGGCGGTCAGCAAGGCCTCGATGGCCCCGTCGGTCAGCAGCGGGCACAACGCGAAGCTCAGGTTCGCGCTGTTCACCATCTCGATGCAGGCCGTGTGGATCAGCTTGGACAGACCCTGGCCGCCGAACTCGAGTGGGTGGTGCAGGCCCTGCCAACCACCCTCAACGAACTGGCGGAACGCCTGCCTGAACCCGGGCGTGGTGCGCACCTCGCCGTCGATCCACGCCGAGGGCTGACGGTCGCCCTCCCAGTTAAGAGGAGCAACGACCGACTCATTGAACCTCGCGCACTCCTCGAGCACCGCCGCCGCGGTGTCGAACCCCGCTTCCTCGTGGCCAGGCAACGCGGCCACTGCCTCGATGCCTGCCAGTTCCTTCATCACGAACAGCATGTCCTTGATGGGAGCACGATAGGTCATGGTCACGATTCCTGCGGCCGCATCGGGCCGTCGGTGGAGGGGGACAAGAACAGGGCCGGGCTACGCAGCCAAGCCCTGGGTAGTCTCATAGACTGGAGACGAGCTCCGGAACAGCAGCGAACAAGTCTGCCTCGAGCCCGTAGTCGGCCACGCTGAAAATGGGCGCCTCGGCATCCTTGTTGATCGCGACGATCACCTTGCTGTCCTTCATGCCAGCCAGATGCTGGATCGCGCCGCTGATGCCGCAGGCCACGTAAAGGCTGGGCGCAACGATCTTGCCCGTCTGCCCGACCTGCCAATCATTGGGGGCATAGCCCGCATCCACGGCCGCGCGACTCGCGCCAAGGGCGGCGCCGAGCTTGTCGGCCAGTGGCGTCAGCACCTCGGAGAACTTTTCGCTGCTCCCCAGCGCGCGCCCTCCCGAGACAATGATCTTCGCCGAGGTCAACTCCGGACGCTCGAGCTTGGCGATCTCCGAGCCGACAAAGCTCGAAGTACCCGCGTCAGCCACAGCGGCCACCGCCTCCACTGCGGCTGCGCCACCCGTGACAGCGGCAGCATCGAAGCCGGTGGTGCGCACGGTGATCACCTTCACCCCGTCTGTGCACTGCACCGTGGCGATCGCGTTGCCGGCGTAGATCGGGCGCTCGAAGGTGTCGGGCGAAACCACCTTGGTCGCGTCGCTGATCTGCGCCACGTCAAGCAACGCCGCCACCCTCGGGGCGACGTTCTTGCCGCCAGCGGTGGCCGCGAACAACAGGTGGCTGTAGCCGCCAGCCAAGGCCAGCACCTGCGAGGCCATGTTCTCCGCGAGGCCATGGGCCAGCGCCGGCGAGTCGGCATGCAGCACCTTGGCCACGCCTGCGATTTGCGCCGCCTGCTGCGCTGCTGCCGAGGCGTTGGCCCCCGCAACCAGCACGTGCACCTCACCGCCGCACTGCAGCGCGGCCGTGACGGTGTTCAGGGTGGCAGCCTTGATCGATACGTTGTCGTGTTCAGCAATGACGAGTACGCTCATGCTCGGCTTCCTTTCAGATCACCTTGGCTTCGTTCTTCAGCTTGGCCACCAGCGTGGCCACATCGGGCACCTTGACGCCGGCGCCGCGCTTGGGCGGCTCGCTGACCTTGAGCGTACGGATGCGCGGGCTCACGTCAACGCCCAGGTCCGCTGGCTTCAGCACGTCCAGCGGCTTCTTTTTGGCCTTCATGATGTTCGGTAGCGTGACGTAGCGCGGCTCGTTCAGGCGCAGGTCCGTCGTCACGATGGCGGGCAGCTTCAGCGCCAGCGTCTCCAGGCCGCCGTCGACCTCACGGGTCACGCGCGCGCTGCCATCAGCCACCTCGACATTGCTCGCGAACGTGGCCTGCGGCAGGCCGGCGAGGGCCGCCAACATCTGGCCGGTCTGGTTGCAATCATCGTCGATCGCCTGCTTGCCCAGGATCACCAGGCCTGGCTGCTCGCGATCCATCAACGCCTTCAGCAGCTTGGCCACCGCCAGCGGCTGCAGTTCGTCGGCGCACTCCACAAGGATCGCCCGATCGGCGCCGATGGCCATCGCCGTGCGCAGGGTCTCCTGGCACTGCGTCACACCGCAGGACACGGCCACGATCTCGCTGGCCACGCCCTTTTCCTTGAGGCGTACCGCCTCCTCGACCGCGATCTCGTCGAACGGGTTCATGCTCATCTTGACGTTGGCGATGTCCACGCCCGTGCCGTCACTCTTGACGCGCACCTTGACGTTGTAGTCGACCACCCGCTTGACGGGGACCAGCACCTTCATGGGGGATTGCTCCTCGGGGAATTGACGTTAACGTAAACCCGCATTCTAGGGTCGCCGTACGGACTGCTGTGCCACGCGGGCACCGCGCTCAACATCGACACGCGCCAGCACGACCCAGCCGACGACGAAGAACAGCCCGGTGCACAGGATTGCCACGCGATGGTTGCCCCCCGTCACCCAGGTGACGATGCCGTAGGTCAGCGGCCCGACGATCGCAGACAGGCGCACTGCGAACGTCCACAGGCCGAAGAACTCGGCCAGACGGTCGGGGGGCGACAGCAGGCCGGCCATCGCGCGGCCAGCGGACTGGCTCGAGCCCATGCACAAGCCTGCCATGACAGCCGCCGCCCAGAACAACCCCGATCCAGTGGCCGCCGCCGCCAGCAGCGTCATCACGATCCAGCCCGCCAGCGTGAGCGCCAGCGCTCGCCGGTGGCCGATGCGGTCCTGCCAGGTGCCGAAAACGAACGCTCCTGCGGCGGCGGCAATGTTGACCAGGAAGACGAGCAGCATCGTTTCGATCTGCCGGAAACCCAGCACCTCGGCAGCGTACACCGCGGCCAGTGCAACCACGACAGAAATACCAGCCTGGTAGGCAACGGCGCAGGCCATGAGCCAGGCGAAATCCTCATAACGCCGCGCTTCACGCCAGGTCTGCCGCAGGCGCGCCAGCGACGCGACCACACCAACCTCACTGACGCCGCCAAGCTGCGGCTGCGCGCGCTCACGCAGCAGCATGAAGGTCGGCAAACTGGCCAGCGCATAGACCGCGGCCGTCAGCAACATCGTCACCGGAACGAAATGCGAGGCCGGCAATGAATGGCCCTGAGCCCACAGCACGTAGCCCAGGCTCAAGCCCAAGGTCAGCATGCCGCCAAGATAGCCAAAGCTCCAGCCCCAGCCCGAAACGCGCCCGAGCGATTCTCGACGCGACAACTCGGGCAGGAAAGCGGCAATCAAGGACTCGCCAACGGCATAGAAGAAGCTGGACAGGGCGACCGCAACCACCGCAAGCCACAAGTCGCCGGGGCCCGCTCCGGCCAGCGCTGCGGTCGACGCCACGCAGCCTATCGTCGTCAGCACCAGCAGTCTTTTCTTGCTACCCCTCAGGTCGGCATGCGCACCGATGGCCGGCATCAGGAGCATGACGAGCAGGCTCGAGGCAGCCAACGTCGCCGTCCACGCGAGCGTGGCCCAATCGGCCCCGCCCACCACTACGCCAACGAAGTAGGTATTGAAGACCGCCGTCAGCACCACGGTGGTGTAGCCGGAATTGGCGAAGTCATACATCGCCCAACCGAACACCTCACGGCGGCGAACACCGTCGTTCAAGTGCTGAGCGATGGTCAAGACGGGCTCCTGTTTCGATCGCTGCAGTGAGCGGCGGGTGGTGCCCGGAGCGGGGCTCGAACCCGCATGCCCCTGGTCGGGGGCGGCGGATTTTAAGTCCGCTGCGTCTACCGATTTCGCCATCCGGGCGGCTAGCAGATTATGTCGGCGCGGAACCGTATCGCGTACGTTCAAGGGTTGATCCCTGGATGAACCAAGCCCTGCCCAAGTGAGTGGCGTACTCGGTGCGCAGCGCCATGACCGTATTCAACGACAGCCGCAAGAGAGCAGGCCCGTGGCAGCGGGACCAATCCAGACCACCTTCAGCAGTCTGGCGGCTGTGGCAGCCCCCAACCATAGCCCTCTGAGTCGCACGCTCGCGCACGCGCGCTCATAGAAGTCATCAGTCTCGCGCAAGGCCCAGTCCTCGAACAACGCCAACTCGGGGCGACTTCGCAGAGCCTCTGCGCGTCGACATTCCATCTGTAGTGCGAACGCGGCGAACAACGCGTGGATCTGGCTTGGACAGATGCGGTGCAGCCACGCTGCATGGGCGCCGCCCTGCGACTTCGGCACCAGAGGCTGAGCATCTCGATGAAGTGGCGGTTGTACCGGCCAAAGGGGGGCAGCAGACGGAGGAGTCAGCGGCTTCCTGCCGGTCCTTTGCTGCCTGTGACAGACGTCGCGTGAGGCGTATTTGAACGGAAAATCCGCAACGGTGGACGGCTCGGGACGCAGTGCGTGCGCCCTCGAAGCGCGAGGATCCGCGGCTACCGGCCCCATCACCCCACTCCCCATCAAACAGATCGATCCGCCCCGCAGAGCCGACCTTGTTCCGCACGGCCGAACTGTGGCACTGGAAGTGCCTCGCGACCATGGCCACCCGTTCCGCATCGGCCTTGCCATCTATCGGCGGCTACTTGATCGGAGCGGTCCCGAACGCCGTCTTCCGCGAGAGTGAGCGCCAAAACCCGCGCCCCGGACTTGTGCCCTTGAAGGCCGTAGGGGTCAAAGAGTCGCAAGCACGCCTCAGAGACGGCCGGCACGGTCAGAAGAGTTCTCTTCTCTTCCTACAGCAACGCTCGAGGGACGCTCGTCAGACGCGCCGCGAAAAGACCGCACCACCGAGCAGGCGGTGGTGCGTGTGTTCTGGAGGCGCGGCCCGGAGTCGAACCGGGCTAGACGGATTTGCAATCCGTTGCATAACCGCTTTGCTACCGCGCCTGGGTCATGCTGCCGGCAAAAGGGGAAGCCTTGGCTTCCCCTTCGCTACGGCCACTGAGGCCGAGATATGTGGAGCGGGAAACGAGTCTCGAACTCGCGACCTCAACCTTGGCAAGGTTGCGCTCTACCAACTGAGCTATTCCCGCGTGAGCCTCGCAGTATAGCGCAAATTGCGCCGCGAACTGCAATGAGAAAAACATTCAATGCGGCAAGGTGTCGCTGCCCGACATGGCAGCGGTTGGCGCCGCCACTTCTTTGGAGACCACGGACGCGGCAGGGGCCTCCTCATCAGGCAGCGGTGAAGGCACCGCCTTCAAGGCCACTTCGAGCACCTTGTCGATCCAACGCACCGGCACGATCTCGAGCTGGTTCTTCGCGTTTTCGGGGATGTCTTGAAGATCCTTGACGTTCTCCTCAGGAATCAGCACCGTCTTGACGCCACCCCGCAGCGCAGCCAGCAGCTTCTCCTTCAAGCCACCGATCGCCGTGACCTCTCCCCGCAGCGTGATCTCGCCCGTCATCGCAACGTCGGCGCGCACCGGGATGCCCGTGAGCGCTGAGACGAAGGCCGTCGTCATCGCAATGCCGGCACTCGGACCGTCTTTGGGCGTCGCACCATCAGGCACGTGGATGTGGATGTCGCGCTTGTCGAACATCTCGTCCTTGATGCCCAGGCGCCGGGCGCGGGAGCGCACCACGGAGCGCGCAGCCTCGACCGATTCCTTCATCACGTCCCCGAGTGACCCAGTGCGAATGATGTTGCCCTTACCGGGCATGACCGCAGCCTCGATCGTGAGCAGATCGCCGCCAACCTCGGTCCAGGCCAAGCCCACGACCTGACCGACCTGGTCGGTCTTCTCCGTGCGGCCGAAGTCGAACTTGCGCACGCCCAGGAAATCGTTGAGGTTGTCCTCCGTGATGCGGACCTTACCCTCGTACTTCTTGAGCTGGATGCCCTTGACGACCTTGCGACAGATCTTGGAGATCTCACGCTCAAGCGAGCGAACGCCCGCTTCCCGCGTGTAGTAACGAACGATCCCTCGGATGGCGGCCTCGGTAACCTCCATCTCGTCGTCCTTGACGCCGTTGTTCTTCTGCTGCTTGGGCAGCAGATAACGCTGGGCGATGTTGAGCTTCTCGTCCTCGGTGTAGCCCGCCAGACGGATGACTTCCATCCGGTCCAACAGCGCCGGAGGGATGTTCATCGAGTTCGACGTCGCAACGAACATGACGTCCGACAGGTCGAAGTCGACCTCGACGTAATGGTCGCTGAAGGTGTGGTTCTGCTCCGGATCCAGCACCTCGAGCAGAGCCGAGGACGGATCACCGCGGAAATCCATACCGAGCTTGTCGATCTCGTCCAGCAGGAACAGCGGGTTGCGCGTACCCACCTTGGTCAGGCTCTGCAAGACCTTGCCCGGCATCGAGCCGATATAGGTACGCCGGTGACCACGGATCTCGGCCTCGTCACGCACACCACCCAACGCCATCCGCACAAACTTGCGCCCGGTGGCGCGCGCCACGCTTTGCCCAAGCGAGGTCTTGCCAACGCCGGGCGGGCCGACGAGGCAGAGGATGGGGGCCTTGACCTTGTCGACGCGCTGCTGCACCGCGAGGTACTCGAGGATGCGCTCCTTGACCTTCTCCAGCCCGAAGTGGTCCTCGTTCAACACACCCTCGGCATGACCGAGATCGTGCTTGATCTTGGTCTTCTTGGCCCAGGGAAGGTTGACCATGACGTCGATGTAGTTGCGCACTACCGTCGCCTCGGCCGACATCGGGGACATTAGCTTGAGCTTCTTCAGCTCGTTGTCGGCCTTCTTGCGCGCCTCAGTGGGCATGCGCGCAGCCTTGATCTTCTTCTCGAGCTCTTCCAGATCGGCGCCCTCTTCCCCGTCGCCGAGCTCCTTCTGGATGGCCTTGACCTGCTCGTTCAGATAATACTCGCGCTGGCTCTTCTCCATCTGGCGCTTGACGCGGCCGCGGATGCGCTTTTCCACCTGCAAGATATCGACTTCATGCTCAAGCAGTTCGAGCAGTTTCTCCAGACGCTTGGCCACGGGAAACAAGTCGAGCACCGACTGCTTTGACTCCAGCTTCAGCGGCAGGTGCGCCGCGATCGTGTCAGCCAGACGGCCCGGGTCGTCGATGCCGGCGATCGAGGTCAGGATCTCCGGCGGGATCTTCTTGTTGAGCTTGACGTACTGGTCAAACTGCTGCGTGACGGCGCGGCGCAGGGCCTCGATCTCGGGGCTGCCCTCCCCCTGCGGGGGCACCGGCGTGACGTCACCAACGAAATGTTCCCCGGTGTCGCGGATGCGTTGCGTGCAGGCACGTTGGACCCCCTCGACCAGCACCTTGACGGTGCCGTCGGGAAGCTTGAGCATCTGCAGGATGCTCGAGACGCACCCGACCTCGAACATGTCTTCGGGCTTGGGCTCATCCTTGCCGGCGGCCTTCTGCGCCACCAGCATGATCTGACGCCCGGCCTCCATGGCCGCTTCGAGCGCCTTGATCGACTTCGGCCGGCCCACAAACAACGGGATGACCATGTGCGGGAACACGACGACGTCGCGCAGAGGCAACAGCGGCAGGGTCAGCGGCTCGGCGGGTAACAGGGGATGACCTGACATGGAATTCCTCACTTTCTCCAGACCAACGTGGGGTCCGAGGCAGCGAATGCAAGGGAAGCGCAGGCCTGAACAGGCCTCTGACGCAGGACAAATGCAGGCAGTGCGTCAGGCACTGACCTTGGCCTGCTCGCGGTAGACGAGGAGCGGCTTGGCGCCGTCCTCGACGATGTGCTCGTCGATCACAACCTTGGCCACGCCGTCCAGCGTGGGCAACTCGTACATGGTGTCCATCAGGGATTGCTCGACGATCGATCGCAGGCCGCGGGCACCAGTCTTGCGCGCCAGCGCCTTGCGCGCGATCGCGCCAAGGGCAGAGGGACGAACCTCGAGTTCGATGCTGTCCATCGCGAACAACTTCTGGTATTGCTTGAGCAGCGCATTGCGCGGCTCGGTCAGGATGCGCACGAGCGCGTCCTCCGTCAGTTCACCCAGCGTCGCCACCACGGGCAGGCGACCCACCAATTCGGGAATCAGCCCGAACTTGATGAGATCCTCGGGCTCGACCTCGCGGAACGTATCCGCCGCCCGCTTCTCCGACTTGCTGTGCACAGTGGCGGCGAACCAGATCCCCGATCTCTCAGTGCGGTTCTGGATCACCTTCTCCAGACCGTCGAAGGCACCGCCACAGATGAACAGGATGTTGGTCGTGTCGATCTGCAGGAAGTCTTGGTTCGGATGCTTGCGCCCGCCCTGGGGAGGCACGCTCGCCATCGTGCCCTCGACGAGCTTGAGCAGGGCCTGCTGCACGCCCTCACCAGAAACGTCGCGCGTGATGCTGGGGTTGTCGGCCTTACGGCTGATCTTGTCGATCTCGTCGATGTAGACGATGCCGCGCTGAGCGCGCTCGATGTCGTAGTTGCAGTTCTGGAGCAGCTTCTGGATGATGTTCTCGACGTCCTCACCCACATAACCCGCCTCGGTCAGCGTCGTCGCGTCGGCGATCACGAAGGGAACGTTGAGCAAGCGGGCGAGTGTCTGGGCAAGCAACGTCTTGCCTGAACCCGTAGGGCCGATCAGCAGGATGTTGCTCTTGGCAAGTTCAACTTCGTCCTTGGATCCACCCAGGTGCTTGAGCCGCTTGTAGTGGTTGTAAACCGCCACAGACAGCGTGCGCTTGGCAAGTTCCTGGCCGATCACATACTGGTCGAGCGTCGCCTTGATCTCGCTCGGGAACGGAAGGTCAGAACGCGCGGCCCGTCCGACAGCCGACTCCGCAGGCGCCTCGTCGCGGATGATGTCGTTGCACAGCTCGATGCATTCATCGCAGATGAAGACCGACGGCCCAGCGATGAGCTTCTTGACCTCGTGCTGGCTCTTGCCGCAAAACGAGCAGTAAAGAACTTTCTCGCTCGAAGAGCCTTTCTTGTCGGCCATGAGGATGTGCGTGCTCGCAGAGTTGCCAGAGGGATCCGGGCATGATAGACCATCTTCGCCCCTGGCTTGGCTGCGGAAATGGCCTGGCAAGCAGGCCCTTCGCGCCCTTTCAGCCCGGGCGTTTCTCAAGGACTTGATCGATCAGCCCGTAATCTTTTGCTTCGTTGGGCGACATGAAAAAGTCACGCTCCATGTCAGATTGGATCTTCTCCAGAGTCTGTCCCGTGCGCTCAGCGTAGATGCGGTTGAGCTGCTCCCGCGTCTTGAGGATCTCGCGCGCATGGATCTCGATGTCGGTGGCTTGACCCTGAGCGCCGCCGGATGGCTGGTGAATCATGACGCGGGCGTTGGGCAGCGCCGCGCGCTTGCCCTTGGCCCCTGCCATCAGCAGGAACGAGCCCATGCTTGCAGCGATACCAAGGCACAACGTCGAAACGTCAGGCTTGATGAACTGCATCGTGTCGTAGATCGCCAGACCCGCGCTGACGCTGCCGCCGGGCGAGTTGATGTAGAGGAAGATGTCCTTGTCCGGGTTCTCGCTCTCGAGAAACAGCATCTGGGCGACGACCAGGTTGGCGCTCTGGTCGTTGACCGGCCCCACGAGAAAAACGATGCGCTCACGCAGCAGCCGACTGTAGATGTCGTACGCGCGCTCGCCGCGGCCCGACTGCTCGATGACGATGGGCACCATGCCCAGGCCAGTGGTTTCGAGTGCGCTCATGTGCCAGTCCTTTCCGCGGTCAGGCCGCAGCCATCAATTCGTCGAAGGGCAAGGCCTTGTCCGCAACTTGCGCCCGCGAGAGCACAAATTCAGTGACATTGCTCTCAACGACGAGGGCCTCGACCTCAGCCATCCGCTGCCGGTCGCCGAGGTAGTAGCGCATGACGTCGGCGGGCCGCTCGTAGCTTTGGCTGATCTCTTCGATGTGCTTCTGTAGTTGATCGGGTCGGGCCTGGAGCTGGTGGTCCCTCACGATCTCGGAGACCACCAAACCCAGGCGCACGCGGCGCTCGGCCTGCGGCTGGAAAGCCTCCTCGGGGATGGGGACGGATTCCGCGTCCTTCACGCCGCGCTGCTTCAAGTCGGCGCGCGCGGAATCCACAAGTCGCTGCCGCTCGGCGTCGACGAGCGCCTTGGGCAGATCGAGTTCGGCCACCTGCAGCAGTGCGTCCATCACCGCGGCCTTGTTACGGGCACTGACGCGGAACTTCACCTCGCGCTCAAGGTTGCGCCGCACGTCGGCGCGCAGCGCTTCCACGGTGGCATCCTTGATGCCCAAGGAGCGCACGAAATCCTCGTCGACCGGCGGCAGCAGCGCAGCCTCCACCTTCTTCATGGTCACCAGGAAGTCGGCCTCTTTGCCTGCGACCTCCTGGCCTTGATAGTCGGCGGGAAACTGCAGCGGAAACGTCTTGCTCTCGCCCACCTTCATGCCGCGCACCGCCTGGTCGAACTGAGCCAACATCTGACCTTCGCCGATGATGAACTGGAAGGCGTCGGCCTTGCCGCCAGCGAAAGGCTCACCGTCGATCTTGCCCTCGAAGTCGATCGTGACGCGGTCCGTTTCCGCAGCGCCCTCGGCGGCCGGGCGCTGGTTGAACGTGCGGCGCTGACGACGCAGGATCTCGACCGTGCGATCGATGGCAGCGTCAGTGACCTCGGTGGACACGCGCTCGATTTGCCGCGCAGAGAGGTCGCCGACACGGACCTCGGGGTAGACCTCGAAGGTGGCGTCGAAAGCGAGTTGCCCCTCGGGCGCCTCGTCCTTCTGGGCAATCTGAGGTGTACCGGCTACGCGCAACTGAGCCTGGCCCGCGGCGTCGGAGAAGGCTTTGCCCACGCGATCGTTGATGACTTCGTATTGGACGGAATACCCGAAGCGCTGTGTCACGACGGACATCGGCACCTTGCCGGGCCGAAAGCCATCGGCCTTGACGGTGCGCGCCAGGCGCTGGAGTCGGGACTTGACCTCGTTACCGATCTCGGACGCCGCCAGCGTCAGGGTGATGCGGCGCTCGAGCTTGCCGAGGGATTCGACGTTGACGGACATGGGCGTGTCTCTGTGGGTTTGTTGAAAATTCGTCGCATGGTGCGCGGGGTCGGACTCGAACCGACACGGGGTCGCCCCCGTCAGGACCTAAACCTGGTGCGTCTACCAATTTCGCCACCCGCGCGGGCTGGGCACCGGAGCCACCTTGAAATTTGGCTTCGATTTGGAAAACCATCCATTTTATCGCCCCGGGCATGGTCGCGTCCGGCCTGTGACGGGATGGGCCTCAAGCCGAGGGGCGCGACAATGCCAAGGTGGCTGTCGAGCACTACGAAAACTTCCCCGTGGCCTCGGTGCTGTGTCCGCCGAGGATCCGCAGCGCTGTCGTGGCCATCTACGGCTATGCACGCACGGCTGACGATATCGCCGACGAAGGGGACGCCCCTGAGGCGCATCGACAAGCGCAACTCGAAGCGTACAGGGACGACCTGCGACGCGTTTGCGCAGGCCAGGCACCAACGCCGCGTTGGGCTCACGTCTTCGTCCCCTTGCAGCGCTCCATCCTGGCGCATCGCTTGCCGACCCAGCCCCTCGAAGACCTGCTCGATGCCTTTTTGCAAGACGTACGCAACCCACGTTATGCCGACCGCGAACAACTGCTTGACTACTGCCGACGTTCGGCCAATCCCGTGGGACGCGTGCTGTTGCACCTGTACGGCCTGGTCGACGACGGTGCGCTGCGCCGCGCGGACTGCATCTGCACCGCGCTGCAGCTCATCAACTTTTGGCAGGACTGCAGCGTCGACCTGCCGCGGGGTCGTGTCTACCTGCCAGCCGAGGACGCGCGGCACCACGGCGTCAACCTGGACGACCCGGCGAACCTGCGCGACAGCCCTGCGACCCAGGCGATGCTGCGCGGCCTGTGCACTTGGGCGCGCCAGACCATGCTCGACGGCGCGGACCTCGCCCTGCAGCTTCCCGGCAGAGCGGGCTGGGAACTTCGATTGGTTGTGCAGGGGGGACTGCGAATCCTCGAGAAGATCCGGCGCGCGGGTTACCGTGTCATGAGCCACCGCCCGGTCATCGGTGCGCGGGACGCGCTGCCAATGGCCTGGTGCGCGTTGACAATGCGCAATCACGCCAGTCGGACCGGGAGCGTAGAGTGACTCCGCAGCAGTACGTACAGGACAAGGCAGCGCGCAGCGGCTCGAGCTTCTACTACGCCTTCCTCTTTCTGCCACCCCAGCGCCGCGCTGCCATCACCGCCTTCTACGCCTTTTGCCGCGAGGTGGACGATGTGGTCGACGAGGTCAGTGACCTCGGCGTGGCCGGTGTGAAGCTGGCCTGGTGGCGCGATGAAGTCAGCCGCGCCTACGACGGCCGGGCCGGGCACCCTGTAACGCAGGCCCTGATGCCGCTGGCACCGCTTTTCAACATCGAA
This sequence comes from uncultured beta proteobacterium, assembly GCA_903876715.1. Lineage (GTDB taxonomy): Bacteria > Pseudomonadota > Gammaproteobacteria > Burkholderiales > Burkholderiaceae_C > Rubrivivax. The sequence continues at coordinate 72,999 of CAIRBF010000289.1, forward strand.
AAGCGGCATCTGGAGGCAGTGATCGACGGCTGCGAGATGGACCTCAGGCAATCGCGGTTCCTCGACTACACCGGCCTGGAACACTATTGCCATCTCGTGGCCGGCATTGTTGGTGAGGTCGCATGCAACATCTTCGGCCGCAGCAGTGAGAAGACGGTCGCCTACGCGCACCGTCTGGGCCGTGCCATGCAGTTGACGAACATCATCCGCGATGTCGGCGACGACGCGCGCCGGGGGCGCATCTACATCCCGATGTCCGAATTGCGGCAGTTTGACGTGAAGGCGCAGGAGTTGCTCAGGCGCGAATCGCCCTGGGGCTACAGCGAGCGCTTCGAGGCCTTGATGCGCTTCCAGGCCGCGCGCGCGCACCGCCTCTACGATGAGGCATTGGCCTTGTTGCCCGCAGAAGACCTCCGCCCCCAGAAGCCCGGACTGATGATGGCCAACATCTACCGCACCCTGTTGCTCGAGGTCGAGCGCGGCGGCTTCCGGGTGCTGCACCAGCGCATCTCGCTGACCCCGCTGCGCAAGCTTTGGATCGCGGCACGCACCCAGTGGCGGTCGGCCTGAGCCCGCCAACGAAGAGCGCTGCGAGGCAGCACACGCCCAGCGCCGCGGGAAGCGGTGGCGCGTCGAAGCGCGCCGCGGCGATCATCGGCGCCGGCTGGGGCGGACTGGCCGCAGCAGTGGGCCTGACGCAGGCAGGCCTGTCAGTCACGGTGTTCGAGATGGCGCAAGCAATCGGCGGGCGGGCGCGCACGGTCGCGCGTTCCGGCCACACCGGCGACAACGGTCAGCACATCCTGATCGGCGCCTACCGGGCTACGCTGGATCTGATGCGGCAGGTCGGCGTCGAGCCCGAAGCGGTCCTGCTTCGGACGCCGCTGTCGCTGCAGGACGCCCATGGCCGCGGCTTGCGCCTACCCGACGGGCACGCAGCGCTGGCCTTCGCCCGTGCGATCCTGGGGCTGCGCTCCTGGCCGCTGGCCGACCGACTGGCCCTGCTGAAGCGCTGCGCTGCATGGGCTGCAGCGGGCTTTCACTGCGATCCTGCACTCAGCGTGGAGGGCTTGTGCCGTGGGTTGTCGCCAACCCTGCGGATGGAACTGCTCGAGACCTTGTGCGTCGCCGCGCTGAACACGCAAGCGCATGAGGCCAGCGCTGAGGTCTTCCTGCGCGTGATGCGCGACGCGCTGATGGGCGGCCGCGGCAGCGCCGACCTGCTGCTGCCACGTGTGCCGCTGGGTTCACTGCTCCCGGACGCCGCTGCACACTGGCTCGAATGCCGCGGCGCTCGGCTGAAGCGGCGCATCCGTGTTCAGGCCCTGGATCGAAGCGACATGGGCTGGGCTGTGGACGGTCAACCCTTCGACGTGGTCGTGCTGGCATGCACGTCCAGCGAGGCCGCCAGGCTGGCCCGGCCGCACGCGCCGGCCTGGGCTGCCCTCGCGGATGGCCTGCGCCATCAGTCCATCCTGACCACCTATGTGCAGTGCGAAGGCGCACGCTTCATGCACCACCCGATGGTGCGCTTGGACGGCGGCCCGGCGCAGTTCGCATTCGACCACGGCTGGCTCAGCGAGGCCCCTGGGTCCTTCGCCTTCGTCGCGAGCGCAGCCGACCCTTGGATGACGAACGGCCTCGAGCATGCGCAGGCAGCCGTCCTCGCGCAGGCGCAATCGCTGTTTCGCGCATGCGGAGCGCACGGGTCGCCACGCGTGGTGCGCAGTGTCTGCGAGCGGAAAGCCACGTTTGCGTGCACAGCCGGCCTGCGTCGGCCGCCGGCGCGAGTTGCGCCCGCGCTCTGGGCTGCGGCAGACTACGTTGCCGGTCCCTATCCGGCCACTTTGGAGGGTGCCGTGCGCCACGGTATCGCTGCAGCGCGTGCGGCCGCCAACCCGGACATCGATGGCCCTTGACGATTCAGCGATCAGCAAGCGCTTTCGCGATGCAAAATCGAGTGTCGCCCAGCGATATGGACTGATGAGCAAGAACGACGCCTCGACCCCCGCCATCCAGGTGCTGGAACGCACGTTCGCCCTGCTGGACGCGCTTGCCCGGCACCAGGACCCGGTGCCTCTGAAGACGATCAGCGAAGAGACCGGACTCCACCCCTCGACGGCGCACCGAATCCTCAACGATCTGGCGATCGGACACTTCGTCGACCGCCCCGAGGCGGGCAATTACCGCCTAGGGATGCGCCTGCTCGAACTGGGCAACCTGGTCAAGGCCAGGCTGGACGTGCGCGAGGCGGCCGTTGGACCCATGCGCGAGTTGCACCGCCTGACTCAGCAACCAGTGAACCTGTCGATGCGGCAGGGCGACGAAATCGTCTACATCGAACGCACCTACAGCGAGCGTTCAGGCATGCAAGTGGTACGGGCGGTCGGAGGTCGTGCACCGCTGCACCTGACCTCGGTGGGAAAGCTCTTCCTGGCTGCCGACGATCCGCAACGTGTGCGCGCCTACATCACGCGCACAGGACTGGTCGGCCACACACGCAACAGCATCACGGACCCGGGCCGCCTCGACCGCGAGCTCGCCGCCGTGAGGGCCCAAGGCCTTGCCCGCGATGACGAGGAACTCGAGCTGGGTGTGCGCTGCATGGCCACCGGCATCTTGGATGACCAGGGCAAATTGATCGCCGGCCTGTCGATCTCAGCACCCGCGGACCGTCTAGACGAGGCCTGGGCCGACCGCCTGCGGACCACAGCCCGCGAGATCTCAAAGGCGCTAGGCCACCGCGGGCCTTGAACCGACGTGGTTGTCTACCGCCGCGCCATGGCCGGCGAGCGCAAACGCATCACCGACCGGTCGAAGTCCAGGGAGCGGCAGAAGACGCAGGCACCGATGCCGAAACCCAGCTGCGCAGGCGTTCCGCATCTCCGATACGGGAGTACCTGCCCGCTGAATCCAGCAGCACCATGATCAACTGACGGCCAGCCAGTTGCGCCTGCATGACGAGGCAACGACCCGCTTCGGAGATGTACCCCGTCTTCTGCAGACCGATGTCCCACCCAGGATTGCGGATCAGGCCGTTGGTGTTGCGAAACTCCAGTTCCCGGCGACCAACGGCGACGCGGGCGTCGCTCGAGGTTGATAGCTCGCGGATGAGCTGGTGCTCCGAAGCCGCCTTCACGAGCACGCTCAAGTCCAGGGCACTCGATTGATTGGCGCTGGACAGCCCCGTGGGCTCGACGTATCGAGTCCGGCGCATGCCCAGTGCCGCCGCCTTGCGGTTCATCGCCTCGACAAAAGCGACCATACCGCCAGGGTAATGACGACCGAGGGCATGCGCGGCCCGATTCTCGGAGGACATCAGGGCCAGGTGAAGCATCTGCCCGCGGGTCAAGGTCGTACCCACATTCAACCGGGACCTGCTGCCCTTCTCGGTGTCGACATCCGCCTGGGAAATCGTCAGAGACTCGTCCAAAGGCAACCTTGCCTCCACCACGACAAGCGCCGTCATCAGCTTCGTGATCGAGGCGATGGGCAATACCGCTTCCGAGTTCTTGCTGAACAGGATCTGGTCGGTCTCCTTGTCGATAACCAACGCCACGCTCGACCTGAGGTCAAGAGGGTCGGGTGTGCCGTGCAGGCCCGCCATCTGACCGAAGGAAAGCCTTGGCGGCGTGTCATCCAGCTTGGCGGCAACAGCCGAGGCGCGCGGCACCGCACGCGCCTGGGAATTTGCGCGCGTACTTTTACGCCGCACTTCCTTGCGCTTCGCCGAGCCAGCGCGTTGGGCACCATCCTTCGAACCGGCGGCTCGCTCGGCAGTCCTGCCCTGCGCTTCGGCGAACGTCGGAAGGCTGACACCCAGGGTGACCCAGACCGATACAGACAGGGCCCCTGCCAACCAGCGCTTGAACAATTGACCCCGAGCCATGCCACCTCCAGAACCGCATCGCAGTGTAAAAGAGAGGCCGGCTCGAAGCAAGATCAATGACTTGCGCAGGTCAGCTCAAAAGATGCTTCAGCCGAGTGTCAGCCCTGGGCCGCCACGCGTTCAGTCTTGCTGCGCAGCTTGTTCAAGGCTGCCAAATAGGCCTTGGCCGACGCCACCACGATGTCCGGATCAGCTCCGACGCCATTGACCACCCGCCCGCCCAGTTGGAGACGCACGGTGACTTCCCCCTGGGACTCAGTGCTGCCGGAGGTAATGGCGTTGACGGAATACAACAGCAGTTCAGCGCCCGACGACAGCTTGGACTCTATGGCTTTCAGGCTGGCATCGACTGGTCCGTTGCCTTCACTCTCCGCACGCAACTCCTGAGAGCCAGCGGCAAAAGTCACACGGGCATGCGGCCGCTCGCCCGTCTCTGAGTGCTGCGACAGCGAGAGCAATCGAAAGTACTCCTGCTCGCTTGTGACGCTCTCATCACCAACGAGCGCGATGATGTCCTCGTCGAAGATGTCGCTCTTGCGATCAGCCAGGTCCTTGAAGCGCGTGAAGGCCGCGTTGACCTCCGCTTCGGAATCAAGCTCGACGCCCAACTCCTGCAAGCGCTGCTTGAAAGCGTTGCGCCCAGAAAGCTTGCCGAGCACGATTCGGTTTGCAGACCAGCCCACATCCTCGGCGCGCATGATCTCGTAGGTATCTCGTGCCTTCAGGACGCCATCCTGGTGAATGCCCGAGGCATGCGCGAAGGCATTGGCGCCCACCACGGCCTTGTTAGGTTGCACGACAAAGCCCGTGGTCTGCGCCACGAGGCGCGACGCGGGCACGATCTGGGACGCATCGATGCCGACCTGAAGGCCAAAGTAATCCCGGCGCGTGCGCACAGCCATCACCACCTCTTCGAGCGAGCAGTTACCCGCGCGCTCACCCAGACCGTTGATCGTGCATTCGATCTGCCGGGCGCCGCCGATGGTCACGCCCGCAAGCGAATTGGCCACCGCCATCCCCAGATCGTTGTGGCAGTGGACAGACCAAACAGCTCTGTCGGAGCTTGGAATGCGCTCGCGGAGCTTGCGGATGAATTCCCCGTACAACTCGGGGATGGCATAGCCCACGGTATCGGGAATGTTGATCGTCGTGGCGCCCTCGGCAATGGCGACCTCGACGACCCTAGCCAGAAAATCAGGATCGGAACGATAACCATCCTCGGCGGAAAACTCCACGTCATTACACAGGTTTCGAGCAAAACGCACGGCCTGTCTTGACTGCTCGAGCACCTGCTCGCGCGTCATGCGCAGCTTCTTCTCCATGTGCAGATCGCTGGTGGCGATGAAGGTGTGGATGCGCGCACGCGCTGCAGGTTGCAGCGCTTCAGCAGCACGGGAAATGTCTCGATCGTTGGCCCGCGCCAGCGAGCACACAACGCTTTCCTTGATAGCCGCCGCGATGGCCCGGACGGCCTCGAAATCACCATTGCTCGACGCGGCGAACCCGGCCTCGATGACATCCACTCGCAAACGCTCAAGCTGGCGTGCGATACGCAACTTCTCCTCACGCGTCATCGAAGCCCCGGGCGACTGTTCGCCGTCACGCAGGGTGGTGTCGAAAATGATCAATTGGTCGGACATGCTTGTTCTCCTGGCTTCTTGCACGCAGCCGGATCGGGACTCACCAATGAAAACGGCCCGCTGCAGTGCGCTGGGCGGGCCGTCGATCCGGAAAAACGAACGAAAACGGTCAACCCCCTGATGGCGAGCAGGCTCCTAGCACTAGGGATTGAACGATCATGTGAATCATCGACATTTAATGTAACACAGGCGGTAATGAGGCCCTTGGCGTAAACCAGCGGAGCGAGCCCGGAGCCCGGACAAGCCGGCCCCAGCGACTCGGCCTCCGACAGACCGCCCCTGGCTCACTGGTGCAGCCCGCGCTCGTCGGGCTCATCGGTGGATGTGGCGATGACGCTGACCGGCGCGCCCTTTGCCTTGCGGTAGCCGTACACGACGTAGCCCGACACACCGTAGGCGCAAAACAGCAGGAACAGCGCGATCGGCGGGTGCATGCTGACCGCGGCGATCCCCAGCGCCACGGCGACGATCACTGCAAACGGCACAGTACGGCGGCCGCCCACCACCTTGAAACTGTAGTAAGGCAGATTGGTGACCATCGTCAGACCAGCGAACAAGGTCACGCCCAGCGCCGTCCAGGCCAACCAGTCCAGCTTGTGGGCGTTACGGTAGCCCGCGTCCTCCATCACGAAGATCAGACCAACGACGAGCGCTGCCGCCGCCGGACTGGGCAAGCCCTGGAAGAATCGCTTGTCGACCACCCCGATGTTGGTGTTGAAGCGGGCCAGGCGCAGCGCAGCGCCGGCGCAGTAGACGAAGGCTGCGACCCAGCCGATCTTGCCCAGCCCCTTGAGCGCCCACTCGTAGACGATCAGCGCCGGTGCGAGCCCGAAGCTAACCATGTCGCAAAGGCTGTCCATCTGCTCGCCGAACGCGCTCTGCGTGTTCGTCATGCGGGCAATGCGGCCGTCCAGCCCATCAAGGACAGCCGCACAGAAGATGCCGATGGCCGCCGCCTCGAAGCGCGAATTCATCGCCATCACGATGGCATAGAACCCAGCGAACAGCGCCGCAAGTGTGACCGCATTGGGCAGGACATAGATGCCCTTGCGCCGCGGCCTCGGGGCCTCGGCACCACCCTCTTCGGTCGGTTCCGGCGCGCCGTTGCGCATCAGTTGCGGCTCTTGTCGACGAGCTTGTTGGCCTTGATCCAGGGCATCATGGCACGCAGCTTCTCACCGACGACCTCGATTTGGTGCTCGCCCATCAACCGGCGGCGAGACATCAAAGTCGGCGCTCCGGCCCTGTTCTCCAGGATGAAGCTCTTGGCGTACTCGCCAGTCTGGATGTCCTTGAGCACCTCGCGCATCGCGCGCCGGGTCTCGTCATTGACGATCTTGGGCCCGGTGACGTACTCGCCGTATTCGGCGTTGTTCGAGATCGAGTAGTTCATGTTGGCGATGCCGCCCTCGTAGATGAGGTCGACGATCAACTTGAGCTCGTGCAGGCACTCGAAATAGGCCATCTCGGGTGCGTAGCCGGCTTCCACCAGGGTCTCGAAACCGGCCTTGATGAGCTCGACGGTACCGCCGCAAAGGACCGTCTGTTCACCAAACAGGTCGGTCTCGGTCTCTTCCCGGAAGTTCGTCTCGATGATGCCGGCCTTGCCACCGCCGTTGGCTGCGGCGTAGCTCAGCGCCAAGTCGCGCGCCTTGCCCGAGCGGTCGGCATGAACCGCGATCAGGTGCGGCACACCGCCGCCCTGCGCGTAGGTGCTGCGCACCGTGTGGCCGGGCGCCTTGGGCGCGACCATCCAGACGTCGAGGTCATCGCGCGGGACGACCTGACCGTAGTGGACGTTGAACCCGTGCGCAAAGGCGAGAGAGGCACCCTGGCGGATGTTCGGCTCGACATCGTTCTTGTAGACCGCAGCGATTTGCTCGTCGGGCAGCAAGATCATCACGACGTCGGCCGTCTTGACGGCCTCGGCCACTTCCGCCACCTTCAACCCGGCCTTCTCGACCTTGGCCCAGGACGCGCCGCCCCGGCGCAGGCCCACCGTGACCTTGACACCGCTGTCATTGAGGTTCTGAGCGTGGGCGTGGCCTTGCGAGCCGTAGCCGACGATGGTGACATTCTTGCCCTTGATCAGGCTGAGGTCGGCGTCTTTGTCGTAATAAACCTTCATGGGGATGCTCCAGGGGGACGGGTTCAGACTCGGAGGATGCGCTCGCCGCGGCCGATGCCGCAGGCACCGGTGCGGACGGTCTCGAGGATCGCTGCGCGGTCGACCGCAGCGATGAATGCGTCGAGCTTGGCCGAGTCGCCCGTCAGCTCGATCGTATAGGTCTTCTCCGTCACATCAATAATGCGACCACGGAAGATGTCGGTCATGCGCGACATCTCCTCCCGCTCCTTGCCCACCGCGCGGACCTTGATCAGCATCAGCTCACGCTCGGTGAAGCTGCCCTCGGTCAGATCCACGACCTTGACCACCTCGATCAACCGGTTCAGGTGCTTGGTGATCTGCTCGATGATGTCGTCGGAACCGGTGGTGACGATGGTCAGACGCGACAACGAGGCGTCCTCGGTCGGGGCGACGCTCAGGCTCTCGATGTTGTAGCCGCGCGCAGAGAACAGCGCGACCACGCGAGACAGGGCGCCGGGCTCGTTCTCGAGCAGCACAGCGATGACATGTTTCATGGGCTTCGTCCTTCGCACCCTCCGATCGGTCCGCGGGTGAGCGGGCCGTCCTCGGCAGCGACCTTCGATGTGGGGAAGAGTGGATGAAAGGTCTGTGGGAGGCGGCCGGAGGTCTGCGAGCAGGACGCGATGACGCCCCGCCACAACCGCCAGCCGCACCTCGTCACAGGTCTTCGGAGCCGAGCAGCATCTCCGTGATGCCCTTGCCCGCCTGCACCATGGGCCAGACGTTCTCGGTGGGGTCGGTGCGGACGTCAAGGAATACGGTGCGGTTCTTCAAGCGGATCGCCTCTTTCAACGCCGGTTCGACGTCCGCCGGCCGCTCGATCTTCAAGCCGATGTGACCATAAGCCTCAGCGAGTTTCACGAAGTCCGGCAGAGCATCCATGTAGCTGTGCGAGTACCGACCGCCGTAGTCGAGTTGCTGCCACTGCCGCACCATGCCAAGGTAGCGGTTGTTCAGGGCGATGACCTTGACCGGCGTGTTGTATTGCAGACAGGTCGACAGTTCCTGCAGGCACATCTGGATCGAGCCCTCGCCCGTGATGCAGAAGACGTCAGCATCGGGCTTGGCCAGCTTGATGCCCATCGCGTAGGGCAGTCCCACGCCCATGGTCCCAAGCCCACCAGAGTTGATCCAACGGCGCGGCTCGTCGAAGCCGTAGTACTGCGCCGCCCACATCTGGTGCTGGCCGACATCGGAAGTGACATAGGCATCCGTGCCGCGGGTCAAGCGGTGCAGTGTTTGCACCACCATCTGCGGCTTGATGACCTCACTGCTGTCGCGGAAGTTCAAGCACTGGCGACCACGCCACACATCGACCTGCGCCCACCAAGCCTGCAGCGCCGCCGGGTCAGGGCGCGTGGTGGCCTCGCGGATCTGGGCGATCAGATCCTGCAGCACGTCCTTGACGTCGCCAACGATGGGAATGTCAACCTTGACCCGCTTGGAAATCGACGAGGGGTCGATGTCGATATGGATGATCTTGCGCTCAACGGATGCAAAGTGCTTCGGATTGCCGATCACCCGGTCGTCGAACCGCGCACCGACAGCCAGCAGCACATCGCAGTGCTGCATGGTCATGTTGGCCTCATAGGTCCCGTGCATGCCGAGCATGCCCAGGAATCTCGGGTCGGAGGCCGGGATCGCGCCCAGGCCCATGAGCGTGTTCGTGCACGGGAAGCCGAGCATGTCCACCAGCGCGCGCAGCTCGGCGCTTGCCTCGCCGAGGATGACTCCACCGCCGGTATAGATGTAGGGCCTGCGGGCCGACAGCAGCAACTGCACCGCCTTGCGGATCTGGCCCGCATGGCCCTTGCGCACCGGGTTGTACGACCGCATCGAGACGGTCTCGGGGTAGTGGAATGGCGCGGTCTTCAGCGATACATCCTTCGGGACATCGACGACCACGGGCCCCGGCCGTCCGCTGCGCGCCAGGTGGAAAGCCTTCTTCATCGTCTGCGCGAGCTCACGCACGTCCTTGACCAGGAAGTTGTGCTTGACGATGGGGCGGGTAATACCGACCGTGTCGCATTCCTGGAACGCATCCAGCCCGATCGCTGCCGTCGGCACCTGACCGGTGATGATGACCATCGGGATCGAATCCATGTAAGCGGTGGCGATGCCGGTGACAGCATTCGTCACGCCCGGGCCCGAGGTGACGAGCGCCACGCCCACGTCGCCGGTGGCGCGTGCATAGCCATCGGCGGCGTGCACGGCGGCCTGCTCGTGACGCACGAGGACGTGCTCGATCGTGTCCTGCTTGTACAAGGCGTCGTAGATGTACAAGACCGCACCACCAGGGTAGCCCCAGAGGTACTTGACGCCCTCGGCCTGCAGGCAGAGAACGAGTATTTCCGACCCGTTCGGGTCATCGCAGGGGGAGCTTGCTTGTGCCGATGCGGCACGCTTGACTTCCGCGGCAGACATGTCCATGGGAGAACCTCTGTGAATTTCTCTGACGAAAAACCATCGGTGCACCTCGGTCGCACCCTTGTGAGGCGGCTTCGGTGCCTGCGCGATCAAAAGTTCCGCGGCTCCCTGTCGGGTCCGCGGCTCGAGACCGGATTCGCTTTGGGCGAAAAGAGCAGATTATGTCACCCTCCTCGAGCACGGGCTCTGTAGTCGCTCGAAGACGGGCCGCGGCGCTCCGGTGGGATACTTCATCCCCGGCGTTGACGGGGCAGCCGAATGGGCCCTCCGGCCTGCTGGCCGAACGCTCACCCCATCTGTCTCGATGCCTGTCGCTATTCCACCGGCCGTGCCGAGCTCTTCGTGGCAACCAGCCAACTTGCGAAGGCGCCTGCTGAGCTTCGTCTACGAGGGCGTGCTCATATTCGGCGTGGTGATGGTCGCCGGCTTCCTGTACGGAACGCTGACGGCCCAGCGCCACGCCTTGCAGGGCATGCATGGCCTGCAAGCCTTCGTCTTCCTGGTGCTGGGCATTTACTTCGTGGGCTTCTGGACGCGCGTGGGGCAGACGCTGCCGATGCGCACATGGCATATCCGACTCGTTGATCGCGCCGGCAGGCGACCCGGCGTGGCGCGCGCCAGCGTCCGCTACCTGTTGTGCTGGCTCTGGTTCCTGCCTGCGCTGGGGGCCGTGCGCTTGTTCGAGATCAGCGGCGGCGGGCGCATCTCACTGGCGCTCTTGACAGGCATGATGCTTTACGCCCTTCTAGCCTTTTTTTCACGTGACCGTCAGTTCCTTCATGATCGTCTGTGCGGAACTCGCTTGGTGGATGTTCGACAGACGCCGAAGGCCGGCGTCGACACTCCGGGAGCTTGAACTTGAGTCAGGACGTCTTTTCAGTGTGCGTCTACTGCGGCTCGCGCACCGGGCTGGATCCAGCCCAAGCCAAGGCAGCGCGCGAAGTCGGCGAGGAGATCGGGCGGCGCGGCTGGCAGCTCGTGTACGGCGGCGGCAAGGCGGGGCTGATGGGTGTGGTCGCCGATGCGGTACTCGAACACGGCGGGCGCGTCGTCGGCGTGATCCCGCGCATCCTGATGGAGCGCGAGGTAGGCCACCGCGGGCTGAACGAATTGCACGTGGTGGAGACGATGCACCAACGCAAGCAGATGATGGCCGAGCGCGCGCGCGCGTTTCTTGCCCTGCCGGGTGGCATCGGTACGCTGGAAGAATTGTTCGAGGTCTGGACTTGGCGCCAGATCGGCTACCACGATCAACCCGTGGGCGTGCTGAATGTCGGTGGCTACTACGACGCGCTGCTGGCCTTTTTGCAACACGCGGTGGACTCAGGCTTCCTCGCGGCAACTCAGTTGCAGACGCTGGATATCGACCACCGCCCGCAAGACCTGCTCCACACGCTGCATCGCCGGGCCGCCGGGGCCGCCGGCCCAGACGATTACGCTCGGATCTGACGTCCGGCCTCAGACAGCGGATTCGTCGGTCTCGCCGGTGCGGATGCGCACCACGTGCTCCACCGCCGTGACGAAGATCTTGCCGTCGCCAATCTTGCCCGTCTTCGCCGCGCGAACGATCGCCTCGATGCAACGGTCGACGTCGGACTCCTTGACGACGACTTCGATCTTCACCTTGGGAAGGAAGTCGACGACGTATTCCGCGCCGCGGTACAGCTCGGTGTGACCCTTCTGGCGGCCAAAACCCTTGACCTCGGTCACGGTCAGCCCGGAGACGCCGACCTCGGCCAACGCCTCTCGGACCTCCTCGAGCTTGAAGGGCTTGATGATGGCAGTGATCTGTTTCATGGGCGGTGGTGGTTGTGGTGCCGACGGGACAGTGTAAGCACGCGTTCAGGCTCGGAACCTGGAGGTAATGGGGTAGCGCCAGTCACGACCGAAGGCCCGGTGCGTGATGCGGATTCCCACGGGCGCCTGACGCCGCTTGTACTCGTTGACCTTCAGCAGGCGTGTCACGCGCTCGACGTCGGCACGCTGGTAGCCGGCAGCCACGATGTCGTCAATGCTGCGGTCCTGCTCCATGTAGTGCTCGACGATGGCGTCCAGGACCTCGTACGGAGGCAGGCTGTCCTGGTCGGTCTGGTTCGGCCGCAACTCGGCCGAGGGTGCGCGCGTGATGATGCGCTGAGGGATGACCGGGCCCGTGGAGCCGTCGGCACGCAGCACGGGCTGGTCGTTCTTCCAACGCGCCAGGCGGTAGACCAAGGTCTTGGCCACGTCCTTGATGACAGCGAAGCCACCGGCCATGTCGCCGTAGAGCGTGCAGTAGCCGGTGGCCATCTCGCTTTTGTTACCGGTGGTCAGCACGATCGCGCCGGTCTTGTTCGACAAGGCCATCAACAACGTACCACGCACGCGGGCCTGGATGTTCTCCTCGGTCGCGTCCTCGGCCAGCCCCGCAAACTGCGGCGCCAGCCCCGCCTGAAATGCCTCGAACATGGGCGCGATCGCGATTTCGTCATAGCGCACGCCCAGACGCATCGCCATGTCGCGCGCATCGATCCAGGAGATGTCAGCCGTGTAGGGCGAGGGCATCATCACCGCGCGCACCCGCTGCGCGCCCAGCGCATCGACGGCAACGGCCAGCACCAGGGCCGAGTCAATGCCGCCCGAAAGGCCGAGGAGCACCCCCGGAAAGCCATTCTTGCCGACATAGTCGCGCACGCCCGTGACCAGCGCCTGCCAGGCCTGCGCCTCCGGTTCCGGCACAGACGCCAAGGGCCCGGACACGGCCCCGCCGGGCTCGACGTCGACGAGCAGGAGGTGGGACTCGAACATGGGCGCCCGTGCGCCCAGGCGACCATGCGCATCGACGGCGAACGAGGCGCCGTCAAAGACGACCTCGTCCTGGCCGCCGACGAGGTGTGCGTAAAGCAGCGGCAGGCCGGTAGCGCGCGCGCGCTCGGCCATGCGCTGTTCGCGCTCGAAGGCCTTGTCGAGGTGGAAGGGCGAGGCATTGAGCACGCACAAGGCCTGAGCGCCGGCCTCACGCGCCAACGCCGCTGGCTCGTCGAACCAAGCATCCTCGCAGATCAACACACCCAGGCGCATGCCGGCGGCCTCGAACACGAGCGCCTGGGTGCCGGCCTCACGGCCGGACACGAAGTAGCGCCGCTCGTCGAACACCTGATAGTTCGGCAGCTCGCGCTTGCAGTAGGTGCCGAGCACCCTCCCCTCCCCAAGGACGGAGGCGGCGTTGAAGCGACGCGGAACCGACAGCGAGCGGGATTGCAGGTCGGGCACGCCGGTCTGCCGCATCGGGTGGCCTACGACCACCCGCAGGCCCGGCAGATCGGCCAGGCCATGCGCGAGCGAAGAGAGCACACGCTCGCAGGCGTCCATGAAGGCCGGGCGCAGCAGCAGGTCCTCGGGCGGGTAGCCAGTCAGGCACAGCTCGGGCGCCAGCAGTACGGCAGCCCCTTGCGCGTGCGCACGACGCGCCGCATCGGCCACCAAATGCGCATTACCTTCGAGGTCCCCGACCACCGGATTGACCTGGGCGATCGCCACCCTCAACATCCCGATTCCTCCAGGGCCTGCCAGCCCATCAGGATCTGAGCCCCGACCGCCACGGCGGCCGCGTCATCGCGTCAGAATCCACTGTGGACGATTATCACCTTCGGGTCGACGAAGACCCCGATGCCATCGATGGAGCTGCCTGGGACCAGCTGCTCGCTGGACAGCCGCACCCCACGCCTTTTCTTTGCCATGCCTACCTGGCTGCCCTGCACCGCTCAGGCAGCGCGGTGCCGGGCACTGGCTGGACACCGCGGCGGCTGACCCTGTGGCGCGACGGCATGCTGCAAGCAGGTGCCGCGCTGTACCTGAAGACCCATTCCTGGGGCGAGTACGTCTTCGACTGGGCCTGGGCAGACGCGTACCGCCGCCACGGACTGTCCTATTACCCGAAGCTGCTCGGCGCCGTGCCCTTCACGCCCGTACCGGGAACACGGCTGCTGGCACGCGACGCCAGTTCCCGACAAGCACTGGCGAGCGCCGTGCGTGCATTCGCGCAGGAGGCGTCGTCTTCGTCAGCGCATCTGCTCTTCATCGACGATGCAGACCTGCAGGTCCTGCGCACCCAGGGATGGTTGCTGCGCGAAGGCGTGCAGTTCCACTGGCAGCGCGACAACACGCAGCCCTGTGCGAGCTTCGACGAGTTCATTGGCCGCCTTCAGCGCCACAAACGCAAGAACATCCTGCAAGAGCGGCGCCGCGTGGCCGAGGCCGGCATCACCTTCACAGCCCACGAGGGCAGCGCCATCGAGGCGCCGCTGTGGGACTTCTTCCACCACTGCTACACCCGAACCTACGCCGAACACCGATCCGCCCCCTACCTCACACGCGCTTTCTTCGCCGAGGTGGCGCACACCATGCCCGGGCACTGGCTGATGTTCGTCGCCCGGCGTGACGGAGCGCCGGTGGCGTCTTCTCTGATCGCCATCGACCCGCAGCGCCGCGTGGCCTTCGGGCGCTATTGGGGCTGCATCGAGCACGTACCCTGCCTGCACTTCGAGGCCTGCTACTACCAGCCGTTGGCCTGGTGCCTCGAACGCGGGTGGGAGCGCTTCGAGGGCGGAGCGCAGGGCGAACACAAGATGGCGCGCGGACTGCTGCCGGTGCGCACCTGGTCAGCCCACTGGCTGGCCGACGAACGCTTTGCGGGCGCGGTGGCGGACTTCCTGGAACGCGAAGGCGGCGCGGTCGACGCCTACATCGACGAACTGGGTGAGCGCAACCCCTTCAGGCGCGGTGCTTGGCCTGCCAGTTGACCATGCCGACGCTGACCTCGGTACGAGCGCTGTCGGGACCCTCCCAGCCAAGAACCTGGACCCATTTACCCGCCTCCAGGTCCTTGTAGTGCTCGAAGAAATGCTGGATGGTCCTGAGCCGCATCGGGTTCAGGTCTTCCGGCCTCTTCCACTGGGTGTAGATCGACAGGATCTTGTCCGTCGGCACCGCCAGCAGCTTGTTGTCGCCGCCGGCCTCGTCGTTCATCTTCAGTACACCCAGCGGCCGGCAGGTCACCACCACCCCCGGTATCAGAGGCACCGGGGTGATGACGAGCACATCCACCGGGTCGCCATCGTCGGCCAGCGTCTGCGGGATGTAGCCGTAGTTGCACGGGTAGTGCATCGATGTGGCCATGAATCGATCGACGAACAGGGCGCCGGTCTCCTCATCCACTTCGTACTTGATCGGATCGGCGTTCATCGGGATCTCGATGATCACGTTGAACTCGTCGGGTGCCTTGGGGCCGGGGGAAACGTTGTGCAGGCTCATGGATGCGGTGTTCGCTGTAAGGCGGACCCGTCTAGCGCGCCCGCCAGACGAGCGGGTGCACGGGTTACCTAGGGAGAACCCCGATTCTAGGTCGCCCCCTTGCGATCGGCTGACACTGCCCGGCGTCAGGCTGCGCGGCCGCAGGAAAACACCGTCACGGCCGGGGTTGTTCTTACCTTAGTATCGGAACGTTCCTCGGTGGGGGATGGCGTCGTGTCGCGGACATGACGTCGGGCACGTTCGAAGACCCCGAAAAAATAGGAGTTCTCCAGATGTCGACATCGATGGCGCTGTACTTGGCGCTGGCTTGCGGCCTCCTGGCCGTGATCTACGGATTCATCCAGCGCAGTTGGATCCTGCAGCAGGACGCCGGCAACGCGCGCATGCAGGAGATCGCTGGCGCGATCCAGCAGGGCGCGGCAGCCTACTTGGCGCGGCAGTACAAGACGATCGGCATGGTCGGCGTGGTGCTGTTCGTGCTGATCCTGATCGCACCGGGCCTGGGCGTGAAGACGGCGGCGGGCTTCCTGCTCGGCGCGGTGCTGTCGGGCGCCTGCGGTTTCATCGGCATGAACATCTCGGTACGCGCCAACGTGCGTACCGCGCAGGCTGCCACCAAGGGCATCGGCCCGGCTCTGGATGTCGCCTTCAAGGGCGGCGCCATCACCGGCATGCTGGTGGTGGGCCTGGGCCTGCTGGGCGTGGTGCTGTTTTTCTGGTGGATCACCGGTGGTGGCCAGATGCCGCAGGGTGAGACCACGCTGTCGAGCGTGCTCAAGCCCATGCTCGGCGTGGCGTTCGGATCAAGCCTGATTTCGATCTTCGCGCGCTTGGGCGGCGGCATCTTCACCAAGGGCGCTGACGTCGGCGCCGACCTGGTGGGCAAGGTCGAGGCCGGCATCCCCGAGGACGATCCGCGCAACCCCGCGGTGATCGCCGACAACGTCGGCGACAACGTGGGCGACTGCGCCGGCATGGCGGCGGATATCTTCGAAAGCTACGAAGTCACCATCGTCGCCGCGATGATTCTGGGGATGGCCAGCTTCGGCCACAAGGGCGTCATCTTCCCGTTGCTCGTCCGGGCAGTCGGCGTCGTCGGGTCCATCATCAGCACCTACAGTGTCAAGGCCGGACCCGAGGCGACGTCGGATTCGGCCCTCGGGACCGTGCATCGGGGGTTCTGGATCGGCTCCCTCATCAGCATTGTCGGGTTCTTCGCGATCGCGTTCGCGTATCTGCGCTTCGATGCGGCGTATCTGGCCATCAACCCGATGGCGGCGGCAGGATTCCCGGGCGGCGACCCGGCGGCGTTGCCCTTCTGGGC
>CAIRBF010000290.1 GCA_903876715.1 uncultured beta proteobacterium
CACGATGCAGAGCGTGATCGACTCCATCCCCGCCTCGCTGGAGGAAGCCGGCCGCTCGCTCGGGCACTCGCCCTTGCGCACCGTTTTCAACGTGGTACTGCCGCTGGCCATGCCCGGCGTCGTCGCCGCGGCCGCGATCTGCTTCGCCCTGGCGATGAACGCCTACGCCACGCCGGTGCTGATCGGCGGGCCCAAGATGCAGATGATGGGGCCGGTGGTCTACGAGCAGATCGCGAAGGTCTCGAACTGGCCCTTCGGCGCCACGCTCGCCTGTATCCTGATGGCGACCACCCTGGTGCTGACCGTGGTCTCTTCGCGCTACCTCAGCCGCCGCTACTTCTGAAGGCGCCCTGCCGTGATGCCTCGCCTCTCCCCCGGCCGCCTGCTGTTCGTGCTGCTGGTGGCGTGCGTCTTCGCCTTCGTCGTGCTGCCGCTGGTGGTGATCGTCTGGGCCTCGTTCTTCGCCGACAAGATCCTGACCTTCCCGCCCAGCGGCTACACGCTGTCGTGGTTCACACGCGCTTGGTCGCTGAGCGAGTTCTCCTCGGGCTTCGTCATGAGCCTGGAGGTGGGCGTCATGGCCACGCTGTGCTCGCTGCTGCTGGGCGTGCCCGCGGCCCTGGCGATCGAGCGCTTTCCCTTCCCGGGCCGGGAGACCGTTCGCCAGGTGCTGCTGTCGCCCATGTACGTGCCCGCCATCGTGGCCGGCGCGGCGGTCTACGTTTACTACATCCAGCTGGAGATCTTCAGCGAGGTGCAGTTTGCCGCCACCTTGCCCGGCCTGGTCATCGCTCACACGATGGTGGCGCTGCCCTGGACGATGCGCCTGGTCTGCGCCTCGCTCGTGACCGCCAACGCCGCGTCGGAGGAGGCCGCGCGCAGCCTCGGCGCCACGCCGCTGCAGACCTTCTTCCTCGTTACGCTGCCCATCATCCGCCCCGGCGTCATCGCGGCCGCGATGTTCTCCTTCATCGCCTCCTTCTCCGACCTGGAGAAGTCGCTCTTCCTCGTCGGGCCGGGCAAGACCACGCTGCCGATCGCCATCGTCACCTACCTCGAGTGGAACCTGGACTCGACCATCGCCGCAGTGGCCACGGTTCAGATCTTCGTCATCGGCGCGGCGCTGCTGCTGTCCGACCGTTACGTCAAGCTCGGAAAGGCGTTCTGAACCCATGGCCGGCGTCACCCTGTCGCGCATCCGCAAGACCTACGGCGACTTCACCGCCGTCTCCGGGCTGGACCTGGAGATCCGGGATGGCGAGTTGCTCGCGCTGCTCGGCCCCAGCGGCTGCGGCAAGACCACCACCCTGCGCATGATCGCCGGCTTCGTCGCGCCCAGCGAGGGCACGGTGCGCTTCGGTGAGCGCGACGTGACTGCCTTGCCGGTGCACCGGCGCAATGTCGGCATGGTCTTCCAGGGCTACGCGCTCTTCCCGCACCTGACGGTGGAGCAGAACGTCGCCTTCGGCCTGCGCGTGCGCGGCTGGGATGCGCAGCGCAAGGCCGCCAAGGTGGCCGAGATGCTGCGCTGGGTGCAGCTCGAGGCCATGGCGCAGCGCCACCCCAAGGCCCTGTCGGGCGGGCAGAAGCAGCGCGTAGCCCTGGCTCGCGCCATGGCCGTCGAGCCCGACGTGCTGCTGCTCGACGAACCCTTCTCGGCGCTGGACGCCAAGCTGCGCACGCAGATGCGCACCGAGATCCGTGAGCTGCAGCAGCAGGCGCGCATCACCTCGGTCTTCGTCACGCACGACCAGGACGAGGCCATGGCGATTGCCGACCGCATCGGGGTGATGAACCAGGGCCGGCTGGAGCAGCTCGGCTCGGCCGAGGACCTCTACGAGCGCCCGGCCTCGCGCTTCGTGGCCACCTTCATCGGCCAGTGCAACCTGATCGAGGGTCGCGTGACCGCGCCGGGGCGCTTCGAGACGGCCGACGGCGCGGTGTTCGCCTTCGAGGGATCGCGCGTGGCGGGCCCGGCGGCGCTGTGCGTGCGCCCGGAGCGCGCTGCCTTGCACGCCACGCCGCCCGCCGGGACGAACTCGCTGCCGGTCACGGTGCGCCACGTCACCTACCTGGGCGCCGGCACCGAGGTCGAGGCCCTGGCGGCCGACGGCCGCCGCGTCCTGGTGTCCATGCCCTCGGCCGGCGCGGCGCCGCCGCCGATCGGTGCTTCGTCACACTTGTGCTGGCCGCCCCAGGCGGGCGTCCTCGTCGACTGACCATGCCCGCACCCGACCGCCTGCACGACTCACTGCTCGTCGTCGACGGGCTCAACATCTCCCGCTTCGACCGCGCGGTCTTCGAGGACCTGCGCCGCGGCGGCGTGACGGCGGCCAACTGCACCTGCTCGATCTGGGAGAACTTCCGCGACAGCATGGATCAGGTGGCGCGCTGGCAGGCGCACTTCCGCGAGCACGCGGACCTGATCACGCAGGTGTTCACCACCGCCGACATCCACCGCGCCAAGGCCGAGGGCCGCACCGGCATCATCCTGGGCTGGCAGAACCTCTCGGGCATCGAGGACCGGCTGGATTACCTCGGCCTGTTCAAGGCCCTTGGCGTGGGTGTGATGCAGCTCGCCTACAACACGCAGAACTGGGTCGGCACCGGGTGCTACGAGAAGCACGACGGCGGCCTGTCGGAGTTCGGGCACGAGGTCATCGCCGAGATGAACCGCCTGGGCATCCTGTGCGACCTGTCCCACGTGGGCCCGAAGACCAGCGAGGACGTGATCCGCGCCTCGAGACAGCCGGTGGCCTACACGCACTGCCTGCCCGCGGGCCTGAAGGCGCACCCGCGCAACAAGACCGATGCGCAATTGCGCGCCATCGCCGATCGCGGCGGCTTCGTTGGCGTGACGATGTTCCCGCCCTTCCTGCGCCGCGGCACGCAGTCAACGGTGGACGACTACGTCGAGGCCATCGAATACGTGC
>CAIRBF010000291.1 GCA_903876715.1 uncultured beta proteobacterium
CTGCTGTCCAGCGCCGGGGTGGCCACGCCCTGCGGCGAGGTCGCCGACGGGCCGCAGGCATGGGCGCGCCTGCAATCCGGCACGTTCGACCTCGCGCTGGTCGACGTCGCGCTGCGCCGCAGGGGCGGGTTCGAGCTGGTGCGGCGGCTGCGCGCCAGCGGCTCGGACATGCCGGTCCTGATGCTGAGCATCCACGCCGAGACCGTCTACGCGCTGCGCGCCTTCGAGGCCGGGGCCAACGGCTGCATCGGCAAGGATGCGCCGGCGCAGGCGCTGGTCGCAGCCATGGGGCGCGTCGCCTCGGGAGGCAGTCACGTGCCCGCGCTCCTGGCCGACCGGGTGCACGGGTTGCCGAACGGGCGCGTGCGCATTGAGCCGCACGCCCGCCTCAGCGCGCGCGAACTGCGCCTGCTGCACCTGCTGGCGGGGGGTGTGAGCGAGGCTGACGCCGCGCAGCGGCTGCGCCTGACGCCGGGCGAGGCCGCGCGCAGCCGCGACCGCGTCGCGGAAAAGCTGCGCTTCGCAGGCGCCGAGGACTGGCAGCGCTACGGCCAGGCTCACGGCCTGTGCTGAGCGCCCGCGTCTTCGGCTTTCGAGAAAACGCCGGGCCGTCCCGAGTCTTCGTGCGCCCCCGCGGGAGGGCTGGGTGCAGCCTGACCCCGGGGCATCCTCAGTAGGCGACGGCCCGCTCAGGCCCGGCGCTGACGGTGGCCATCATCGCGTCAAGGTGGGCCTTCATACGCTCGAGCTTGAGCTCGCGCGCGGCAGGGTCGTCCCAGAGGTTGTCGAACTCGCCGGGGTCGGCTTCGGTGTCGTAGAGCTCGCCGACGCGGTGCCCGTGGTAGACAACGCTCTTGTAGCGGCCGTCGAAAACCATCGAGCCGTGGCTGTGATCGGCGTGCTGCGGGCCGCCGATGGAGTCCTTGAACTCGCTGACCACGCAGTCCTTGTGGTGGTGCGGCCCCGCCTGGCCGCGCATCAGCGGCAGCAGTGAGCGCCCCTGCATCGACACCGGCACCGGCAGACCGGCCGCCTCGAGCAGCGTCGGGGCCACGTCGACAGTCTCGACCAGCGCATCGCTGCGAAGCCCCTCGCGCAGTTCGCCCGGCCAGCTGAAGATCAGCGGCACGCGCACCAGGCCGTCAAAGAAGCGGCAGCCCTTCAGGATCAGGCCGTGGTCGCCGAGCAGCTCGCCGTGGTCGCTCATGAAGACGATGACCGTGTTGTCGAGCTGCCCCGTGGCGCGCAGGACGTCGAGGATGCGGCGCAACTGGTCGTCGATGAGCATGATCATCGCGTAGTAGTTGGCCTTGACCTCCAGCGCGTCGTAGGCGCGCGGCGGGGCGGACGCGACGAGGTCGTGCTCGGTCTCGACGACGGCCTGCAGCTTCTGGCGCCGGCGAGGGTCGACCGCGACCTTGGTCTGCTGGTCGATCGCCGCGAAGGCGCGCTGGCGCTCGATGTCGCTGTCGCGAAACAAGGGCATCGGCAGCGACTCGGCGTCGACGCGGGCCAGGTATTCCGGCGGGGCGTCGAAGGGCGCGTGCGGGTCGAAGGGGTTGAGCGACAGCATCCACGGCCCATCCCGCTGCTCGGTGATGAAGCGGATCGCCATTTCACTGACCCAGGTGGTCTGGTGGTACTCGGCCGCCACCCCAGGGCCGCAGAAGGCATTGTGCGGCGCGTACAGCTCCACCGGGTCGACCTTCTTCTCGTGCCGCAGCCAGTTCTCGTAGTCGTGGCCACGCATGAAGTCCGGATGCGGGTGGTGGCTCCAGTGGAAGACGCGGTAGCCGTCGTCAGGCCGCTTCTCGTAGTACTTGGCCGCCGTCAGGTGCAGCTTGCCGACCAAGCCGCAGTCGTAGCCGGCGTCGGCGAACAGCCGCGTCACCAGGGTCTCCTGCGCCGGGAACCAGGCGTTGCCGTTGCGGTAGACGTGGTGTGAGGCCGGGTAGCGCCCGGTCAGGAAGCTGGTACGCGCCGGCGTGCAGATGGGGCTTTGCGTGTAGGCGCGGTGGAAGGCCACGCCGCCCTCGCACAGGCCGTCCAGGGTGGGGGTGGCGATGTGCTGCTGGCCCAGCGCGCGGATGGTGTCCCAGCGCTGCTGGTCGGTGCAGTACCAGAGGATGTTGGGGCGACGGCGGCTCATGGGGACTCAGTTGAGCTTGATGCCGGCGGACTTGACGACGCCGCCGATCTTGTCGGTTTCGGCGCGCAGG
Organism: uncultured beta proteobacterium; assembly: GCA_903876715.1. Lineage (GTDB taxonomy): Bacteria > Pseudomonadota > Gammaproteobacteria > Burkholderiales > Burkholderiaceae_C > Rubrivivax. Next base: position 2,220 of record CAIRBF010000291.1, read on the forward strand.
AAGTCGCCGAACTGCGGTGGCGTGCTGTGGCGCGCCGCGAGGCCGAGGGCGGTGAGCCGCTCCTGCACTTCCGGCAGGGCGGCAATCGCGGTGAACTCCTCGTTCAGGCGGCGCACCACCTCGGCCGGGGTGCCGGCCGGTGCGAGCATGCCCCACCAGTTGGTGAACTCGAAGCCCCTGACCGTCTCGCCGATGCCCGGCACGTCGGGCAGGGCCGGCAGGCGCGGGCCGGTGACGGCGATGGCACGCAGGCGCCCGCCCTTGACCTGGGCGAAGGCCGATCCGTCGATCATCAGGTCCACCTCGCCACCGATGGTGGCCGTGGTCGCCGCCGCGCCGCCCTTGTAGGGCACGTGCAGCAGCTGGATGCCGGTCATCGAGGCCAGCAGTTCGTAGGCCAAATGCGCCGGGCCGCCGACACCGCCCGTGCCCAGGGTCAGACGTCCCGGTTGGGCGCGTGCGCGGGCGATCAGGTCGGCCATGTCGCGGATGGGCGAGTCGGGGCGCACGCACACGACGATGGAGACCGAGCTGACCAGGCTGATCGGCGCGAAGTCCTTCAGCGGCGCGTAGGGCAGGTTCGGGTTGGCCAGCGCGGCGATGATGAGCGAGCCCGAGTCGCCGATGACCAGGGTGTAGCCGTCCGCGGGCGACTTCGCGGCCGCAGCCGCGCCGATGGCCCCCGCTGCGCCGCCGCGGTTGTCCACCACCACCGGCAGCTTCACCCGCTCGGCCAGCTTCTGGGCATACAGGCGGCCGACGATGTCGGTGTTGCCGCCCGGCGGGTAGGGCACGATCAGCTTCAGCGGCTTGTCGGGCCAGGCCTGCGCCCGTGCCTGCGGCAGCCCGGCCACGGCCAGGCCGGCGCCCAGCATCAGTTGTCTGCGGTCCATCGTCATCTCCTGCGGGCATTCACCCTGATGTGTTGTGTGCGTGGCGCGCCAGTGCGAACCCACTTCAATGGTCGGTGAAGGCCGCGCGCACCTGGGCCTCGAGGTCCTCACCAGGCCCGGGCTCGACCTCGACGACCACCTGGCGCAGCAGCCCGGTGAAGCGGAAAGGCGCGTCGTAGTCCTCGGTCACCGGCAGGCCGCTGTCGTAGCCGCAGCACTGGCCTTCGCCCGAGGTCTCGATCACGGCCGGGATGGTGCGCGGGATCTCGCCCGCGCCGACCTCGCGCCCGTCGACGAGCAGGCGGCCGTGGCCGCGGTGCTCTCCGGTGCGGGTGAAGGCGAAGGCGAGCGTGCAGTCGCCGCGCGGCAGCGACCCGGCCGAGGTGATGCGGTACTCCTGCAAGCCCAGGTAGTTGTGCACGTAGACCAGGCGGTCGCCCTTGAGGTAGAGCGAATAGCCCGAGAACCAGCTGCCGTGGGCGAAGAGCACGCCCTCGGCGCCCTCGGGCGGGATGCGCACGTCGGCCGTGATCGTGTGCGAACGGTTCTTCAGGTTCACCGCCGTGTACTCGAACTGCGGCGCGCCGCCGGGCTCGAACACGTGCCGCCGCGCCGGTGCGCGGCTGCCGGGCTTGCGCTCGCCCATGCGCAGCTGCATGCGCGAGTCCAGCGGCAGCACGTTGTACTTGCCGGCCTCGGCCCACCACTGCTCGACCAGACGCGCCAGCTTGTCCGGGTGCTTGGCGGCGAGGTCGCGGGTCTCGGAGAAGTCCTCGGCGACGTGGTAGAGCTCCCACTTCTGTTGCGAGAGCATGTCGTCGCTCAGCATCTCGCCCTGCGGCTGCTCGACCACGGCCTTCCAGCCGTCGGCCCAGATCGCGCGCGAGGCGATCATCTCGTAGTACTGCACGCGCTTGTTCGTCGGCGCCTGCGCGTCACCGAAGGTGTGGGCGAAGCTAACGCCCTCGAGCGGGCGCTGCGGCACGTGGTTCAGCACCGCCGGCGGCTGCAGGCCCAGGGCTTCGAGGATGGTGGGCGTGACGTCGACCACGTGCACGTACTGCGAGCGCACCTCGCCGCGGGCGGCGATGCCGCGCGGCCAGTGCACGATCAGCGGGTCGCTCATGCCGCCCTGGTGCAGGTAGCGCTTCCAGCGCCGCAGCGGCGTGTTGCCGGCCCAGGCCCAGCCCCAGGCGTAGTTGGCGAAGGACTTGACGCTGCCCCACTCGTCCAGGTGCTTCAGGTTGTCGGCCACCGTGGGCTCGACGCGGTTCGGGAACTGGCACTCGTTGAAGGAGCCGTGCTCGCCGCCCTCGGCCGAGGCGCCGTTGTCCGAGGCCAGCAGGATCAGCGTGTTGTCGAGTTCGCCGCGGCGCTCCAGGTCGGCGATGACGCGGCCGATGTGGTGATCGGTCTGCTCCATGAAGCCGGCGAAGACCTCCATCTGCCGGGCGTACAGGCGGCGCTCGTCGGCCGACAGGCTGGCCCAGGCGCGCACCCAGGGCGGGCGCTCGCTGAGCACGGTGCCGGGCGGCACGATGCCCATCTCGAGCTGGCGCGCGAACACGGCCTCGCGCCAGGCGTCCCAGCCGGCGTCGAAGCGGCCGCGGTAGCGCTCGATCCATTCGGGCTCGCACTGGTGCGGGGCGTGCCCGGCCCCGAGGCAGTAGTACATGAAGAAGGGCTTGTCGGGCGCCACCGTGCGCAGGTCGGTGATGTAGCGCATGGCCTGGTCGGCCAGGTCGGCGTTGAGGTGGTAGCCGTCCTTCCAACTGCGCGGCGGGTCGATGTAGTGGCTGTCGTGCACCAGCGTCGGCGACCACTGGTTGGTCTTGCCGCCGAGGAAGCCGTAGAAGCGCTCGAAGCCGCGCGACAGCGGCCAGCGCGCCTTGGACGCGCCAGAGGCGTACTCGGCCGCCAGCGTCAGGTGCCACTTGCCGATGGCGAAGGTGGCATAGCCCTGGGCCAGCAGCATCTCCGACAGGAAGCCGTTCTCCTTCGGGATCATGCCGTTGTAGCCCGGGTAGCCGGTGGCCATCTCCTGGATGATCCCCACGCCGTTGGAGTGGTGGTTGCGCCCGGTGAGCAGGCAGGCCCGCGTGGGCGAGCAGATCGCCGTGGTGTGGAAGTCGCGAAAGCGCAGCCCGCCGGCGGCCAGGCGGTCCATGTTCGGCGTGCGGATGTCCGAGCCATAGCAGCCGAGCTGCGCGAAGCCGACATCGTCGAGCAGGAAGACGATGACGTTGGGCGACCCGGGCCGGGCCTTCGGCGGCTGCGGCCATGCCGGCTCGGACTGGCCGGCGGTGCGCTCGATACGGCCGTTGAAGCGGCCGCCCTCGGGGTAGGTCTTCATTGCACCGTGACCTTGGCCGCCTTGACCGCGGCCGACCAGCGCGCATGCTCGGCGTTCAGGAAACGGCCGAACTCCTCGGGCGTGTTGGCGGCCACGTCGGCGCCCAGGTTCTTCAGGCGCTCGACCATGTCGGGCTGGCGCAGCACGGCCACGATGTCGGCATTCATCTTCGCGACGATGTCCTTGGGCGTGGCCGCGGCGACGACGACGCCGAACCAGGCATAGGCCTCGTACTCGGGGTAGCCCGACTCCTTGAGCGTAGGCACCTGCGGCCAGTAGGGCACGCGCCGGTCGGCCGTCACCGCCACGGCCTGCAGCTTGCCCGAGGTGACGTGCTGCATGACCTCGAGCGGGCTCGCAAACATGAAGGACACCTGACCCGCAACCAGGTCGATCACCGCCGGGCCGCCACCCTTGTACGGCACGTGCAGCGTCTCGACGCCGGACTGCAGCTGGAACAGCTCCACCGCCAGGTGCGGCAGGCTGCCATTGCCCGGTGTGCCGTGCGCCACTGCGCCGCGATTCTTCTTCGCGTGCTCGACGAAATCGGCCACGCCGCGCCCCGGCACTTTGGTCGGGTTGGTCACCAGCACCAGCGGATTGGTCACGAGCAGCGTCACGGGGGTGAAGTCGCGCCGGCTGTCGTAGGGCAGCTTCGGGTAGGCGTACTGGGTGATCACGAAAGGCGCGGGCGCAAGAAGCATGGTGTAGCCGTCGGCCGGCGCCTTGGCCACGAGGTCGGCGCCGATGGTGGTGGCCGCGCCCGCCTTGTTGTCCACCACCACCGGC